>JBAZUB010000001.1:348593-697186 GCA_041661625.1 Patescibacteria group bacterium | reverse complement strand
CAACCGGACGATTAATCCAAACTTGAATCGCACTATTAATCCAAACCTCAACCGGACGATTAATCCAAACTTGAATCGCACTATTAATCCAAACCTCAACCGGACGATTAATCCAAACTTGAATCCTAATTTTTCTGGATTAATATTGTATGATTTGTCCTTAAGGAGGACGGCCTACTTCATTAAAGCAAATGATAGTATTCTATCTATGTTTGACTTTACAAATAACTACATCGGGTTTTGTGTGAAAGCGGTTCAAGATTTTTACAATGTATTTGATGCATCAAATAAGTGGGTTGGGTATTTAATATCCAACAAACAACAAAGTTACAATTATTTTTCGCTAGATAATAATTGGATTGGGTTTATTGTTTAGTCAATCAATTGTGGATATTAAACAAAATCACACTCTCTTCTAAACGAAGGAAAAACATACACACCATATAACAGCGTATATACGCCATGCTTCGCACGGCGCATGATACGCAAACGTTGTACGCCATACCAAATATTTTCTTATGCTGTTACCCTCTATAGAAGCGATTGATCGTCTGCGTCAGGCTGGAATACGGCCACAGGTTGTTGGCTGTTTTCTTCACGCAAAAAAAATTCTTTTTCTCTATAAGGAAAAATATGAGTTATGGGAACTACCCCAGGGAGGCATTGATAACCGCGAAACAATTGAAACCGCAATCAAGCGGGAAATGGCTGAAGAATTAGGAGTAAGGTTTATGAGTACCACAACGATACATTCGCTGATCGGCGAAAATCAAGTTATCTTTCCCGTTGGAACAAAAGATTACCATGAATTCAAAACGGACGCGGGAAAGGATATGGTCATGAAAGGGAAAAAGTATTTTTTTATTGTAATCGATGCGAATGTTTCTGACTTACACATACGCGAAACAGAGTATGAGGATTATCAATGGTTGGACTATGACAGTGCGATCAAGCTCTCGGAAACGATGTATCAGCGTGGCAAACAACGGGTAACGGTGAATGCTTTAGACTTGCTACATCATTCCGGCCTACTCTAAGAGATCGTTAAAATCACAAGAAAATATTTGGCACATCGCACAACACGGCGTATACGACATGGTTCTCTCGCTTAGACGGTACGGCTCCGCCGAAAGTTTACCGCCACTCTCCTTCACCACGGTCGCATACTCCGAAACGTTGTGGCGAAATCGCTTCGCTCCTCGCCACAACGGGCCGCTCCTGCCGTCGCTGTTCTGCTCGTCGCTAGTCGCGACATCGCACAACAGCGCCTATGCGGACATGCCCGTCACCCCGCAGAGCGTGGCTCCGGACACGTCGCATCAGGCGCGGCCCGTTATAAGAAATATGTTAATTTTTCCTTTACATGTTTATAGGAATTGATATTGGTGGGACTCATACACGTATAGCAGGAAGTTCCTCCTTAGAGAAAATAAAATTAATTAGTCCAAACACTTTCCTTACTTATAAAAACTTTGGGGATGGAATTTTTGAAATTATTAAAAACATTACAATTATTTCCGACGCCCCTCAAGGTATAGGGATTGGCCTGCCTGGTAGAATCAGCGAAAACGGACATGAGCTTGCTGGTTCGACTAATCTTTCATCCTGGATAAATCGCCCGATAGTAAAAACATTAGAAGAAAGGTTTGGCTGTTTTGTATATATTGAAAATGACGCAGTCGCCCAATCACTTGGAGAGGCTTACTTTGGGCCTAACCAAGCTAATAAATTTCTCTACTTAGTGTGGGGGACTGGTCTTGGCGGAGCATTAGTGGAGTACGACAATACAGAAGAAACATCGAAGGTGCTAGATCGGAAATACCTACATGAGTGGGAAGAAAAAATTGGCGGCAAAAATATCGAAGCAAGATTTCACAAAACAGCCAAACAACTTAACGATAACGAATGGGATATAGTTTTGTCGGAGTTTAAAAATGCAATCCAAAAATTATCGAATCAATTAAGTGTGAAAAAAATAGTAATCGGTGGTGGTATCGTTGATAAGCAAAAAAGCAACATTTCAAAAATCCTTTCTGACCTTCCTTCTCAAGTTTCCTTCTCCAAATTAGGAGAACAAATAGGAATATTTGGTGGATTTGCTATGATTAAGTCCCATCAGTAAAATGAAAAAATTAACATACATCTTATAACAGCGTATATGCGCCATACGAGTACAGGCGCATGATACGCAAACGTTATCGGAAGTGTTCTCACAATTCTATTTAATAACCAGTTACAACCTTATGACCGAAAATAACCCAGAGATACCGTTCGAACCGCTGTCTCCCAAAGAAATAGAGGAGAGCGAGGGCCGGAAGGAAGCAAAATTCCTTAACGCACAAAAGGACGGCTTATTGCCATCGGTAGAGGACACGCTCGATGAGCTCCAATTTCTCGCGGAACGTAAACTGCCGGAAACACCATATCGTTCGCGAGCGGTGAAGGAACAGACACAGCCGAAAACACGCCGCGCTACTTCACGTGGCAAGGCCCACGACCAAGAATTGCTCGACCGCCAATCGGAAAAAGGGAAAGCCGACTTGAGGCGGCTAGCCGCAATTGAACTTGCGATAAAGAAAAATAAGCAACTGACAGTTGAAGATCTGAGGTTTCTTTATGAGGTTGATGATCATATCCAGACCCAATCGGATGATTCTGGGTCTGGGCGTGAGCGCGTGGAAAGCTCCATCGAGAACGAGAAAGCCTTAGATGCGCGTATTGCACGTCTTATCAAGAATCGGGATATTAAAGTGGACATCTCTCTGGCTCTCGATATACCACAAGATAAAATAAGTACGACCCCGCAAGAGGCACTACGCGGTGGAATGCTATTTCACTATGGCAATCTAGATCTGCACGAGCTGCCCTCTGCGCATGATATTGTCCTTCCTGAACACGTTTCAGGCTCGCTTTATATTAACAATCTTACCTCGACTGAAGGCATCACATTCCCGAGACGAATAGGCGATAGCCTCGTCATGACTAGTCTTCGTTCTGCTTCTAACGTTCAGCTACCGGAGCATGTTGGCGGCAGTGTTTTTCTCTTCGAACTGAAGACAGCAGAAAATGTTACATTCCCAATGTACGTAGGTGCCAATTGTGATTTGAGTCGACTTGAGGTGTGTAAGGATTGTGTCCTTCCGAACGAGGTCGGGTATTTACTTAACCTTCGGAAACTTGTCTCTGTTGAACGTACGACGTTCCCGAAGTTCGTCAATGAACTGAAACTGAGCAACCTCGAATCCGCTCAAGATCTCGTTCTTTCCGACCGCGTTTCTCGTCTGAAGCTCGGCAGCTTAATCTCTGCGGAGGGTATCACGCTCCCGAGACAGGTAGACGACCTTGATCTTAGCAGTCTCCAGTCTCCTAAAGGCCTGGCTCTTCCTGTACGGATGAAAGGTGATGTTGATCTCGGCCGACTCGACTCCGCTGACAACCTCATATTTTCCGAACGAATGGGTACTTTAAGCCTCGGTAAAGCCAAGTCCGCCAAAAACATCCTGCTTCCAGAAGAAGTTGACTCGTTGAATCTCGGCAGTCTTACTTCTGTCGACGAGAAGATCGTTTTCCCCAAGCTTGTTCGTGGCGACTTTTATTTGTTTGAAGCCGCTTCGGCAACAGGCGCGACGCTTCCCGAGCGAATCGAGGGTTCTTGTTTTCTTAATAACCTATCTTCACTCAAAGGCGTGGTGCTCCCACGTTACGTTGGAGAGATGCTTAACTTAAGTAGTGTGACCACGATAGACGGGCTAACTTTCCCTGAACACATTGGGGGATTCATACTGTTCGAGCGGCTCAGCCTAGACGACCTAGCAGTACTCAAAAGAAAATATCCCCAACTGGCATTAAAATTTATTACGAACCCTGACGATAAAAAGGCTAATGAATGGTATCGCAAAAAGCACTCACAGGATGATAATGAAAACGATGAGGAGTAGATAATCTGTCTTTAGACTCTCACTCACTCTACGAACACATCCGATAACAGCGTATATCTGCCATCCTCCTTCGCTGAGGCTCCGGCGGACCGCAGATGATACGCAAACGTTGTGGCGAAATCGCTTCGCTCCTCGCCACAACGGGCAAAGGGGCATCAGCTATTTATTCTTGAACAAAACTTGTTTTTCTATGACCATTCCGGATTGTATCAAGATAAAAAAGAGTCCTACTGGAAAAGGGTTGTTTGCCAAAAGGACGATTAAAAAAGGTGAGATCATATTTCATTTTGATGGCCAAATAACTAATGGCGTTCATGCTAACGCTGAGGCTCTACAAATAGATGAAGATAAATTTTTGAAATCTACAGCAAAATATGATGATTTTTTGAACCACTCCTGCAATCCAAACTGTTGTATTGACTGGAAAGCATTAAATCTTGTAGCATTGAAAAATATTTCAGAAAATGAGGAAGTGACGTTTAATTACAATATTTCAGAATACGACTTATTGAAAGGCGGAAATTTCACCTTTAAGTGTAGATGCGGTTCAAAAAAATGTATCAAAAAGATAAAAGGTTTCAAATATTTATCTCGTGAACAGAAAAGCGAAATCCAAAAATTTATCTCGCCTTTTTTGAAAAATATATTTAAACAAGAGGTGTAGAAATATGCCCCTTTGCCCGACATCGTACAACAGGGTATATACGCCATTCCGCTTCGCTCCACGGCGCATGATACGCAAACGTTGTATGATATAATTAATCCACCGCCATGGAAAACATCGACTTCCCCAACCCTAGAGAAAATGAAACAATGGGCATAGAATACGCCGCCTCTTTTGAGAGCCTTTACGATATTTTGCGCGGCATGGGTGAGGTTGTAGGCACAGCAAAAACCTATACCGCGGACGAACTAATTAGAAAAATTGACGATGTCCGACGCGGCGACAGGGATATTAGTTTTATTACTCGAAGCCACGGTATACGCAGTGCGGTAGAGCGGCTGTTAAAGAATGCATAAAAGGAAGCAGCTGTCTCACGCGACTGCGCGGATAGGGTATTAAACCAACGGCGCACGACAAATGTTGTGTTGTTCCTTTGTGAATAAATAAACCCCCTAGTTCCGCTCTAGGGGGTATCGGCGGGTGGCTGGTCGCCGGCCGCCAGGTACTGCACGATTCGCTCCTTCCAGTCGACTCCGGCGGGGTTGCCCAACACCTCGGCACAGACCCGACAGATCTCTCCGATCCGCCTCTGATCGTGGAAGCCCCTCACCTCAGGAGCGGAGAATCTGGGATCCGGAACCATGGCCGGGTCCATGATCTTGCGAAAACGCCGCCGAAGAGTACCCTTCTCAGGTGCCGACTCTGGGACACATCCAAGCACTCCATCCGCGATCTCTTGCGCCGTACGAGGCATCCGTCGTCCTCCTTTCGTGATAGTCCCACGCATCGAAACATCCCAGCCAAACGCTGTTATGTTCGATAGGGTAAATTATCATATGTCACAAATAAGGTCAACTGCTAGTTGTAATGAAATGCTGTTAAACACAAAAAAACCGCCCCGCTTTTTTGTACGGGTGGCTTAATCATTCTTATTAACCTATAGCTCTACCATCACCGACTCAACCACACCCGCGCCATGCTTCTGTGATATGCGCTCTAACAATAATCGCTGGCGGTATCTGATTTCACTGGCGAACGAGGCGTTGACTGTGGCCAGTATCAGTGTTTTCTTTTTGACATACAGCGGTTTGACAATGTCCGCAATCTCGCGGCCCCATTGTTCAATCAGCCATTCACTGACCGTCTCCATTACCTGCGCTGACTTGGCCTGATCGGTAATTCGGGCGCGCGCCAGCGATCCGGTTAATAGTCCGCCAATGCGTTGAAACATATTACTGCTTGATCGGCATTATGATGTACTGAAAGTCGCGGTTGTCTTTGGCGCGCAGGGAACTAGGATTCGATCCATCGATTAACTCTAGCACCACTTCCGCACCCACGGCATTGGTCAAGCCGTCGAGCAGATAGCGGTGATTAAACACCACCTCATTGGGCTGGCCGGAAATCTCGGCGTCTACCTCGGTGGTGTTTTCGCCCAACTGGGCATTAGCCGAGGTGACGGTAATTTTGCCCGCTTCGGCATCAAAGCGCAGATTGATATCATTGATCCCCGTCTTGGAAAATAGTGCCGCGCCTTTGACGGCCTTGATAAACGCGTCCGCCCGCACCGTCGCGGTGGTGTTGTACTGCTGCGGCACGATTTGCTTATAGTCGGGGTACCGGCCCTCGATAATGCGTGACACCACCTCGACCCCTTCGCACACAAACAGGACCTGATTCTCGCTGAAATATATTTCCATCGCGTCGGCCTCATCGCTCATCACCCGCGAGACCTCTTGGATGGTCCGGGTGGGAATAATCGCCTCAACCGATTGCGCATTCGGTTTGGTTAGTTTGATGGTTTTCTCGGCCAAACGATAACTGTCAGTGGCCACTGCCGTCAGCGCGCCGTCGGCTACGCGCATAAAAACCCCGCTAATCTCAGGGCGAGATTCGTCTTGGGCGACCGCATAGACGATCTGGCCGATGGCCTGCTTGAGATCGCGCACCTTGACGCTGTAGGGGTTCTTTTTTTCTACCGCTGGTATCAGGGGAAATTCATCGGCCGATTGCCCTTTGATCGTGCTGTGGGCATTCTTGGTGGATATTTTGACATCTACGCCGATTGTCTCGGCCTCGATTTTTGAATCACTGACCAGACTGACGTAATCGCTAAAAGTTTTTCCCGGCACGGTCAGGCGCCCGTCTTCCTCGACCCGCCCGCGGATCACGGTGCTGATGCCGACTTCCAAATTCGTGGCCGATAAAGTAATTAGTCCATTGGCGCACGATACCAAAACGTTATTCAATATCGGCAGTGAGGCGTTCTTGCTGGCCAGGTGTCCCGCCTGGGTTAAACCTTTGTGTAAGTTTTCTTGCAAGCAAGAGAATTTCATAATTATATCTTTAGGTTAATATATACAGAATGATGATAATAAGGGAGTGGACAAGTTGAGCGGGCCAACGATTGATGCTGACACGATTGGTGATTTCCGCGAATGGCCGGTGCACAGACGGTTGGTAACAGGTAGGCGGTTAAGTGGGTGGCGTGTGTATAGATTCTGATGTTTGGCGATGAACGAAAAATTGTTCACGTTTGCCGCACCAGCTACCCACGCGCTGTCCACAAGTTACGCAGTGTTGTACAGGCGCTGTTTGATCAGAGTAATGTCCTGCTGGATTTTTTCATTCGTCTCAACCTCGAGCCCGATCTTGGTGTGGGCATGCATGGCGGTGGTGTGATCGCGTCCGCCCAGCTCATGGCCGATCAGCGGATACGAGCAGCCTAGCTCCTCGCGCAGCAGGTACATAATAATCTGGCGCGGAGTCACTAATTCTTTTTTACGGCTGGCGCCGGTGATGTCTTCAATTTTAATGTCATAAAATGACGCCACGGTGCTGATAATCTGTTTTGGTACTACGCTACCGCCCTTAGGTCGGCTGGTCAGGCTGGCCAGCAGCGTCTTGGTGGAGTCGAGGGTGGGCGTGGTGTGGTTTAGGTCGTGGTAGGCCATCATGCGATTAAGCGCCCCCTCAAGTTCGCGGATGTTATTTTGGACGCTATTGGCAATAAAATGCATGATTGGCGGGTCGAGGCGGTAGTTGCGCTCCTGGCATTTTTGCTCCAAAATGGCCATTCTAGTCTCAAAATCAGGTTGGCTGATGTCAACAATCATGCCCCACTCAAAGCGCGAAATCAGGCGATTTTCCAGGGCGGGAATAGCCTTGGGCGGCCGGTCGGAACTGATCACGATCTGTTTGTTGGCGTGATGCAGAGTATTGAAAGTGTGAAAAAATTCTTCCTGGGTGCCTTCCTTGCCGGCCAAGAACTGAATATCGTCGATCAATAATACGTCGACGCCCCGAAAGCGATCCTTGAAGTCAACCAGGTCACCGCGGCTAATGGCTTGGATAAATTCGCTGGTAAAGCGCTCGCAGGTGACATAGACCACTTTCTTGCCTTTGCTTTTGGCCAGCACCTGGTGACCGATCGCTTGCATCAGATGGGTTTTGCCCAAACCGACGCCGCCATAAATGAACAAGGGATTGTAAACAAGGCCGAGTTTGTCGGCTACCGCTTGGGCGGCCGCCTTAGCCAGCTCATTCCCCTTCCCAACCACGAAGTTATCAAAAGTATAGCGCGGGTTGAGTCCGTCACTGCTGACCACGATTGACGCGGTAGCCTCAGGCTGAATTATTCCAGCTGGGATGATATCGGCACCGTCGTTTGTCAAAGCAGCCATAGCCTGTTTAGGTGCGGCCATGTGGGTGCGAGAACTCTCGATCCGATATTGAACACTGCTCACCTGGTTGTTGGTGAGTTTTAAAATAATCTTTGAAATCTGAGGATTGTACTTGTTTTCGAACCAGGTCTTGGTGAAAGAGTTGGGTACGGCGATCACCAACGATTGGTCATCGAGATCGGCAATAAATGTGTTTTTGAACCAGGTGGTGAAATTGGCTTTGCTCAAGGTGAGCTCCAATTCACCCAAAACAGCTTCCCAGAGTTGTTCCTTGGTCATGAACTATTCTGTTTAGAACCTAAATGTAGAACTACTATACCACAAAAACCCGGTGGACGAAACGCGTTTTTTTATGCCAACTGTTCATAAGGTGTGGACGAATAGTGGATAGCCGCGATCGAACGATCGCAGATTGACCAGAATGAATTTTTACTGGTACAATACAAAAGAATCATATGCCAAAAAGAACATATCAGCCAAAAAAACGGCGCCGCCAAAAACGACTGGGATTTCGAGCTCGGATGTCAACGAGCGCGGGGCGAAAAGTCTTGAGGCGGCGGCGTCAGAAGGGTCGCCAACGAATTTCAGCTTAATCGCCTATCTTTATGCTGCCTCGAAAACAGCGATTGGTTCGGGAGGCTGACTTCCGGAGGGTATACCGCAAAGGGGCGACCGCGTTTTCGCCCAGTATTGTTTTAAAGGCCGCTCCAAACGATTTGATGGTGACTAGGTTTGGCATCGTAGTCTCATTAAAGGTTTCCAAAAAGGCAGTTGATCGAAACCGAATAAAACGACAGATAAGTGAAGTTATAAGACTAAGATTAGCCAAAATAAAAACAGGTCGCGATATTCTGTTGATTGTAAAAAAAGGCCAGAATATTGACAATTATGATGAAGTTAATCATAATATAGAACAACTACTCCAAAAAACGCGGCTGTATGTATAAAAATATGCTAATATTAGCCAAAAAGATTATTCTTGCCTGTTTACGACTATACCAGAACACCCTATCCCCCGATCATGGTGTCATGGCGCACGCCCACCCGGACGGATTTTGCCGGTTTTATCCCACGTGTTCCGAATACGCCTACCAAACAATTGACAAGCACGGGGTAGTTGTCGGTTCATTCCGAGCCATTTGGCGAGTAATTCGTTGCCATCCCTTTAGTCGGGGTGGCGTTGATCCAGTAAAATAACCATCCAGCCATGATTGAACTGTTTAATAAAATATTATTCGAGCCGATCCTAAATCTGCTGCTATTGGTTTACCATTATCTGCCACCGCATGATTTGGGTACCTCCATTATCGTTGTTACCATACTGCTGAAGCTTTTGTTGTTCATTCCGTCTTGGTCATCGATCAAATCGCAGCAGGCCATGCAAGAGATTCAACCCAAACTGGACGCGCTGCGCAAGAAATACGAAAACAACAAAGAAGAGCTAAGCCGGCAACTGCTGGTGTTTTATCGCGAGAACAAGATAAATCCGCTGTCGTCCTGTTTGCCGGTATTAATTCAGTTCCCGATACTAATCGCGCTGTATCAAGTGTTTATCGCTGTAGCTCGCACGCACACCGACACCGGGCTGTTGACGGCCGATCAGTTAAATCATGTGTATAGTGGTTTGCGGGGATTTTTTACCGACACGCCGATCAAAACCATGTTTATCGGCCTACTCGATCTGAAAGCCAAAAACTACGTCATGGCCGGTATCGCAGCCGTGCTACAGTTCTGGCAAACGCGCATGTTAATGAAGACCAGCAAGGCGCCGGCTGCTGGTACCAAAAACCTGGCTCAATCAATGAGCCGGCAGATGGCTTATACCATGCCGATCGTCACGTTTATATTCGGTGCTAGCGTGCCGTCTGGTTTAGCGATGTACTGGGCGGTGTCGACGCTCTTCCAGGTCGCGCAGCAATACCTATTTATACGCCGTCGCCGTCAACTAGCCGCGTCCAATGACGTTATTGAACAAAAACCTGCTTAATCTGCCGGTTTATACCCAGAGCGGTCTGCGTCTGGGCTATGTTACGTCGTTTGAAATTGATGAACTGGAACAGCGGATCAAAAGATACAGCATTAAGACCCATTACGGTATTGCGGGTTTATTTGATCGGCAGTTGATTGTCAGCGCGGAGCAAGTGGTCAGACTGTCTCGCGAGAAACTGGTGGTCGAGGATACCGTGCTGAAGCAGACCAGCACAAACACCGCCGACCTGCCAATCAAGAGCACCCAACCAGCCGGACACTAATTAATTATTGCCATAAACAAGCACCGCCCAAGCGAGACGCGGACTTATTTGATTTGGACGGCTAACCTGATTTGTTCAAAACTCGATCACGCGATGGCCGCTAGCCAGCATACGCAAGCGAACCGTGCGGTTGGGTCGATATCGGCCAAACATTCGGCCGGGATTTTCCACCGCCACGATTGTTTGCTTCTGGCCGGCTATTTCACCCCAGCCGATACCAGCCAGGTCATGGGCAGAAGTCAGACGATAGGCGTCAACGTGGACGAAGCGGTTGGCTCGGGAACGACCGGGACGACAGATACGATATGGTTTGGACAGCACAAAGGTCGGGCTCTTAACAGTTTCACGGATACCAAGGTGCTTAGCCACGCCCTTCATTAGGGCGGTCTTGCCGCTGCCTAGCCCGCCACGCAGAAAAATCACGTCGCCGCCCCTAAGTAATTTGGCTAATATAAGGGCAATATTATCAGTTTGAGCCAGTGATTTGCTGATATATTTCATAAAGTAATATTATTCCGGCCAGCGGGCTTGACAAGGACACAAAACAAGCGGTAAGCTAACCCATCAACACGTAATTAATCCCTGTCACAAGAGCGCGTCCTATGGCGTTGTCTACGTTTCAACAAGCCCAAGAATTTATTAGTCGCAGTCAAAATACACTGGTTGTGCTGCCGAGAAATCCATCGCTTGATGCCATATCGTCCGGGCTGGGATTGTTTTTGGCGCTGGAGAAACTGGGTAAGCGCAGCAAGATTGTCTGTAATGAATTCACGCTGCCACCCAACGCCGGGTTTTTGCCCAAGAGCGAAGGCATTCGAACCGACCTGTCCAGTTTGCGCAAATTCATCATCGCGCTGGATGTCAGCCGAACGGCGGTGGAGGAGCTAAGCTACGATATTCAAGACAACAAGCTTCAGATATATATTACACCACGGAACGGGTATTATGAAGAGAAGGATGTGACCACGTCGGCGGGCAGCTTTACCTACGACTTGGTAGTGGTGCTGGAATCGCCCGACCTGGAATCTCTCGGCCAGCTGTATGACAACAACACTGAGTTTTTTTATCGTACGCCGGTGTTGAACGTTGATCACAGTCCATCCAACGAACAGTACGGCCAAGTGAACATTGTTGACGTTACGGCCGCCTCGACCTCGGAAATAGTTTTTGAGTTAATTAAGTCACTCGGGGACAGCCTGATGGATGAGCACATTGCCACCAATCTGCTGGCGGGCATAATATCCAAGACGAAAAGTTTTCAAACACCCAGCGTGACGCCCAAATCTTTGGCGGTGGCCAGCCACCTGATCGCGTCAGGGGCGCGCCGGGATGAAATAATAAAGAATCTGTATCAGACCAAGTCTCTGGCCACGCTGAAACTATGGGGGCGGGCGCTGGCGCGGCTGCGCAGCACCAAGTCGCAAGACATCGTCTGGTCGCTCCTCAGCCTGGATGATTTTACCAAGTCTGGTGCGCAATTCGATGAATTGCCCGGCGTGGTTGATGAGCTGATAGTGAACACGCCCGCTGCCAAAGCCGTGTTTATACTTTACGAAAAATCCCAGGGTATGATCGGGGGCGTGGTGCATACGCCGGCATATCTGAACGACCTAGAACTATTTCGGGACTACGGTCCGAAAGGGACGCAGGATTTTACCCGAATTGAATTCAGCGGACTTGATTTGGCCGGCGCGGAGCGGCGGGTCTTGGATATACTACAACCCCGGATTAAATAGCCCGAACCATTTCTGCCGAATCGAGCAGATTTTTATTATTGGCTAGATTTTGATATACTTATCGGGTATGACCCAACCCACCAGCACATCAATCGAGGATTTGATCCGCCAATCGCAGGACTCGGCCAACACCGGAGAGGATTCCGATAATACCAGCGGAACACTCCAGAAGAAGATTGTTCAGATCGACATCAAGGAACACGAGCGCCTGACCAAGCAAAAAGCCGACGAGTTAAAATTGAACTATATCAGCCTACGCGGCTACCCGATCGGCCCGGACACCATATCGATTATCAGCGAGGAATCGGCTAATACAAATAAGGCGATCGTTTTCTATATCAGCAACGAACGGGTGCGGGTAGGCATAGTCGATCCCAGCCTGAACACCACCGCTAACCTACTCGAAGAGCTGAACGAACGATTCAAAGGCGGGGTGGATCTGTATCTTATCTCCGATGACAGTTTTCAATACGCGCTCAAGAATTACGCCCGGGTAGTCAAGCACAAGGTAGTCAGCTCCGGGCTGGAAATTAGCCAGGCGGATATCGTCCGTTATCAGGCGGAGATTGTTGACTTTGAAGTGCTTGATAAAAAAGTAAAAACCGCCTCGATCACGGATGTGTTTACCATGATATTGGCGGCCGGCATCAATACGGGCGCGTCTGACGTCCACATCGAAGCCAACGAAAACGATATCCAGGTACGATTTCGCATTGACGGCGTCTTATTTGAAGTGGCCACGTTGCCGAAGGAAAGTTGGGTCAAGGTAATCAACCGTATCAAGCTAATGGCCAAACTGAAAATGAACGTCAACACCATACCGCAGGACGGCCGGATCACCGTGACGATGGATAAAGATAAAATCGACATTCGTGTTTCCACTCTGCCGACGGCCTATGGCGAAAGCGTGGTAATGCGGCTGTTGCGATCGTCAGCCACGGCGCTGGCCTTCGATGAGCTGGGTATTCGAGGGCTAGCCTATGAGCAGCTCAAGCAGGAAATAAAGCGCCCTAATGGAATGATTATCACGACCGGACCGACTGGTTCTGGCAAGACCACTACTCTGTACGCGATTCTGAATCATCTCAATGATCCCGAGAGCAAAATTATTACGCTCGAGGATCCAATCGAATACAAACTGGCCGGCATCAGCCAAAGCCAGATCGATTCGGCGCGTGATTACACTTTTGCCAAGGGTCTGCGGGCAATTCTACGGCAGGACCCCGATATCGTAATGGTGGGTGAAATCAGAGACAGCGAAACGACCGAGATAGCGATCCAGGCCGCCCTGACTGGCCACCTAGTCTTGTCCACGGTTCACACCAACAGTGCCGCCGGCACCATTCCGCGGTTTATCGCACTCAACGCTAAGCCGTTCCTGCTGGCCCCGGCGCTCAATGCCGTCATGGCTCAGCGTCTGATCCGGCGTATCTGTGCTAATTGTAAAACGGAGTACCATCCCAGTGAAAACGAGATGGTCAAAGTGCGCCAGGAGCTAGAAGCCATTCCGGTATCTTCGGGCTATAAGGTGGATATAAATAATTTGAAATTCTACCACGGCTCCGGCTGTGACAAATGCCAGCACTTGGGGCTGAAAGGTCGGGTCGGTATCTACGAAGTTATGGTGATGAGTCCTGACGTGGAAAAAATCATTCTCAGCGGACAGGTGTCGGAATATGTCATCCAGGAGGCAGCGGTTAAGAATGGCATGATTACGATGGTCCAGGACGGCATTCTCAAAGCGCTGGACGGACTAACGACATTGGAGGAAGTGTTCCGGGTAGCTGAATAGAACAAGTAACAATTAATAATTGAGAATTTAGAATTAAGGAGGCTCCCGAAACGCTTAGCGTTTCTCGTGAAGGGAGCTTGTTTCTGATACACGAAAAGGCACCAACCCTTGACATTGAGGTCGTGTTATGATAATGTCTTGAGCCACGTCAATTGGCTCCTAACCCGGAGGCGTCCATGGGCACGAAAAGGCGCCAGTCGAGTGTCGCGCCGGTGTCCCGAGGCATTCTCAGGACGGCCGACGAGATCGGTGACAGGGCAACGCGCGGTTTGGAGGAACTGCGCCGCAGACGTAAGGCCGCTAAACGGCCGCCAGCTGGCGACGCGTCAGCTGATCACTTTCCCACGGTCGAGCCAAAATCTTGACGGTGGGATCTTCTTTTTCCGGATCGGCTAACGTCTGTTTTTGGGTAGCTAGTTTACCGAAATGTTTCACGAATGGTAATAGTGGCCGAATAACCTCGCGAACCGGATAGCCCGTGGCTTTTTCGAGTGCTTCGTATTCGGCGAGCTGTTTGTAAGCGTTTTGTAGCGCGGCCACGGTTTCTTCTCGTCCCACTTCAGCCGGGTCGGCGTTAAGATGGGCACGGAATTCGGCTACAGCCAGTTCTAGGACTGCGAATTTTTCCACAAAGGGCACAAGTTCGGGACGCTCTTCGTGCAGTAACTTGTTAGCGCGGTCCAGAAATACATTGAAGGCCAAAAGTGCTTGACTACCTAATTGAGCGTAGGCTTCTTGGGCGATATCGTAGGCTTCGGGACGGTTAGCCAATTGTTGGCGGGCGTATTCCTTCATCGCCGGTGGGTTCTGGGGATAGTCTTTGTGATACGCTTTCAATCCGAGCCGATCGCGCAGCTCCTGTAAAGCCACCTCGGGATGATAGTATGCATACAAATGCTCAGAAAGCGCGGTGATTGACGATGGGTCCATGCCAACTACTACGCGAGGAAGATTATTAATTCGTCGAACGAGTGGTTGACCACCCTCAACGTTTTCGGGGAGATATTTTACTGAGTATGGGTCGTTGTTAATTATCCTTCTTTCGTCGGCAACACGCTTTGATGATAAAGATTCCGCATCTGACCTTGCGGCTATTAGGTCAATTGCCAAATAGCTTACACTCCCATCCTTTCGTTGGTATGATATCACCGCGTCTACGAAATTGTGGCGGTCGTCATATTCGGTTGTGCCAATTATGCGAGTAGTTTCAGGATTACCAAACCAACCGAAGGACGAACCGTCAGTCACGGTGATACTTTCTAATAGATGTGCCCGTTCAGATTTCTCATCCCGTCTGTTTTGCTTATCACTAGCCAACCAGCGCATGTCTCTAGAAATCTCTTCACTTGTGTATGGGTCTGATTTGGGTGATCTGACCCCAAGCAATTCACCCGTCGGTAGGCGTTCCGGACGCCGTTCGGCCAGTCGCCGTCGGGAAAGTAAGCCAACAACCGCTTCTTCTCTTGAGCTTAGCGGTGCTTCGTGTCTGGTGTGTTCTTGAATATATGCCTGTTCAGGGTTACGATAGGACATAGTATTATTCGGTGATTTTGACTCTACTCAAACGTTCAATGATGGCGATCTGTTCATCCGGTAAATCCTTTGGTTTGGTCACCTCCATCGGCTGGCCAGCCGGAATGTTACGTTCCTGGCGCTGGCGCCGGTATTCGATCACCGTGTTTTGCAAGGCAGTGAATTCTTTTTCGGTCGATTCGCTGGTCGCGCTGGATTCAACCACCGGCCACGGCTCGATGATCAATTGAGAATCGCCACACTTCAATAGCGCCCAGAGCTCTTCAGTCACAAAGGGCATGAAGGGGTGCAGTAGTATAAGCACGGTTTTGAAAACGTCGCGCGCTAAGGCCACATTGCCTTCAATTTTAGTAATCTCTAAATACCAGTCGGCCAATTCGTGCCAGGCGAAGTCATAGATCTTTTCGCCGGCTTGGGAGAACTCAAACTTTTCTAAACGCGAAGTAATATCGTTTACCAGTTGTTGCGTACGGCTGATGATCCATTGGTCGGCCAGAGTGACAACCTTCGGTTCGCTAACATCTTTCCCCTCGCTTTGCATGGCGATGAAGCGGCCGACATTCCAAACCTTATTCACATAGTTACGATAGCTGGCGATTTTTTGCTCGTCGAGCTTTTGGTCATTGCCGGGTGTGGTGCCGATCACCAAGCTCAATCGTACCGCGTCGGCGCCGTACTTGTCCGCCATCTCAAGCGGGTCAATGCCGTTGCCTAGCGACTTGGACATCTTGCGGCCTTTGGTGTCGCGTATCAAGCCGTGTAGGTAGACAGTTTCGAAAGGAATCTGGTTAACCAGATAGGCAGACATCAATATCATTCGAGCCACCCAGAAGAAAATAATATCATGGCCGGTTTCCATCACCGACGTCGGGTGGAAAGTTTTTAGATCTTTGGTTTTTTTGGGCCAGCCCAACGTAGAAAAAGTCCAAAGTGCAGACGAAAACCAAGTATCAAGCGTGTCGTGATCCTGATGAATGTCGTTGCTGCCACAGCTTGGGCACTTCTCCGGTATCTGGCCGGTAACGAGCCAGTAGTATTTTCCAGCCGCAACCTTTTTTGGATCATCGTGACATGTCTCACAATACCAGACGGGAATGTTGTGCCCATACCAAATCTGTCGTGAAATGCACCAGTCGTGCAGGTTTTCCATCCATTGCCGATAGACTTTTGTGTATCTTTCTGGAACAAAGGCGATCTCGTTTTTATCCACCACTTCCAGAGCACGTTGTTTAAGTGTTTTACCATCCAGTCTTTGGGTTGGCCTATCTACCGCTACAAACCACTGGCGGGATGGGAGTGGTTCGATTGGTGTGCTACACCGATAGCAGATAGACAGGTTGTGGGCGATGTCTTCTTCTTTCTCTAATAAGCCCTGGGTACGCAAATGTTCCACCAGTTTTTTTCGAGCCTGTTTTACGTATAGGCCGGTGTACTCCCCGCCAGCTTCAGATGTCATCTGAGCGTTTTCATCTATCACTTTGGTCGATGGTAGATGTTCGCGTTGTGCGATGGCTTCGTCGATGGCCGAGTGGGCCGGTGTTACGCCCAGCGCGCCCGTGCCAAACTTTGGATCGACCGCCCGGTCGGCCACGATCTTGATGGTGCGCTTCACGCCGTCTAGGTCGATCTCAAATGATTGGCCGATATATTTTTGATAGCGCTCGTCGGATTGATTCACGGCCACGCCGGTATCGCCAAACTTCGTTTCGGGTCGGGTGGTGGAAATGGCGATCGGAAAACTCTGGTCGTATTTGAACGTATAGAGCTTGGTGTTTTGCTCTTTGTATTCAATCTCGTCATCGGCTAAGGTGGACTGACAACGGGGACACCAATTAACCACGCGCATACCGCGATAGATCAAACCATCTTCGTATAATAGTTTAAAAGTTTCATTTACGGACAAAGTCATCCCGGGATCGAGAGTAAAACGTTCCCGGCTCCAATCACAGCTGGCTCCCAGGCGGGTAATCTGCTCTTTGATCTGACCGCGTTTAGATGACACGAAGGTGTCGACTCGATTCAAAAACTCTACGCGACCCAAGTCGTGTTTGGTTTTGCCTTCGTCTTTCAACTCCTTTTCCACGACGTTCTGGGTGGCGATGGCGGCGTGGTCGGTGCCGGGCAGCCACAGAGTGCGTTTGCCTCGCATGCGTTCGAATCGGGTCATAATATCTTCCAGCGCCACCATGACCGCGTGGCCGATGTGCAAGATGCCGGTGGCGTTGGGTGGCGGCATAGCGATGGAAAAAGCTTCAGGACGGTCACCGGGTAGTTGATCGGGGTTAAAATATCCAGACTTATCCCAGGTTTGGTAAATCCGATCCTCGGTATTTTTCGGCTCGTATGCTTTAGGTAGTTCTGGTGCCATGACAAACAATAAATCAGTAATAAACTACGCTAAGTGTAATGAAAATAGGCGGTTTGGTCAACCGGGCGCCTTGACAAAAATCGGATATGGTGCTAAGTTGGGCGCGTCACTATTCTTTGCAGGAGATTTGTTTGACGATGGTCGTCACGTATCTCTCCTGCGCGAGCAAGGAGGGATATAGGATGGCCGACAAGCCGATGATGCCGATCGAGGTTGCCCGGGAGATGTTGGCTAGCTCACAGCGGAGTGAGTTGGTGGACCGGGCCTTCGGAGACAGGGAGGTGTACTGGTGTAGAAGTAATGTTGATGTCGCCGAGGGTTACTTCGGCTACCGGGACTACGTCGCCTACGTCGGATTTGCTGGGACGACCGAGTACGCGCCGACTATGTTTCGTGACGACCTGGCGCAGTCACTGCGCAAGCTGGGAACGCTCACGAACGTCTGGCGTAACGACTAAAGAGAACACAACCAGCAGCCAGCCCACGAGCCGGCTGCTTTTCTTTTTATGGGTATTGACAAAAGTAATAAAATAGTATAAACACAATTTGGTGGCGAGGCAGATTCGATCCAGATGTATGGGGGAAACATGGAACGGAAACGAATCTTGGTAGCTGACGACGAGATCTACGTCGTTCACATCTTGGAGTTCACTCTCACCATGGAGGGATACGACGTGCTGTCGGCTGATGACGGCGAGGAGGCATTGCGGCGTATCGAACAAGATCGTCCCGACCTGGTGGTGCTGGACATCATGATGCCCAAGATGGATGGCTATGAGGTGTTGCGGCGGATTCGGGCGGACGCGGAAGAATGGATACGCCAGATGCCGGTCATCGTGCTTTCGTCCAAGGGACGGCCGATTGATCGGGAGACTGGCTTGGAGATGGGCGCAGACGACTACGTAGTCAAACCGTTCAGTCCGAGCCGGCTATTGGAGAAGATTCGCGATCTGCTCGATCGGCGAAGGCTGGCGAGTCTGACCGGCCAGTGACAACACGAACAAGTGGCGAGACATTCTGTCCCGCCACACTTTTTATATGCAATACCGTAGGCGAGGATGGCCCCGCCTGCTGCGCCTGAGCGAAGCGATGGCGGGCAGGCATCCCCACCTACGTGGAATTTTATACATTCTCAAACTTTATACCAACTCCCAATTCGGATCGGCCTTGATGCGCGACCAGGGTTTGGGTTGGCCATAGTATCCGGCCAGTGCGATCATGGTGGCGTTGTCGGCGCAATGGAGCAGCGACGGTGCGGCAAACGCCAGGCCGTGTCGTCTTGCCTCTTTACTCAAAGAGTCGCGTAGTGGTTGATTAGCCGCGACGCCGCCGCCTAGCAGTATGGTCTTCACTTTGTATTTACGGGCGGCTACGATCGTCTTAGCGACTAACACATCAATCGCGGCTTGTTGAAATGACGCGCACAGATCGTTTATCTTTGATTTCGGTACCACACCCTTTTGATAGAGATACAACACGGCCGTCTTCAAACCTGCAAAACTAAAATCAAAATTCTTACGATCCAGCATGGGCCGGGGCAGGTCGAAAGCTTTAGGGTTGCCAGATTCAGCCAATTTTTGAATGATGGGCCCGCCCGGATAGCCGAGCTTCAACAACTTGGCCACTTTATCAAACGCTTCACCAGCCGCGTCGTCTTGAGTCTGACCGATTAGTTTGTATTGCCCAAAATCTTTCATTAATATAATTTCTGTATGTCCGCCGGAAACGATCAGCGCCACGGCGGGTAGTTTGATAGCTTTGTTGCCCAGCCAACAGGCCAACATGTGTCCTTCGATGTGGTTGACCGGAACGATTGGTTTTTGCCAGGCCAACGCCAGAGACTTGGCGGTCTCAACGCCGATCAGCAGCGATGTCACCAAACCGGGGCCGCGCGTCACGGAGATTCGATCAATGTATTTCTCCGGATTTTTTGGCAATACCGAACGCAGTACCGGAATAATATTCTCAATATGCATACGCGCCGCTACTTCTGGCACTACTCCGCCATACATGGCGTGGGTTTTGATTTGAGACGACACCACCTCGGCCAATATTTTTAATCGGTGGTTGGCCACCGCAATCAAACTAACGGAAGTGTCGTCGCAAGATGTCTCGATGCCGAGGATTTTCATGTCCGTATTGTATCAGTAAAACAAAAACCAGGCGAGGGTGATCGCCGCCCGGTTCGTTGACTATGATTATGTCCTAATAGTCTAGCACTACCTTGTAGTTGCCGCCGACCACGGGATTACGGGTGGTGCCATCAACTTCAGTCGGAGTACTATTGGGCACGCAATTGGTGCGCACAACATCCAGCGCATAGGCAATGTTGGCTTTTCCTTCGGCAAAAGATTGACTGCCCGAAAATGGCGATATCGCGCCCGTCTTCACCCAGCTGTTTACGCCATCGGGGTAATTAGCCGCCGTGCCGGACAGCGATGTCCCGCTAAGGTCAGTATATATATCCACCGAAGGCATATGGGCAATGGTGATCTCCGGGACGGCAATTGATTTCCATTGATAGACGTAGGTCAGGGTGCAATAAGTGCTGGCATACGTGCTGACTGTTTTGGAAAAATCACCCACGGCACTGGTATCGATGGTCCCCTCGTATACTTTGTGATGTGATAATGAGTCACCAGAAGTTTGAACGAAGCTCGCCGCCTCGACTTTGCCGGTGACCTGAAGGGAGTCGTTAATTTTCACCGGCTTCGTGTCTGCGCCGGCTTTGATGCCGCGAAAAATTTCACCGTCAACCCGGAGGTTGTCCCCGATCGCGACCGGATTGTCCACGCCCTTGGTTTTGGATGAATTCAACATGGTGCCATTGAACTGGGTGACGCCATTCACGATCAAGCCTTTCAGTACGGTTAGTTTGTCGAGCTTGCTGTCGACGGCTTCCAGCAGGTTCACTTTGCCGGCGGCTTGCGCGGTCATGGTGGCGCCAAACACGACAAAAAGAGCAATTACCCAAATTGCGGCTGGTTTTGATTTCATGCTAGTAATATTATTTGATTTTAATATTTGCTGGCACTAAATTGCGACCGACGCTTTGTCTAACTATTAAAGTATAGCACATTTATTGGAATAAATCAATACTTAACCCTACCCGAATACTATCATAACATTAGATTGGTTATTGATAGGTAACACAAATTCGCAATCTTATCATTGCGTGCCCATGGAAACTCATTAGTTACTGGTAGCCCCACGCCTGCCTGCGCGTAACCGCTTCGGCGGAGGCAGGCCTACGTACCGTAGCGACGGCACTTCGTCGCGCAGGCACGGTGAATCGCGTCCGGGGCAGCGCCGACCTGCCACTGGTAGTTCGGCGAGCGCTCCCTAGTACCAGGCGCTTCGCTTCGGTACTGGGTCGCTCCTGCCCTTCGATTCCAGTCAAGCCTATATACTTATCACACTATCAAATAACTCAAGATGCTATTTAGCCCCACGGGGAATCGAACCCCGATTATCGGCTTGAAAAGCCGGTGTCCTAACCGTTAGACGATAGGGCCAAGTGAAAATGAAAAATACTACAAACTTCGAATAATTCCGCTCAATTATAACGGATGATCACCGGTGTGTCAATTGTGTAACTTGACAGAATCAAGCATTTGGATATAATGATATCATTATGATATTAACTTCAAAACGATGATCAAGGAACGCAATGCTTTTCATTCGCATGGCCTGGGCACGGTCGGGCTGTTTATTGTCCTTTTGGTTCTGTGTGGATTTGGGCTATATGGAGCCGAACAGATGGGCGCGGGCTGGTTGGGGGTGGTTTCAGTGGTGATAGCAATTGCCACGTGCGGCTCCTTCGCCGGATTCTTCGTCGTCAATCCCAACGAGGGCGTGGTGGTGCAGCTATTCGGCCGCTATGTCGGCTCGGTAATCGAGGACGGTTTTTGGTGGACCAATCCATTTACCACCCGGCGGCGGGTGATGCTGCGCATCAGGAACTTCGAAAGCAGCAAGCTGAAGGTCAATGATCACGATGGCAATCCGATTGAGATCGCCGCGATTGTGGTTTGGAAGGTCGTTGATACGGCCGAGGCGGTATTCAATGTCGACAACTTTGAAAATTACGTACATGTCCAAAGCGAAGCGGCGGTGCGTAATCTGGCAACCACTTACCCATATGATACCCACGTCGAAGGGGTGATATCATTGCGAGGCAACACGTCGGATGTGGCGGATAAATTGCGCGGGGAGATTCACGAACGGCTAGCCAAGGCCGGCGTCGAAGTCATTGAAGCCAGGATCAGCCATCTGGCATACGCACCCGAAATCGCCGGCGCCATGTTGCGGCGCCAACAGGCCGGCGCGATTATTGCCGCGCGACAGCAGATCGTGGAAGGCGCGGTCAGCATGGTACAGATGGCGCTGGAGAAACTGGAAAAAGATCACATTGTCACGCTCGACGAAGAACGCAAGGCTACCATGGTCAGCAATCTGCTGGTAGTGCTAACCAGCGATCGCGACGCCCAGCCGGTGGTTAACGCGGGTACGCTGTATCAATAGCTAATGGCTAAATCAAAACAAAAGCCATTTCTGCTGCGCATGGACGCGGATATACTATCCGCGTTGCAGCGTTGGGCGGACGCGGACTTGCGTAGTCTAAACGGACAAATCGAATGGTTATTGCGAGCCAGCCTGCGCAAAGCCGGGCGGCTCGAAAAAGATAAGCATTAATAAGTGACCCCGTAAAATTATGGAGGACATAAACATACCCAGCGTAGAAAAGGAAACGCCTCAACGCATGATCAAGAGCGGAGTAATGTTCGAAGAAAAGGTCGTGGCGGTTCTGGCGGACGATATCGTGAAAACCGAGGAGTTCATTGGCTTACCGGAGGCGCACAAGCAGAAGATCGTTGAAATACTGACCAAGTTAAAAAACGATTCCAAGCGCCACGAAAGCATTCTTCAGGCATTGGTAAATAAATATTAAATAATATGAACGAAGCCAACGAAAAATTGTACCGCGACTTCAACGAATTAAAGGGCATGGAGCGCCAAGCCTATACTTTGTACCGGGGCCTCGTGCCATTGATCAGTGATCCGGTGGACCGCAAGTATGTCGAGGGAATTATGGCGGACGAATTAAGGCACGAGCAGATGGTACAGGAAATACTGGACCTACTGGAAACTGATTAGTTAGACGCTGTCCCATCACCGAGTAGCATTTCAAATAGAAAGCCCCAGGGCGCGGTGCGCACTGGGGTGATGCCTGGTCTGGAACCTACTGCCGGGCTGTGCGGTGTACGCTAGCTCTAGGCGTTGGTCCAGGCAGTCGGCGTCGTCCACTTGATGACGACTGCGACCTCGCGACCAATCGGGTAGGTCTTGCCCTGGATGACCACAGCCGGCGTGGTGTCCTCACCGGCAATGTCGTTGGGAGCCCAGACCTCCGACTGGACGAAGTTGACGGCCGCGTCTTGCGGGTTCGTCGGGTTCAGCGATTGCTGGTTGACGGAAACACTCCGGGCCGCATCGACCGGGCTCTTCTCGGTGG
Organism: Patescibacteria group bacterium; assembly: GCA_041661625.1. NCBI lineage: Bacteria > Patescibacteria group bacterium. Next base: position 673,705 of record JBAZUB010000001.1, on the reverse strand, counting down.
TCGCTGTAGCCGGGTAATAGTTCGCCGCGCCGTCGGTCGTCACTTCGCCGACCGCCGTCGCCGCCTGCTTCATCTCGCCGTCGATCGGCTGTGTCATGTAGCCGATGCGGGCGCCGTCCTCGTCGGCAGCGTTCGCCGTCTTGACCTGCGCGATCTCCGTCTTGGAGTTGGTCTCGGTGAAGCTGCTCTCTTCGGTCATTACCGCTGCGCCGTCGTGAAGGACGCTTACGCTGGCGGTAGCCGCGGTAGCCAAGGAGCTCATTGCACCGAAGATCACGAACACCGAAAGTAACCAGAGCCATCGTCTCTGCATAGAGGGTCTCCTTTCCGTGAGACTCACTCGACACACAACCTGTGAAACGCACCGACATTCGCCGGAACGCCTGAAGCAACGCTTCGAGATAAATATAATCCAGACTTATAATTCAGTCAATACGCGGTGAAATAGTCAACCGGCGACTGTTTATTGTATACTTAGGCAGTGTTAATAATAAGCGCTTAGAAGTAGATGAAAAAATGGCGAAAAATATCCGAGAAAACCGTACGCATAAACCGATTTCGTACTATGGTTAAAGTACGGTATGAATTGCCGAATGGTCGACGCGATAGTTTTTATTTGAATAACAGCGGCCGGATCGTATGCGCGCTGGTGGTGACAAAAGATAAGCAAGTAGTATTAGCGCAGCAATACCGCCCCGGGCCAGACCGGGTTTTTCTCGAATTACCGGGCGGTAAGATTGAGGCTGGCGAAACACCCAAGCAAGCGGTGGCGCGGGAAATATTGGAAGAAACCGGTTATCGGGGTAACGCGCATTTTATTGTGGCCACCAATGACGACGCCTGGTCACGCAAGATCCGCTATCATTTTGTGATAACCGATGCCGTGAAAGTGGCGGAACCGCATCCGGACGAATTGGAAAATTGCCGGGTTCGATTGATGCCGCTAAACAAACTGCGTCAGCATCTTCGTTCCGGCCGGCTAACCGACGTTGAGACGGGTTATCTGGCGCTGGATTATCTAAAACTGCTATCTGGTTAAGTTGACAAATATTGATAAATGTGATATTATTACTTTAGAAAAACAAAAAGACCAACCAAAACGAATGAGACCGAATTACATGTTAGCATTAATCAGAGTTAGAGCAATCTAGCTTTTTTATTTGTTATGAAAACAATCGACGATCTTCTAAAGGTAGCGGTAAATAAGGGCGCATCCGACCTCCACTTGGTGGTGGACATGGTGCCGATGCTTCGGATTGACGGCGAGTTAATTGAAATGGCGGATGAGCCAGCCATCAGTGCGGCTGTAATGAAAGACATGATTTTTGCCATGCTGGATGCCCACCTCAAGGATGCGCTAGTGCGCGATCGGGAGCTGGATATTTCTCATGAAATCAAAGACTTGTCCCGGTTCCGGGTTAATATCCATTGGGAAAAAGACCAGCTGAGCGTGGTGGCTCGGGTGATCTCAAACACCGCTCCAACTATGGAAGAAATCATGCTGCCGGAGGTGGTCTATGAGCTGGTGCGACTGAAGCAGGGTTTAATCCTAATGACCGGACCGACCGGGTGTGGCAAGTCAACCACGCTAGCCGCGATGATCAACCTGATCAATAGTGAGCGGCGCTGCAATATTATTACGCTGGAAGACCCAATCGAGTTCGTCTACGCACCCAAAGAAAGCATCATCAGACAGCGCCAGCTAGGTACCGACACGCTTTCTTTCCAACAGGCGCTGAAGCACGTCGTGCGGCAGGATCCGAACGTGATACTGGTGGGCGAAATGCGCGACCTAGAAACGATTGCCGCAACTATTACCCTGGCTGAAACCGGCCACTTGGTGCTGGCCACATTGCATACCTACAATGCTGCCCAGACCGTCGACCGTATTATCGACGTGTTTCCACCCAACCAGCAAGCCCAAGTGCGTCTGCAGTTATCATTATTCTTGAGAGGCATCATATCCCAACAGCTCTTACCCACCACGCAGGAACAAAAAGCCAAGTCATCGGCCGCTCATGGTCCGGTGTCGGCTGGCCGGGTAGCGGCGCGTGAAATACTGATCAATACACCGGCAGTGGCCAACCTGATCCGGGAAAATAAGATTGCCCAGATCAAAGCCGTAATTCAAACCAGCTCAGACTATGGCATGCAAACAATGGATCAAGATATCCGACACCTATACGACAAGGGCTATATCTCCAGAGAAACGGCGCTGACATATATGACTGATCCTGAAACCCTGAAGTAACGATAATAAGACCAAAACATTATAATATCCATCCAGCCCCATCAGGGGCTGGGCTGGTTTTACATGCAGGATTTTGAGGTGTTGACAAAACTATAATATTTGGGCAAGATTGTCCCAGACCTAATACTGTCTGGGGTGTGAGTACGGACAAAGGAGGCGCTCTGATGGCTGAATCGAGGAGTGTTTATCTGGTCGTAGGCGGCGGTGTGGCAGAGGGGCCAAATCCCGGCTTAACCGTGCCGGCCAGGGAGGAGGCTGTCGCAACAGCCGACTTGTTGCCCCCGAAGCCACCCGCGGTCATCTGTGGCACGGGGCAGCGTCATGAAGATCTGGCCAAGGCGCTTGGCCTGACCCCCACGTACTGGACGCCGACTATCGGTACGCCGGAAAAGTTTCGGCGCGGCGCTGGCACGGAAAAAGTCGTGCTTGGACACGGCACGATCATCTCACGCCATGAGTACGCCAGTCCGGAGGATCGGAGTGTGGGCGTATGGGCTCTGCTCAACGGCCTACCCGACGGCAGCGTGGTGGTGACCAGTCGCGGTACCACCAAGGGGGTCCTGGGTCTGGATCATTCGAGTCAGACGACCGTGATTCGCATTTGGCTGAATGGTGAGAACAGGATGGCCGACTATCGGATATTCAACCTGATGGATGATCCGACCACCTGATGGAGGGCAAGCTTCGCTGATAACCGGCGAAGTTTTATATTTTACAGGAGTATTTAATAGCGCCCACTAATCAGGTTATGTTGCCCATTATCGATAACCAGGTGGTGAGCAAAACGATGTCGGATATAGCCAGTGTTATAGAATCGTTCCGACTCATTGCTCTCCGGCCAATGACTGTGTCCGCATATCAGTATCTGATCGGGGGCAATATTTTGCCGCTGCCACCGTTTAATTTCGGTATTCTTGGGCTGGTTAATAATAAAAAACTTCTGTCCCAGCATCCAAGCGCCAGCGTGTTCAAAACCAGCGGCAGTTTTTGCTACCCATTTGCGCTGAAATAGGCTGGGGTATATTTGGTCCATGGTCGGCGCAATCCGGTGTCCGTGCTCGAAGCGATACTTTTGTCCATTTATCATCAGCTCGAGCACCTCGCCGCACCATTGAGCAAATTGATTGGTACGCCGGTCATGCAACGCTGCCGTGTCGTGATTGCCGCACACGTAGTAAGTTTTCTTGCCGCTTAAGATTTCCAACAGCTTCGACCATTCGCTATTGAGCAGGTCGGTAAAACTGGTCATATATCCATCCCAAAAGTCACCGTTGATAATCACACGATCGGCTGGTTCGATGATGTTTTGTAAATAAAAATATTTCGCCGGGTCGAATTTAGCGATCAGGTGGCTGTCAGAAAACGCGACGGTGGACATTTGTCTATGGGCCGAATTTTATTACTAGAATCCTACCAGACGAAGCTCAGTCTCTGAGCGTAGTCTGGTGGGCGCAGGCTGATTGCGCAAGAGCTTCGTCAGCTCGAACAGGCCTAGAATAAATCCTATCCATTCATGATAAAGCGCTTTTTCAAAATTGCTTTACCTGAACCAACCTTGAAGTACTTTTCTAAATGGCGTGCTTGAAATTCGTATTGCACGGCCATATACCACACAAGGCGTAGAGGTCGTTTATATCGCGTTGAACGTGATTGACCATCCTGATGCTCAAACCAGCGTCTTTTTATGCTATTCGTTGATCCGACATACAAAGTACCATCATTACAGTGAAGTGCATAGATATACCACATACATATTACCCCAACTCTCCCAACCGTACTTTGCTATCGGATCCTACCAGACGAAGCTCAGTCTCTGAGCGTAGTCTGGTGGGCGCAGAGGGATTCGAACCCCCGACCGTTTGCTTAAGAGGCAACTGCTCTACCAACTGAGCTATGCGCCCGCACTGCGTTCCGATTCCATCGGAACTTCGTGGGGCAAGCCCTGGATAATGTTCCAGCTGCCTGCCCACCGAAGCTCGGATGCAATGAGTAGCGTAGGTGGAAGCTATGCGCCCGCAAAAACTCGGAGTGAGTATATATGAATGTTTATAATTTATCAAGTGGTAAAGAAAGGCGGTGGCCAGACTGAGCCACCGCGGGTAAACCACGAATGATTGTTGACTTCGTCGTAACTCACGCGATCCCCTCTAGAATCGCGCTAGGTTTTGGATCACCTCCCTCCCGAGGGGAACGTACTGGCCGGCGCCAGCGGATGCGAGATGTAGGGTTGGTACATTTGCCGTTATCCTCCCTTCGGGAAAGTCCATGTCGAGTGGCGCCCGGCAGCTGCGTATAATTCTACCGTGCCACTGATTAAAGTATACAGCCATTTGTTGCAGTGGACAACGATTTGTCCGGGGGCAGCCAACAAAGCCGGACCACCCAACTGGGCTGATCCGGCCTTTTGTATGTGACCCAGTTAAACTTTTATATTAAATCCAGCACTAATGGTGCGCCCAGAGAGATTCGAACTCCCGACCTTCTGGTCCGACCCTGAACCGCTGGTGCCCTCAGCAGGACTTGAACCTACAACCTCTTGGTCCGAAGCCAAGCGCTCTATCCAATTGAGCTATGAGGGCAAGTGAGGGCACCACTGGTACGGGGCTATCCAGCTGAGCTATGGGCGCGTCATTAATGTGGGATCGTAGTTGCGCGTGATTTTGTATGGGTTGATTGTGGTATTTTACCCCACGGGCGGTTGGCGATAAAAGCGCGCTAATATCATCCTCGCAATTTAGATAGATTGCGAGACCTCGCCAACCCCGCTCAATTTGATGGGGCTTGGTTACCTAGTCAGCACTGGGCTAGTCGCCACTGGGTTTCTCGGGAGTCGCTGTCGTGGTGGGTTCGGCATGAGTCTTCAGGCCATCCTTGAGCGCCTTGCCAGACTTGAACTTCGGTACGGTGACAGTTGGGATTCGGATACGTTCGCTTGGATTCTGCGGATTGACGCCCATGCGGGACTCGCGCACCCGGGCTAAAAAGGTTCCGAAGCCAGTCAGCGTAACTTCCGATCCGGCACGCAAACGTTCTATCACTAGATTTTCAAACGCTTGCATCACGTCCTCGGCTTGTTTTTTTGTCACCCCAGCCTTAGCGGCCAAGGTTTCCATTAGTTCAGCTTTGTTCATAGTGGTCACCTCCCTTCGTAACTGTCTAAACGATTATCTCTTCCTGCGCCAGGGCAACATCGATCGCCTGGCCGGTATTTGGATTTATATTCACCACCAGCGCATTGATCACGGCCGGGCCTGACTCTGGAATGATAAACCCAACCGGGGTTTGCGTCAGAAAACGTCTGATTATCACGTCCTTGTCCACGCCCAGCACCGTATCGCGCAAGCCCGTCATCCCGACATCGGTAATATAGGCGGCTCCCTTTGGCAATACTTTGGCATCAGCCGTCGGTATGTGGGTGTGAGTGCCGTAAACCACGGCAGCGCGTCCGTCGAGATACCACCCCAGGGCGCTGGCTTCGGAGGTGGCTTCGGTGTGGGCGTCGACCACCACGGCGTTCACTTTCTGATTACGGTATTGCTTTAGGATCCGGTCAAACTCGCGAAAGGGATCCTCGAAGTCTTCATTGAAGAATACTCGGCCAATCAAGTTTATCACCAGAATGTTTAAGGTTCCGACAGACAATAGACGATGACCGACGCCCGGTGTTTCCGGCGGATAGTTGGCCGGACGAATCAATATCGGTTCCCGCTGGGTCAGCAGCGGCAGGGCGTCTTTGCGCTTGAAGATGTGATTGCCTGAGGTGAAGAAGTCGACACCGGCGGCGCGCGCCTCTTCGAGCGTGGACGGAGTTACCCCGCTGCCATGCGCCAGGTTTTCGGCATTGGCAATGACCAAATGCGGCGAATACTTCTTGCGCCACTTTGGCAGCACCTCTTTCAGGGCGTTGCGGCCGGCGCGCCCGACCACATCACCGAAGATTAGAACAGTGATAGGCTTTCTAGCGGGCATATTCGATGACGCGTTTTTCACGGATCAGATTGACCTTGATTTCACCGGGGTAATGCAGATCCTCTTCAATCTTGCCGGCGATTTCACGGGCTAGGTTTTCGGCCTTGAGATCATCGATTTCTTCGGGCCGGACAAACACGCGAATCTCCCGGCCGGCTTGAATGGCGTAGGTTTTTTCCACGCCGGGGAAGGAATTAGCCAGTTCTTCAAGTTCGGTCAGGCGCTGGATATAGTTTTCATAGGACTCTTTCCGAGCCCCGAATCGGGCGCCGGAAATGGCATCGGCCACTTTGACTACGATCCCTTCCAAAGTGTGCGGCGAATCTTCGTGGTGGGCAATGGACATGTAGGCTACTTCCTCGGGCAGGCCATATTTCTTCATTATCTCATAGCCGAGTTGCGGATGGGTGCCCTGAACCTCATGATCGATTGCCTTGCCGATATCATGGAGCAGGCCGCCTTTTTTACATATCGACACGTTGGCGCCCAACTCGGCGGCGAGCATGCCCGACAGGTGGCCAACCTCAACGGAATGTTTCAATACGTTCTGGCCATAACTGGTGCGGTATTTCAGGCGGCCGAGCAATTGGGTAATACGCGGGTCCAGGCCGGCCACGCCTAGTTCATAGGAAGCCTCTTCGCCGGCCTCCTTGATATCTTTTGCCAGCTCCTTCTTGGCCAGCTCGACACATTCCTCGATTCGAGCTGGGTGAATGCGTCCGTCTTGGATTAATTTTTCCAAGGCACGTTTGGCCAGATGCCGGCGGATCGGGCTGAATCCGGAGATGAGGATGGCTTCGGGGGTATCGTCAATGACTATTTCAACGCCGGTTAGCTGCTCGATTACTTTGATGTTCCGGCCCTCGCGGCCGATGATCCGCCCCTTCATTTCATCGGATGGCAGGGCGACGGTCGTAGTGGTGGTTTCGGTAGAATGCGATCCGGCATAACGCTGGATCACGACGCTGAGCAGTTTCTTGGATTCCTTTTCCATCTCTTCCGAGCCGTACTGTTTGAGTTTTCGGATTCGCTGCAGCAGCTCATCCTTCATGCCATGTTCGGTGGTTTCCAAAATCCGCTCTTTGGCCTGGAGCTGAGTAAGTCCCGATATTTTTTCTAACTGAGCTAACTGGTCGGCCCTGATGCTTTCGATTTCTTTCTTCAATCCTTCCAGACGCTGAGCCTTGTCGAATAAACGCTGCTGGCGCGTTTCCAGCTCAAGCAACTTCTGGTCGAAGAGTCCCTCCCGTTTTTCCAAGCGTTCTTGGAGTCGGCGCACTTCCTGTTGCTGTCTTTGCTCCTCGTTCTTGGCTTCCTCAATGATTTGGAGCGCCTTGTCTTTCGCGCTGAGCAGGATCTCCTTCTGCTTGTTGCTGGCCTGCTTAACTAATTCTTGGGCTTTGGATTCGGCCGATTCGACTCTCTTTGATGCAACTAATTTGTGAATGACAAACCCAACCAAGCCGCCCACCACCAGTCCGGCGACCAGCCAGAGTACCGTTGTTAATGCTGACATAATGTTTCAAGGGTGTTTATTGAATGAATTTAACCGGCGCCGAAGCGCCATCCCAATGTCTGGGTAACCGAGTCTAACGAACAGAATGGTATCACAAAGGAAAAAAAGTAGCAAGAATTGGCCACATTTTTATTAAATTGTCAATTATGTCATTTATCGTATCAAATACAAAAACCGACCCAGCACAAAGGGTCGGTTGCTAACTTTATATTCTCTGGCTAATGGTTATTTGGCGATGATCTTGTCGACAATGCCGTACTCCTTCGCCTCCTCGGCTGACATGAAGAAGTCGCGGTCAATATCCTTCTCGATCTTTTTCAACGGCTGCTTGGTGTGGAGCGCCAGTATCTTATTGAGCCGATCCTTGATTTTCAAGATATGCCGGGCGTGAATCCCCACATCAACCGCCTGACCTTCGGCGCCGCCCATTACTTGATGCAGCAAGACTTCAGAATTTGGCAACGCAAAACGCTTGCCTGACTCGCCGGCGGATAATAGTACCGCCGCCATACTCGCCGCCATACCAATACAAATAGTTGAAACCGGCGATTTCACGTACTGCATGGTGTCATAGATGGCCATGCCGGCTGTGACTGAACCGCCCGGTGAGTTGATGTAGAGTTTTATTTCCTTGCTCTTGTCCTCGCTGTCGAGGAACAGCAATTGAGCAATCACCGTATTGGCGACATTGTCGTCAATTGTCGATCCTAGAAACACGATCCGCTCTTTCAATAAGCGGGAATAGATATCGTAGGCCCGTTCGCCGAAGTTGGACTTTTCAATGACGGTGGGAATTAGCTGCATAGAAATGGTGGTTAATGATCGGGCACTGGTGAGTATATCGAAAACTATTTTATCTGCCAAGTTTCTCCCTGCGGCACCAGCCGCCCTCTAACCATAAAACCAGCCGCTTTCTTATGACCGCCCCCGCCTAGCTGCTTAGCCAGTTTCGAGACGTCAATGCCTGGCGCCGTGCTCCGGATACTGCCTTTAACTTCGCCGTCGGTTCCTTCCTTCAGAACTATCACCGCCTTGGTCTGATCCAGCGCATTGAGGAAATTGGCAATCCCATCGGTAGCTTCATCAGTTACCTCGAGGCCCTGCAAATCATTTTGCGTAATCACCGTGATAGAGACACCATAGCGCGGATGATTTTGCAATCGGGATAGCGCCAACCCTAAAAGTTTTAGTTGGGTCATGGACTTACCCCGATGACGTCCCACAATAGCGCGAAGACGAGCTCCTTGAAGTAACAGCTGCGAGGCGATTTTAACGACCCGCTCGGTCGTATTAATGTGTACAAAATTTCCCGTGTCATAAACAATGCCGGCCATCAGACAAGTGGCAATTTCTTTATCGTATACGATGCTATTAGTTTCAAAATATGTATACACCAACTCAGTGGTAGCGGCCGCCTCAGCATCAACCAAATTTAAGGATCCAAAATTGGCATTCGTGCCATGGTGGTCGATGTTAATAAGCGGCTTGGAGCTTAGCATTTTCCAAACTTGTGGCGAAACCCCCAGCTGCTTAGGATCGGCAAAATCAACGGTCACAGATAATTCAACTTGATTAATGTTTATATCATTCCAGTCGGTAACAATCGCGTCGTGACCAATTAAAAAATCAAACCGGGTGGTTTTTTTTCCGGCATACACGATGACGTTTTTTCCCAGAGTCAGCAAATGGTGGCGCAATGCTAAGCTGGCCCCCAGGCTGTCGCCGTCGGGATCCTTGGGGTTGAGTATCAGAATAGATTTAGCGGCTTGCAACTGTTGGTGGGCTTGCCGCCAGACTTCGGGACGGATCATTTTTTAGTCAGATTATCCAATACGTGCAGAATTCGGTCGGCCGCGTCCTCCGAGCGGTCAATTTCGAACACTATTTTGGGTGTGAACTTCATGACCAATCGGCGATTGAGCACCTTCTGGATAAAGTAAATTTGGCGCTGGATGATTTCAAATACATGATCGGACTGTTCGACCGGATAAATCTTGAGCCAAGCCCGGGTATGTTCCAGATCGGGCGACGTATCCACCCGGCCGACCGTCACCAGCGTATCCAAAGGCAACTCGATCTCGCGAGTCAGGGCGCGACCCAGCTCTTGGCGGATCAGGGCGTTAACCTGGGCAATGCGCTTGCTGGCCACGTTAGGAGAGAATTAATTTCTTCAGGCGAGTAGTCTCGGTGTAGGCCTGGATGGTGTCGCCAGCCTGGACAGCTGCGGTTAGGTTTAGTTTCATGCCGCATTCCCGGCCGCTGTTGACCTCATCCACGCCTTCTTTGTTGAGTTGTAGTTGCTCAATCTTGCCAGTGGCTATTTCCACCTGCTGACGCAGCACGGCAACCTTTGAACCGTTGTGCAGTTTGCCTTTGAATACCTTGCCGCCGGCGATCACCTTGGGCAGTTTCGTTTGAAAGACGGCCAGCACGTTTAATTCTCCGGTGACGGTCCGAATAATGTCCGGCGGAAGCATCTGTTCCAGCTCGCCGATGGCCGCATTAACCAGGTCATAAATAATTTTGAAAGTCTGAATCACATATTCCTGGCCGCGCGCCACATCTTCGGCCTGCGGTGTCACGGTGACATTGAAGCCATAAAGCCTGGCTTGGGCAGTGGTGGCTCGGAGTACGTCGGCCTCGGTGATGTTGCCCAGGCTCTTGGCTACCACGTGAACAGACGCTTCGGGGGTGTGGATTTTCTTAAGTGACTCGATGATTGCTTCCAGCGAACCGAGCGTATCGGCCTTGAGGATTACGTTCAGTTTCTTGGGTTCGGTCGATGACTCCGATGATTCGTTTTCCAGATCCTTTTTCTTCAGATGCACCGTGGGCGTCGTTGGTGTGTATTGTTTCTGCTTCTTAATTTTGTACAACTCTTTCTTGTCAATCACGGTCAGGATATCTCCGACCTTGGCGGCTAATTTCAAACCGAATATTTCCACGGCTTGGGACGGCGTGGCTTCGGGTTGAGCTTTAGCCAGATGATTCTTGATCGCTTTGACCTTGCCGCCCTGCAGACCGCCGACCGTGATCAAATCATTGACGTGTAATGTGCCGGTCTGGATGACGACCGTGGCGACCGGCCCGCTCCCCTTGTCGATGTGCGATTCAATCACCGTGCCCACCGCATCCTGGGTCGGGTCAGCCACGATGTTTTGCTTGTTTAGGTCGGCTACTAATAGAATTAAATCCAGCAACTCGGAAACGCCGCGCTTATCTTTGGCTGAAATCTCGGCGACCGGTACTTGCCCGCCCCAGCCCTCAACCAGGACTTCATGTTCGGACAGCTGTTGCTTGACCCGTTCCACGTTTGCTTCCGGCAGGTCGATCTTGTTGATTGCCACGATCATTGGCAGATGACTCTTCTTAATGATGTTAATTGCTTCGACGGTTTGAGGTTTGACGCCGTCATCGGCCGCGACAATCAGAATGCCGATATCAGCTACACGGGCACCGCGCGAGCGCATGGCGGTAAATGCTTCGTGGCCCGGCGTATCAATAAACGTTATCTGCCGGCCTTTTTTATTCACCTGGTAAGCGCCGATGTGCTGGGTAATACCGCCCGCCTCGCCGGCCATCACGTCAGTTTCACGGATCGTATCGAGCAGTCTAGTTTTGCCGTGATCAACGTGGCCCATAATAACCACGACCGGCGGCCGCGGTTGGAGGCGGTCGGCTGATTGCGGTTTGAGCAGCTGCTCCAGCTCAGCCTCCTCAGCCGCGTCCTCGGCTTTGGGCGAGGGTTCGAAACCCATGTCTTCGGTAATGACCGCCGCGGTCTCGTAATCGATCCATTCATTCAAAGAAGACATGATGCCATTCTGCATCAGTTGGGCGATCACGTCGGTCACCGGCCGTTTGATCATCACGGCCAGATCGCGCACGATGATCCGGCTGGGTATTTCGATTTTCGGCTTGCTGGTTTCGGGCATAGATTATTCCTGTAAAGTCAGTTTATTTTACATAAACAACGGCCGTTTGTCAACTGCCGGTAATGACAATCTATTGATCAACTCTTATAATGTCACTATACTACTATCAACGGCAGGAATATAATTCTATGCCGATTTTATATAATCAGTCGATCCGAAAAGACCTGCGAAGAAAGTTGCGGAATAATCTTACTCCACCCGAGGTCGTACTTTGGACATATATCAAGAATACGCAGTTATCGGAATTAAGATTTCGTCGGCAATACGGCATCGGTAGATATGTTGTGGACTTCTATTGCCCGAAGAAGCGTTTGGTTATCGAGATTGATAAAAGTTATCATACAAGACCTGAGGTAAGAGAATACGATCGTATTCGCCAGAGATTTATTGAGAGCTTCAACATTTGCGTGCTACGTTTCTCTAGCGGCGATATCTTCGACAACATCGATGGCGTTTTGGCACGAATAATGTCTGTGGCCGAAAACCTCCCCCATGCCAAGAAACCATAAAGCAAGTTAATGGTTGAACTGATACTACAACGTGTCCCCTCCTTAGCTAAGGAGGGGACACGTTGTCAGTAAGAACTAACATAAATAATGCCGCCATTCAATTGAGTACGGGGGAGGTTAGATCGGGTTCCCTCTCGCTCACGCGAACTTCCGGCCTTTTCCCACTACGATCTTGAACTTCTTTGGCAGTACGGTCAGAATCACCGGACACTGGACGATGGTCTGGCCATCGAGAATTACATTGGTGTTTGGTTCGGCGCCGATAAATTCGGCTCGTTTGATCCGAAAAACACTCTGGCCGGCATTTCCCCGCCCAAACCAGCGCCCGCCCGATGGTTCATCAACAACAATATCCAAGCGAGCGTCACGCGGGTCGGTATTGAAGCCGGCAGCTTCGTTAGCCGGACCCAGATTGTAAACCCGGATAGTCTGGCCTGGGCTAGTAAGTTTGAGCTGAAAGCTATTGTCGCATTTCATGGTCACACCGGGAGCCGATACCTCGGCGCTCGATAGAAAAAAATGATTGTTGGCGCAACCCAGATCCAGCCGTTCGATTACCCGCGCCGATAACACGTCGCAGGCTTTCTCATCCGATGGTATATCCAAAAGCCTGGCAAAGTAATTCGGCGCGCCGATCGGTATGTACCCAAAAGTAACCGCGCGGTCGGCGGTAGCGGCAATTAACTTGGCTAGCGTGGTATCGTTCCCTACCGCGACGATGGTGTCGACGCCTTTTTTAATCGCCTCGTCCACTTGTTCGGTCAGGCTGGTCAGCAAAGACAGCCGGTTGATCTTTCCAGAGATACCCAAATCGGTTAAGCGAGTTTCAATTCGGGCGATTTTGGTTTGATTGCGCGCGTCACTGACAAACGAATCGTAGAGATATGCGTACATGCCGGTAGGTTAACGGCCCAGCTTCTTAAATTTGTCGTTTGTATCAGCGTTGACTATTGGCTCGGTTGCTTCCGATCCGGTCATAGTAACTTTTCCCGTCAACACCGCTCCGGCTTCCATCGTGATCACTTTGGCTTTGACATTGGCATAGACACGCGCCGACTTTGTCAGATCCAAGCGATCCTTGACGGTCAAGGTATTGCCGCGTACTTCACCGGAGCACAAAATATTTTGTGCTTCAACGTCGGCTTTAATTTTGGCGCCCTCGCCAATTTTTATATCAGCCGCGGTTTTTAAAGTCCCGGTGACTCCCCCTTCAACGATAACATTTCCTTGTCCCGAAAAATTTCCTTCGACCTGAACCGATGGCCCGATTACCGTTTCCATTTCATTGCTAGTCTTGGCATCTTTTGAAAACATATTTTTATGGTACTATTAAGAAGTTGCGTCAATACAATAATAGGTGGTTGCCAGCTGGTTTGTCAAAGTGCCAGGCGCAACAGTGTGCCGCAAGTTAGATCTGAATTTGTTAACCCGTTAAACTACCAGAGAGAACTAATTACTTTTATATCGCATAATCACTATGACGGATCCGAACACGCCCATCGAGCAACAGGAAAGGCAGATCCAGGAAAACAAGATACACAAACGAGAGTTATTGACCATATTCATTGTTTGTGTTATAATAGCAATCTTGTTAGCAGTGTTGTACTACTTTGAGAATAATGCACAGATCCTGACAAAGTTAGGTGATTATATCACAAATAGTATATTATAGTTTTACGACACTATAATAATACTAATACTAGCTCAATTAGTATAGATTAGCTCTACCACTGCCAAGGCCATTCCTTCATAGCACAAAGGATAGACCCGCCCGCCTTTGCCTGAGCCCCTATAGTTCAATGGACCTGCCCGCCAATGCCCGCGCCTTCATAGCTCAACGGATAGAGCAAACCCGTCCTAAGGGTGAGATGGGGGTTCAATTCCCTCTGAGGGCACCACACATTAGATAATCAGCTGAAAAGTAATTTGTAAGAATTAGTTTGTTAGGTTTTGTTCCACGTGGAACGCTAAGCGTTTAGTGAAACATTTATGGGCTATTAGATTAGTTGGGTACCGTCATACGGGACGGGCAGAAGCGACCCAGTACCTAAGCGAAGCGCATGGTGCTGGGGAGCGTCGACTATTCCGAGCGTGCGCAGGAGCAGGCGCTGCCCCGGAAGAGCGCCGCATTCGAACCCGCCTGCCGGAGTATAAATTTAATTGGTAATATTGAGCATTGTCAGGCGCCATGATGGGCCTGTAGCTCATCTGGTAGACCTGCCCGCCTGTGCTTGCTGGGGATGTAGCTCATCTGGTAGAGCGCAGCATTCGCATTGCTGAGGTAGGGGGTTCGAGTCCCCCCATCTCCACCAAGCACAGGCAAGCAGGCGGGGCAAACCCGTCATTAGGGTGAGATAGGGGTTTGTCCGGTCATAAGACCGGACGACCAGTCGAATGACTGGTCGATTCCCCGCAGGTCCACAATTATGCTTGATAATACAAAATACAGGCGCGGCGGTCGGGTTTCAGAGGTCGGGAGTTCAAATCCCCCGTGGTCCATCAAGGAAAATATAGCTAATATAAAACAAATATGTTAAAAGACTTTAGTATCAAATTCATCGATGTCATGATTGGTGTAGTTCTTGGTATTGGCTTTCAATGGTGGGGCGATTTACATTACACCTAGCAATTTATTGCGTTTTTATTCGTATATTTGAATTTGGTCGATTATTGGATTGATTACTCGCCTACCGTAAAACGATTTCCCTTGAAAAGAGAGATCGACGTAATTCTCCATACGTATATTTTGTTTATGATGTTTTATATAGTTTATGCAACAAAACTGTTGATTATTAGCTTTTTATAGGATACATATTATATCGTATGGGAGATATCATGTGGATTTGGCGGATGTTCAAAGAATACCGCGAGAAAAAACGTGATAAAAAATTTCTATTTGGCTGGTTAGGCTCTGATATAATAGAAATTATTGTTTGTTTGGCATTATTGGCTATTAACCGTGTATTTGTGATCGCACCATTAACACTTTTAATTATCTTTATTATACTCAGGCTAACCTCTAGAATAATGGCTAGTGTTTATTATAAAGAACTATATTACGAGTAAATAATAACCTACACAATATAGTAATACGTAGTACTTATAATGTTCCACGTGGAACAAATTCTTATCCACATTTGATAAGAAATAAATTAAACTAATTTAAGCCAATATCACGATAATATAAAAGCTATACACAGTTTATTAAGGTTTATGTATAAAATAAACACACCCAACGACAGGGGTGTGTATTTGTTTATGCACAGGCAATAATTAAAGAGAAAAGCTCACCGGGGGTGAGCTTGGGTAGTCCGATCGGGTAGCGCGAGTTGCGGTTCTTTTTGGTTTTTTGGGAATTCGCATCAAGGCGAACTACGGGAGCAAATCATTTGGAGGTCGCGTGTTTGATGCAACACGGGCAAATGATCAGTCCCGCAGAGCGACGCTTGTACCCTCACCAACGTCTCGGTGCTGAGCGGGTGCTTTTGCAAGAACCGATTGCTTCTGGCGCATCAAAGCCAAAGCGCCTGGATAAGAACCGAATAACCCAACCGAACGAACGTGAAAACATAATAATTCAACTAAAAGGTTGTGTCAAATGACAACCCAAGGATGCATGGTACGGCTAACTAGGATTACAGTAGTACCAACTACCTTCACTATCTGGTTCGGTAGTGTCGGGAGACTTGTTAGCGCTTTGACCGGCTGGAGGGTGAACCTGAGACTTACGATTGAAAAGAGCTTTACGCAACCAAAATGCGAAATGACACACAAATGAAAACACTGGCCACCTCCGTTGATAAAATGTGAATCACCCTTCCAAAAAGAAAATCCCTTCTGGAAAGGGATCGACGTTGGTTAGTTTGCTGACGAGCTATTTAACCACAACCAGACCCTTTCCATAAGAGGTGATTGTGGTGATGGTTGAGCAGACAAACAATGTTTGAAATCATAATAGTTTCTTTCGGTTGAGACGGTCGATCATCAAGCGATATCCATTGGTACCGTGCTGTAGCCAGCGTTGTACTCGCGCGACGGTGGTAGAACTTAAACCGGTATCTTTAACTATCTTGGTATACGGAACGTTTCGATCGAGCATTCGGGCGGCTTGCCAGCGAGCGCTAAATTCTTTGATTTCGGACTCGGTTAACAGGTCGCGTAGGTAATTTTGAATTTCACGTTTGTTTTTAAGTTTAGAAATCGCCAGTATCAGGGCTTGGTTAGCGGGCGCATTCCAGATTGTTTTGCGTAAGCGTTTATCCATATACTTTAGTTAACTAAAGTATATACTAGATGATATACTGTGTCAAGTAGCCTATTTATATAGAAAATCCAGTCATGGATGACTGGATGTGCTAGGTTCTGATACCGACCGGTTCGGAGGATGGCCTGGTCTGACGTTCGGCGTGCCTTTCCGCCGCGCCGCTATTACGACGCCGGCAATCTGCTGCGATGGCCTCCACTTCATCGGCGCTCAGTTCCAGGTTCACAAAACGTGCCCGCTCCTGCATATCCTCCCGGAAGGAGCTCATGTTGCCAGCACTTTCAACGAGGAGTTCACCGACCCACCTCTTCAGATTGTCTTCCTGTCCGTAGGCTTCGGCGATAATGGGCAGCTTCTCTTTCCAGTTGAGCGAGCCTGATGCCGGAGGCTTGGCAGTGCCAGCCGGTTTCTGCCCGTACTGGCGTTTGACCTGGCCAAATTCCGAGGCCGATAGTGGCTTCAGGTTGGCCTTGGTCAGTGAAGACTTGGCGGCTTCATTGAAGGCCAAGATACCGGGATGATCTTGCAGCATGCGATACATGGTCTGCTTGGGTGTCTCTTGGCCGCGGTGATTAGCCTGGCAGATGGCGTCGACCTTGGCTGACAGATTCCGACTCGGTTGGTAAGGCCGGTGTGGTCCACGATCAGGTTTCGAGTCTGCTGGAGAGCCGGTGTCCGTATGCTCCCTGGCTGACCTGCGAACCTTTCGTACTGGCGGTTCGGTGATAACTTCCACCGCACTGAATCCTTGAACCAGCCGAAGAATCTGCGCCAGCCCTTCGATCTCATCCAGTCCCAGTTGTTCGAGGAGCGGTGCTAGCAAATCCGAGTTGAGCACGGCCTCACCGGCCATGATTTGTCGAACCAGTGGATGCCAGTCCGGGTGATCGATAACGAACTGATACGCTGCAGCCACCACTGTGGCCGGAACCGATCTTCCCCGGAAGTAGGGTAGTAACGATGAAAGATCCATGACAATGGGCTCGGGCATGGCCGCACCTCCTTCTCGATAACTGAAACGGCCGGTTTATGCTTCCCTCCGGTGTTACGCCAAGCACGCTGTCGCGTAGAGTATAGAATGCTTTCCGATCTTGAGTCAACCAAAAAGCCGCCAGCTGAGGCAGTCGGGATAGTTAAATCAGGTATGACTATGCTTGACTGCAACTTAACATGCTTGGCTTTCAGTTCGCGCGCCGACAGGAAAAAGAAAAGGCCGACAATTAACAGGGTTATCAACGGTGGCATCCACGAGTCAATATGATGGCCAAAACTTTCTAATATCATAATGACGCCCAGCAAACCAACCGAATGCATGGCGCCATTTTTTAAGTAAGCGAATTTCTTGACGGTTTTACACCGCGCACGGTCAGATACCGTACCACCAAGGCACCCAGGCCATTACCGATCAAGATCAATGGCACCGACACGGTAAACGCGAAGGCGCCCAGCACGCCGTCCATTGAAAAAGTGGCGTCGATCATTTCGAGATACAGCACTTTGCTAATGTCGGACAGGTGGCCGTGTAGCAATTGTTTTTCTTTTTCCTCGGCATGGCGCTGTCCTCCTTGTACCCAAGACTACTGGGTAGGAATGACGCTACGGGTTGTATTACCTTCGTTGTATAAAGATGCCGTGCTGAATATTATACGTTACGAATGGGGATGTCAATGAAATATTGATTATTTACAAGTATTTCCAAAATTGCAGCGGATAAAAAGGAATAATAATCGTATTGACCAGCTTACTACTATTTGATACTATATAGTAGTAGTGTGTATAACTACATACCATATAACAATATAGAAAGGAACAATATCTTGGAAAACCTCACCGAAATGCTAAAAGGTGTGCTCGAGGGCTGCGTCCTCGAGATCATCAGTCGCGGTAAAACCTATGGTTATGAAATCGCTTCGTCACTGCGCCGGCTCGGTTTCACGGATGTCGTTGAGGGTACGGTCTACGCTATTCTATTGCGCATCGAAAAATATAATCTCGTCAACATCGAGAAAAAGCCTTCCATCATTGGCCCGCCGCGAAAATTCTACACGCTCAACGGCGCCGGGCGCAAGGAACTCGCTACGTTCTGGGCCAAATGGGATCATGTGTCTTCAAAAATTAATGACTTAAGGAAGGAATCAAATGGGTAACTTTCTAAAGAAAATTATCGGGGATAAAAAGGCATGGAAAGAGATGGAGGCGCGCGCCAAAGTCATGCCTAGAGACTATCAAGTCGTCTATGGCGAAATAAAAAAGTACCTGTGGAAGTATCCTGCCGGCACGGGCATGGATACCGTCTCTATCCTAGAGGGTTTGCTGGGACTGTTTGAAACCGGATCGGCTGATGGCAAGAACGCGCTTGAAATAACCGGGGAAGACGTGGCGGCGTTCTGCGACGAGCTGCTTAAGAACACCAAAACCTACACGGGAAATTGGCGCGAGGCACTGAACCGCGACGTGATGAAAAAGATTGGAAGCGGCCAAAAATAAAAAATCCTTGTTATTATTGCCACGCATCTGTTGTGGCGCTGGCATCGATCCGGTTTATCGATCTGACGGCTACACACATTTGGATGCAAGGTGGTGGGTTTGTGGTGCCGGCGTCTTTGTGGTTGTCCGAAAATTCACATCACCTATAAATGCTTTAGAAACCAGCATTATCAGCTGTTTCGTCAAACTTAATGATTATTCCGTCCTCCTTCAGGAGTCTAGGTAATTCACGCTTCACATTATTAAGCGCAGTGATATGCGGGTGGCAATCTCTCCGCAATGGATCAGAGGCACCTCTGCGCCAGTGCGACTCTCTTAGCATCGGCGAATTGAAAAGATAGTCCGAAAATACCCCATCAAACGAATGATCTGGCAGAAACGCCAGCGCATTTTCTTTAACCAGATCAGCACGATGATGTTCGAATTGCTCGCCTTCAAGGTTACCAATATCGATACCGACCGGTTTAGCACCCAATTCCAACAGCAGACGGCAAAACCACGGCTCAAATCGTCGTGAGATCGTACCCGACTCGTAATTAATCCACATGAGATGATCGGGAAGCTGAGAAAATCCTCCCGCGAGTTCCTCTTCGATGCTCCCACTCCACCGTCGTGGATCCCGGCCTTCTTTTAACGCATGGACGCCTCGACGGATTATTGCTAGCTCATCGTCAGTCGCAAGATTACCGCAGCCTACATCGAGAATGCGTTTACCTCGTAGATTGCCCAAGTCGCCATATTTTTTCAGCAAGATATCGAAGTAGGAATTAAATTTGGGGGCAATAACATATTGCCACTCCATCCATTCTTCCACCTCGACGCTTTCGGGCGTTTTTGCGCCCTCAATCACAATTAACCCCCGATATCTTTTATAAAGGTCGGTGATTATGCGGTCAATGATTTCTTTATTTTCCGGTGAAGGATATGCGGCGTCAAACATCAACACGCTACCTCTTACTAAAGTACCCCTGACTCTATTAATCAGCGCACGAATTTTATCCGGATCGCGCTGTAGCTCTCCGTTGTTCTCGGTATCAAAGTGGTAATTTAGGCGTTCACCTGGCGACATGGAGCGTTTTATAATTTGTTGAACACGCGCTACCCAAAAGGTCATTGGTGGACCCTACCGGGATCGAACCGGTCACCTCCCCGCACCGTTTCAGGTGCGGGGCGTCAGTCAATCTGCGTCTGGTGGAGACGATGGGAATCGAACCCACAACCTCCTCCATGCCATGGAGGCGCGCTACCAATTGCGCCACGTCCCCGCACAGACGCAGATTGACTGCTCTACCAGATGAACTAAGTGCCCACGATGAATTGATTGACCACGAACTGATTAATATCTCGCAGATGAGTCCCGATGTGGCCATGGGCCAATCGGGATCCCGAATCCCGCCATGCGGGACTTCGGGGCTAAGGGCCCATGAGTGTTGCTACTGAATCTTACTGAAATACATTGTTGGTATAACCAGCTGAACCTGGGCGGGTCGGTCAGAGACATCGCCCCGCCCGTCTCGGTGGCACGCGACTGAAGCAGTTCAGTCGCTCTGCGGCCACCTCGACCCATGGAAGCGCTTTATGAAATAAGTTATGCGTTGACCATTGGCTGCTTCTTGGTTGCGGGCCCAAGTATTAAATGCATTTCGGATTATAGAGGATAATCGTAAATGTTTCAATGGGTGGCCAAGGGGTCTTGACTTTAGCGTAATCGTTAGAGTAAGATGCCGGCACAGGGTTACCGAATATACACTGTTGCAATGGTCGCTGTTTTCACATGTTCGAGAAGTTCCTAGGGGGAACAGAGGAGGATCGATGCCGAACGCTGATTTGCAGACCAGGGGTTTGGTTTCGCACCGGGCCAAACAGCTCAAGGAGGAAGGTGCGTTCGTTGCGGGCGATGCGGCCGATAGGCGCGCGGCGCGCGGCGACATCATCGTTGTCCGAGATCATATCGGCCAGCTCGATTTTCCCATGAGCCGGCGGGTATCGGGCAGGATCGCGACTTCTGTTCGCCAGCGAAGGTATCAACGGTATTGCTCCAGCGCGGGTCTGTCTGAACTGCGTACGCGGGTCGCCCGTGAGTTTCATGAGACGCGCGGCCTGCCGAACGATCCAGAGCATATCCTCATCGGCGCTGGAGCCAAGGACACCAATTTTCAGGCTATCGTGACGGTTCTCGATGAGGGCGACAGGGCGGCCATGTTCCGGCCCTGCTACCCGCAGTACCGCGATGCCGTGCTGATGGCCGGCGGTGTCCCTGTCGCACTGGACATGGTGGACACGGGCACAGGTTTCTCGATCGACTTCGACGAACTCGAGTCACATCTTCCCACTGCCCGAATGCTCATCCTCAATCTACCGCACAATCCCACGGGAACGGTGCTGTCGGAGGGGGAGACGAGGCGACTGCTGGACCTTCTGCTGAAGTACCCGCACGTCATCATCCTGCTCGACGAGGTCTACTCGAAGATCCTCTTCGACGGGGAGGTCTTTCACTCCCTTTCCATGTATTCCCAGCTGTGGAGCCGTATCATCGTGGTGGATGGACCGTCCAAGCCGTTCCTGATGACGGGCAGCCGTCTGGGATGGGCGTGGATGCCGAAGGAGCTGGCGGTCTACGCCGCTCGCGCCCTGAACGTGGGGCACTCATGCACCGCTCCGTTCGTGCAGGCAGGTGGTCTGGAGGCGCTCGATCTTCCTCGGAAGGACGTGGAACTCATGGTGGCAAAGCTACAGCGCCGCCGCGATGAAATGGTCCGGCTCCTGAATGGCATCCGCGATTTCCGGTGCTGCAGTCCACAGGCCGCTATCTACGTCTACGCGTATGTCGGCGATCTCACCGACGATGCCGATGCCCTGAAGGATCGCATGCTCGAGGAGATCGGGGTGTCGGTCTTGTCGGGGAAGGACTTCGACGATCCGCGGCCGTACCTGCGGTTCTCACTCGGTCTTCCGATCACCCAGATCCGTGTGATGGCTGGGAGGATCAAGGCGCTTCTCAACTAGAATGGGGTAATTCCGACTTCGACCTGACCCAGAGTGATCCGGTGCTGATCAGCTGACTCAATAAGGCCTTTCCTTCGGGAGAGGCCCTTTTATATTTATCAGCTAACTTTCAGCCGGTGCTGATATGTGTTAAAATGTAAATCCGATTCAGTAATTAAACATGACATAAATCTATGAGTGAGATTATCTTAACCGATCAAAATTTCAATCAAGAAGTATTGAACGAAAAAGAACTGCCGGTCCTAGTAGATTTCTGGGCCACTTGGTGCGGACCATGCCAGTTACAGGGTCCAATTATTGAGGAAGTCGCTAAAGAATTTGCCGGCCAGGTTAAGGTTGGTAAGCTGGAAGTAGATCAAAACCCCGAAACAGCGGCGAAATACAACATCATGAGCATCCCGACAATGGCGATATTTAAAAATGGCCAAATTGTAAAGCAAATGATTGGCTTGCAACAGAAAGCGCGCATTGTCGAAGAACTAAAACAAGTAATGAAATAATCAGACACACGTGAAACGGATAAGTAACAAGGAAGAAGTAACAGTAACAAGGTTGATTGGTTAATTAGTTGATTAAGTTAATTAGGCAATTCGGAAATCAGTAGAGAGGGAGCCCATAATTTTACATTTTTAAATTATTAATTTTGAATTTCATCCATATGTCTAATCCTTTCCAAAACGCGTTGCGTCAGCTGGATAAAGCGGCCGAAATCATCAAACTCGATGCTGGCGTATTAAATATTCTTCGAGCTCCGGCGCGGATTCTTCAGGTGGCGATTTCGGTGCGAATGGACGACGGTAGCGTGAAAGTGTTCGAAGGTTACCGAGTCCAACACAGCACCGCGCGCGGCCCGGCCAAGGGCGGCATTCGCTATCATCCCAAGGCGGACCTGAATGAAGTCAAAGCGCTAGCCATGTTGATGAGTTGGAAGTGCTCCCTGCTCGACCTGCCCTACGGCGGCGCCAAGGGCGGTATCGTGGTTGATCCGCGCAAGTTGAGCGCAGCTGAACTGGAACGATTGACGCGGGGGTATGTACGCGCGATTCGAGACTTCATCGGACCCGAGAAGGATATTCCCGCTCCGGATGTTTACACCACTCCACAAATCATGGCTTGGATCATGGATGAGTTCAGCCAGCTTAAGGGCTATAACGTACCCGGTGTCGTGACTGGCAAGCCATTGGCGGTCGGCGGGAGCTTGGGACGCAACGCGGCCACGGCTCAGGGCGGCGCGTTTGTACTGGCGGAAGTATTACGATTGCGGAAGATCAAAATGCCCAAGAAGCCCACAGCTATCGTGCAGGGCTTTGGCAATGCCGGTAGTATCGCGGCGGATATTTTGGAACAAGCCGGTTACACAATCATCGGCGCGGCAGATTCGCGCGGCGGTGTTTACCATCCCAAAGGATTGGATCTGAAGAAACTAGCAGCGCACAAGGAAGCAACCGGTAGCGTGGAGGGATTTGAGAAACTTAAGATAATCACCAGCGAGAAAATATTGGAGCAAACTTGCGATGTGCTAGTACCAGCGGCGCTCGACAATCAAATCAACGAAGCGAACGCTGGTCGTATCAAAGCCAAAGTCGTACTCGAGCTGGCCAATGGCGCGGTGACACCGGAAGGCGATGCCAAACTCGACAAACGCGGCATCGTGGTGATCCCGGATACGTTAGCCAATGCCGGTGGCGTCACCGTGTCCTACTATGAATGGGTGCAGAACCAGCAGGGACTTTATTGGTCAGCCAAAGAGGTGGCCGATCGTTTGCGTAGTCGGATGACAGCGGCTACGGGTGACGTGGTAGCGACCGCGACCAAACATTCCATCAATCTGCGCATGGCGGCGTACGTTCTGGCGGTAGGACGGGTGGCCGAGGCAATTAAATTACGAGGATATTGAGGAAACTAAGAATTTAGAATTCAGAATCTAGAAAGAAGGGGGCTTCCACGCGGGAGCTTCTTTTGATTTTCGTTTGACATGCGCCTGAAACGCGAGTAAGGTGATGCGTGAGGACGACCCATGCCGTCCTTCTTTCAACCGCCACAAGCCCGTGCGCGGCGCTTTTGTTTTTTAGAGGTAAAAAACAGGATTGCGCGTCTGAAAGTGTAGCTGAGTAGAAGGTAAGTATGCTTAGCTGAGTAGATTGAGTTAGAAACATCTAATCGGTAATCAGACCACCTAAATACGTTATGTCATAAGACAGTAACGTTATTTAGCATATATTAATTAGGCTTATATTAGCATAATAGTAGTTAATTGATGTAGACTAACTGTCAACACCTCTTGACAACATTAGAAAGGTGCGCTATACTACTCCATTAAACATAAAAAACCCAACAAAAGTTCATTCAAATCAGTATCTAGAAAGTACGAAGAGAGAGGGTAATACATCCGGCTATGTCATATAGCTATGACGCATTACCAGCCACCCTGAGCCAGTGGCGCAGAAGCACCCGGTACATATATAGATTAGTTTTTCGCGGGCGGCTAGCTGTCATTCAATATTCTCTTCATAGAGTCAGATGTCAGCCGGTCGCCGGTATTTGTTTCCTGACACGACATACACAGAAGGAGAGACGATCAATGCAAAAGATTCGAAGGACTATGGAAACGCTTGCTTCGATTACGATCGTGGCGAGCATCGTGTTCCTGGTTGTGAGGTTTGGATGGTTCCGCGTGATGGTCGTCTTCTTTTACGTATTGGGATACCTCTGCATATTGATGTTGTTGGCAATGCCTGTTCTCTGGTTGATTTTCATTCTCTCATGTTTGTTAGGTAAACGACGATAGTCAGTGAGTAGAGTTCTTTACGCATTTGCCCCGTACTATACAACGGTCGGGGCCCTTTCCCAGGGTACGACGATGCACGTCGCGCACTGGGAATCGAAATCGGTTCTTTGAAAAGGGGGATGGTCATGTCGAAGTTTGCTGAGCTGGTGGCCGCGTTCTTCGTCGAGAAGACCGAGGGGAACGAAGCGTATTGGGCCATCAACGACGGATTGACGTTGGCGCTCGAATCGGTGCAGGAGCGATGCGCTTTCCTCGCTGATGTCATCCGGTACTGGCACGACAGGCGCAGGTTCTTCTGCCACGACAACACGACGACGTGGGAAGGTGAAGGTGAAAACCGTGCTCGCGTCGATCTGCCGGAGAGTAGCTGGACATTCAGCTACAAAACACCGTCGGATTGTGGCGGCTGCGTGAACGGTCAGAGGTTCATTACCAAGATCTTCGGCAACTGCCGAGTTTTCAACGCACTGTCGTTCGTCACATTCCACGGTGACCGGGAGTACTCGTTCCGCTTCGATCTGCTCGTGCTCTTCGCAGAGCAGGGTGAAGCGGCGGTGAAGGCGAAGGTTGCCGAGGAGAAAGCCGAAGCGGCGCGTTGCCAGGCGGAAGTCGAGGCGGAGGCAAATCGGAAGCAGTTGGAAGCCCAGAAGGCGAAGCTAGCGGAGCGATTCGCCGGCGTCGAGATCAGCGATGAACTCTACGCCCAGATCCTGAAGCACGCCGTCGATTCGACTCTGACCATCTCAAGTCCGAACGTGGCGGCTGTCGTCACGTCCCGCAGCGAATGGGGTTCGTCCGGTGGCATCGGCTACTGGAGCGGAGTGCGCGTCTACTACGGCGCGCAGTCTGACCACCAGGAGTGGCAGTGGCGCGATCGGTACTCGGCTGACAACGATCGTCCGTATCTCTCAATCAACTCACTTGGCGCCATCACGGTCATCGAGACAGGTGGCAAGATCGAGATCACCGTCGAGCTTAAGAACCGCACGGGAAGCCGCACCACGACGTTCATCTTCGAGAAGAAGGAGGCATTGCCGGTGTCGACGCTTTCAACGAAAAAGCAGGCGGCGTTCCTCGCTGTCGTACAGAGCGAGCAGCAGCGTATCATGGCCGAGCTCGAGCGCATGTGGGGGTTCAAGCCGCAGATGATCGCTTCCACCCCTGGTTCGACGTCGGGATACCGATCGTACCAGAGGCCGAATATGAAGCAGAGCGAGGTGCGAGCCGAGCTCGGCGTGGCCGCCTTCATCACCGAAGAGCAGATCGATCACCATCCTGGTGGCGACCCGCAGATCCGGTTCGAGATGTACGTTCTGACTGTGGGTGATACGAAGGCTGTCTGTAAGGCCGAGGATCACGGGTACGGTCGGGATGGCGGTGCGTTTCTCGCGATCCTCGAGGTGACGGCCGATCAGGTCGTCATCAACACGAAGTCGGGCAAGCAGACGATTTCGCTCACGAAGAAGCAGTAACGTTCTTTCTCAATCAACAATTTTACCCCCGAGCCATTCGCACACGCGTTGGCTCGGGACTCTTTCCCAGGATACGACAAATAGCGTCGTGTACTGGGAATCTGAAACAGTCCTTTCTAAAATTAGGGGGGTCAGCAATGAAACAGGAGTGTGTCTTTACGGTCACCGTCAACTATGATCTGACTCTCGAGGAGATGATCGCCACGGGTCGGTACGACTGGAAGAACGGTGACATCACTGCCGATCATTTCCTTGTGAGGGGTGGGGGCCAGGCCGAGATCGAGATCATTATCGTTCACTTTGGACGAGACATGCGCACCGAAGATGTGCTTAGGGAAATAGACGCTCGGGGTTTCTGCGCGGCTACCTTGCCGGAGCTTCTGGCTCTCGGTGTCGCCAAACCGGAACTCCAGCGGCTATTCCCGATCGTTGCTCTGGGCTCGGTATGGCGTAGCCCGTGTCACAGCCTCCACGTGGCCTGTCTCGACAGTGGCAACGCGAAACGGGGCTTGCGCCTCCGCTGGTACGAGAATGACTGGTTTGACAACTACCGTTTCGCCGTCGTTCGTAAGACCACGTCTTAACGTTCTTTCTTCTTTCGCCCCGTCTAATTTAAAGACGGGGCTCTATCTCAACGTATGACCAAAGGGTCGTGCGGTGAGAATGAAGCGGGTATAATGAACTATTTGATTGACGAGGGTTGGTATTATTGTACTGCCACCTAGTAGAAGTTTAAAATTATTAATTCGTGATATAATACTTGCATGAAAGAAGGCCTACATTTAGAAGAACCACCAGTTGATCAGCGTTCCGAGCAGGAGCGCCGAATTGATGATCTGATAGATAGATATCGAGCGACGGCTGATCAGCGCTCACCCAAAGAGCAGGCCGAAATAGAAGCCGATCTTATGGCGGCCCGAGGCTTGAAACGCCCGATCGATGTTTATATTGACGACATGCTGGATAAATCTCGAGCCACCGCTCATTTGCGTACCGAGGTCGAGCAACTAGAAGTCGAAGCTAAATTGGAAGAAGCGCGTAACCGTGTGTCGCTCGATAAACGTACTCCCGAAGAGGAAGCCGAATCCGAACGGCGATTGGACGCGATCGGCGCGGAGCATGGCCGGCGCGAACGAGCGACCGAATGGCGCACGGAGGATAATACTTTTGAAGATCCGATTCGTTTCGCGGTCGAGGCGCACGAGGGACGTCTGCAAGATCTGCGGATGTGGGCCATGCCGACCGATCGGGAAACTTGGGGAACAATTACTTATCTGACTGAACCGCATCGCGGCGATCAGGGTATTGGCTATGTGCGTCGGGTAATCGATGTGGAAGACTTATTGGCACAGCTAGATCAAGCCAATAAAGCTGATGCTGGAACACTACCTGACATTATTATGCTCATGCCGCGGGATCGCGCCGCTGATCCGATTGGATTCAATCCGCGCGGTCAAGCGGATTTGTTGCGTGCCATTACTAAGATTCGTAATAATCCCAACCTAAGAAACCAACCGTTTATTATTGGCACTGGTTACGACCATAAGGGGTCATCGACGCGTGAGCAGCTGCTCGATGCTGGTGCTGATTTATATTTACCCGTGTTTGGTTACGCGCCGGTACTCGAACGGAAATTTCGTTCGATTCCAGATCTTCTCAACGCGGTTGAGGATACTTATGGTGCTCGAACTTCACAGGGTAAAAGGAATTTCTATACCGAGTATCGGAATAAATTGGAAGATCGTTCAAAGATCACCGCCGATACCGAACACGAGCTGGAGATTCTCGATGAAATATTTCAAAAACATCAAGTCCATGATGTCCTGGATGCCGGATGTGGCAACGGTCGAATCGCATTACCATTAGCAGAACGCGGCCTGCAAGTTACCGGCCTTGATGCGACCGAAGATTTAGTCAAAGACGCGCAGCACAAAGCCGAGGCTGATGGCTTTTCCGGACGAGCGAAGTTTCTTTCGGCTGATCTGCGGAGTCTGCCAATAAAAGCCAAGAGCCAAGACGCCATAATGTACAATTGGCACGTGTTCTGCGACCTACTGGGTAACAAAAGCAAAGCGTTAGTATTGGGAGAGGCGTACCGCACTCTGCGTGAAGACGGTGTGCTGGTGCTGGATATTCCCGACCGTGAGCAATTGTCTGACGAGCGCGATGGCGTATACTTGAATAATCCTGGCGGTGAACATATCTATATTGGTTATGTACCGAGCATTGAAGAAATGCAGACACATCTCGAGCGTGCCGGATTTAAAAATGTTGAAGTAAAAAAATGGCAGACCGCGCAAGGATTTCCCAAGCTAACATTCGTGGCTGAAAAATCATTACCCAAAAAACCATGATCAAAGAAGCATTGCAACAATTTGGCTTGAGTGACAAAGAAACCGCCGTGTATATGGCGACTTTGGAAATGGGTGACGCCACCGTGCAAAAGATCGCCCGAAAATCCAATGAAAAGAGGCCGACGACTTATGTCTTGTTAGAGTCATTGAAACAGCGCGGCTTGGTAACCGAGCATGTCGAGAAAAATAGCCGGCATTTTTATGCCGCGCCACCGCAGACTCTATTACATATATTGAAAGATCAGCAACGCCATCTGGAACGTCAAGAGTTTTCCATTACCAAAATTATTCCGGAACTGGAAACACTGTACAATCTCTCCGATCGAAAGCCAAAAGTACAAATGTACGAGGGGGTTGACGGGCTCAAGGCAATTTACGAGGATACGTTGCGCGACAATAAAGAAATATTAGCCTTCACCGGCGTGTCGGAAGCGGTTACCCGGGAGCTAGCCGATTGGCTGAATGCAGATTATGTCGCTCGCCGGGTGAAAAAGAAAGTCTTGGCCAAGGTAATTGCTCCTGATACCGGGGTAGCTTTGCAGTATCATAAATCCGATGCTAAAAGTGCTCGCGAAACACGCTTGGTGTCAGCGCAAAAGTTTCCTTTCACTATCGAGGTGAATATTTACAACCACAAAGTTGCCTTGGTGTCCTTCAAAGAAAATGAATTGATCGGCGTTTTGATTGAGAGTCCCGAAATCGCCCGAACGATGCGTTCGATCTTTTGGCTGGCCTGGTCGGCCAGCAGCAAAACTGCCAAATGATAATTCATCCGACTTGGCAGATCGAAGAAAAATACCTTGTACAAGGTTATAAGCTAATTGCCGGCGTAGACGAAGCCGGTCGCGGCGCGTGGGCCGGTCCGATTGTGGCCGGCGCGGTTATTTTTGATAAGCACGACCTGATTGGTTTACGTGATTCAAAACTTCTATCACCGGCCCAGCGTGAAAAAATATATGCTAAAATTATCACCAACGCCATAGCGTGGAATGCCGGAATTGTCACCCATGAAGAAATTGATACTATTGGCATTGGTCCGGCCAATAAACTGGCGATGGAGCGGGCGGTGGCGGGATTAAAACCAACACCTGACGTGGTGTTGATCGACGCGTTTAAGATTGACTGTGGACACACGATTGAAGCAATCATTAAAGGTGATCAAAAAGTCTGTACGATCGCAGCGGCGTCGATCATTGCCAAAGTCACCAGGGATCGAATGTTAATCGCAGCACACGCCAAATATCCTAAGTATGGTTTTAATCAGCACAAAGGATATGGCACTGCGTCGCACCGCCAAGCCATTGAAAAGTTTGGCGCGTCGGCATTCCACCGGATGAGTTTCGAGCCGATGAAGAGCCTCGGAAAAAATTTGAAGCACTAATATCGAAATCCCAAACAAATTCGGAACACACAAATCACAATTTTTAAAGCATTTGAATATTCGATATTGTTTAGAGCTTAGATATTAGGATTTGTCCCACCGGCGGAATCGTTGTATAATAACAACATAACACAAACATATGGATCGCATACCCAGCGGCAACGAATTACTCAACCCGACCAAACTGGTCGTCAAAGCGAATATCCAAGCTCGCATGACCGTGGCCGATTTTGGGTGTGGCAGCAGCGGTGTGTTCGCGCTTCAGGCCGCTAAAGCCGTCAGTGACAAA
Source organism: Patescibacteria group bacterium (assembly GCA_041661625.1). Classification (NCBI taxonomy): domain Bacteria; species Patescibacteria group bacterium. The sequence goes on along the minus strand of JBAZUB010000001.1, from coordinate 643,484 downwards.
GGTGTCGTATACGCGATCGATGTCATGAAGTCTTCCTTGGACAGTGTTATCAGTCGGGGTCGCATGCAGGGTCTCAATAATATCAAAACAGTCTGGTCAAATATCGAGATTTACGGCGCTACCCAAGTGCCCAGCGGATCGGTGGAGCGCGGTTTGCTGATCAATGTTCTCTTTCAAACCAAGAAACATCTCGAAATACTCAAGGAAGTAAAACGAATGCTCAAGCCGGAGGCGATGTTGCTGGTCGTGGACTGGAAGCCACATGGAGCTCCATTTGGTCCCCTGGATAAGGACCGGGTGCCGGCGGAACGGGTAAAAAACCTGGCCAATGAGCTTAATTTCAAGTTATTAGAGGAGTTTGAAGCCGGTCCATTCCACTACGGCTTATTACTGGTAAATCCGGCCTAGATATGCCATTATTCAAGGATAAAGACGGCCGCCTGGAGACAGGAGCCTTGTTTTGATGCAAGCCACAAAGGTTATTGGAGTATGGGGCGAAATAGTCGCCAGCCGGGTGCTTGAAGCTACGGGATACCAAATAATAGCCCGAAACTACCGCACTTTTGAGGGTGAGGTGGATATTATTTGTCGGTGGAATAATATAGTGATATTCGTCGAAGTGAAAACCCGACGGAGTTTTTGCTTTGGCGGGGGCGAGGAGTCGGTTGATCAACATAAGCTGCTAAAATTAGCGAAGTGCGGCATGCGGTATCGGCAGGAACAGGCAGTCGACGCCACGGTTGACTGGAGAATTGACGTGATTGTAATCGAGACCATCGGCAAGCATTTTTACGGTTACCGGCACTACCAAAACGTGTTGTGGGAGGTGGATGAAAAATTGCTTGACGATAGTTAAATCGCTGTTGTAAGATACATATCTGCTTATTAACTAAACAGGCACGCCAATCTCATGGTTCGAATCAATCTCGTGGAGGGATTAGAGAGGACCAGACCGCACAACGGAGCGAAATTCGCCTTCGTTCTTTTTGTAATGTGCAGTTTGGCCGTGGTGTGGCCTACTTGGTCGGCCGCCAATGCCACCGTAGACCCGGCACCGCCGGCGCCTACTCTGGTCGCCCCGGCCAATTCCAGTCACACAGTCAAAACAAAACCCGTAATTGTCGGTCTAACCAAGAACAACACCTGGGTCAAGGTGTACATTGATGGAACGTTCAACGGACAGTTCAAAGCCGTGGATCATCCATCGGGTACGGCCAACTTTGCTTACGAACCGTTTCTAAATCTGAAGCCGGGTTGGCACAAGGTGTACGTTCAGTCGATGGACACTACCGGCCGGTCTAGTCTGCCTTCGGCCACGCTGGAGTTCTATGTCGAGCATCCTTATCCGGCGCCGACACTGTTTGCTCCCGTGGTTGATGAGGCTACCACGGCCCAGCGTCCATGGATTGTCGGCGTGGCGCACAATGATTCGCTGATCAAGATTTACGTTGACAGCCGTCTCAATGGGCAGCTGATGGTCAAGAACGATCCGTCGGGTACCGGCAGCTTCGCGTACCGCACGTTCTACCCGATCACACCCGGTCGGCACACCGCTTATGCGATTGCCGTCGATGCCCAGGGCAAGGCTAGTCGAGCATCAGCCGTGATTGAATTCAAAATCGCGACGCCAGTGACAGCGAGTTCTACCACTACCAACAGTTCAGGTGAAGTTAAAGGCGAAGAAACTCAAAACCAACAGAGCAATACGAATAGTAACGGTAATGCCAACACGAACGGCAATACCAATTCAAATGAGAACCCAGACGCCAATGCAAATGAGGATACCAACAGTGCGGCAACGACTACCGACTCTGATAAGGATGATAATCGTTGGCCGCTGATTGTCGGATTGACCGTATTGGCCGTTATCATCATTGTGCTGATTGATAACATGGTACGCCGGTCACGAAAGAAGGCTTCGGAAGATTCCAACGCGAAACCGTTTAGCAGCAACGGCCAGATGACTCTGAACGAAACGAAACCGCAGACACCGCCGAACCAGAACAACAGCCGTCCCGCTAAGGACTTCTTTCCGCCACCTCCGCCCAAGATGAAATAGCCACAAAAGGCTCCGCTTTACGGCGGGGCTTTTTGGTATATGGAATTAACGCTTTATTATTTAACGTACCAGTGGACAAAATTCGAAATACTAAATCCGAAATCCCAGACAAGATCGAAATACGAAATTATTAATACCAAAACGAAGGAAGTATCGTGATTTCAATCAGACTTGCCAATAAATACAGTTTCGTGTATCATAACAGCAGACTAGTTCTTTATGAAACTGGTTTTTTTGCTAAGGTAATATGCACGTGAACATGTAGTGGCCTGTCATTGCGAGCGAGTCCACGAGCGTGGCAATCCCATTTTTACACAGCAAAAAATCAGTACGTATTTCAAGGGGATTGCTTCGCCTTCTCGATGACTCGTGAGGCTCGCAATGACCGGTTACAATATTCTTAAATAGATAATATCTATGACCTCACCTATCAGCCAAGCTATTAAGCAGATCTGCGACGAAAAGAACATACCAGTCGAGTCTGTGATTGAAACTATTGAAGCCGCCCTGGCGGTGGCCTATCGCAAGGACTTTGGCGAAAAGAATCAAAACGTTAAAGTTGAGTTTAATGTCGAATCAGGTCAAAGCCGTATTTATGACGTTAAAACTGTGGTGGACATATCAGCCGAAGAGATTGCCGAGCAGGAGCGGGTGCGCGAGGAAGCACGACTGGCCAAGCTAGCCGCAGTCGAGGCTGCGATTGCTGTCAAAGCCGGCGATCAACCCGCACCCGAAGTCGAAGTAAAACCTGAAGCGGTCGAGGTTGCAACAGCCGAAACGCCGGAGCCGATTGAAGGCGAAGAGGAAAAACTAGTCTTCGATCCCAAAACGATGATTCCATTATTTGAGGCGATAGCGGTTAAAGCTGATGCCAAAGTCGGGGATGAAATCAGAACCGAACTTTTCCCGCCGACTGCGTACGGCCGCATGGCCGCTCAAACGGCCAAGCAGGTTATTATACAGCGGTTGCGCGAGGCCGAACGGGATACGATATACAAGGCCTACAAAGGGCGCGAGGGTGAGATTATCAACGGCACTGTTCAACGCGTAGAAGGCCGTTTAGTATTTGTCGACTTGGGTGACGCGGCCGCCATCATGCCGCCGCAGGAACGGGTGGAGACCGAACACTACCAACCAGGCTTACGCTTGAAGTTTTACTTGATGGGTGTTAATCAAACCTCCAAAGGCCCCGAGATTACCGTGTCACGAGCTCATCCGGAAGTGGTGCGCAAATTGTTCAGCTTCGAAGTGCCCGAGATCGCGTCCGGTGCCGTCGAGATCGTGTCGGTCGCCCGCGAAGCCGGATCTCGTACTAAGATCGCGGTTCGCTCGCTCGAGGCCAACATTGATCCGGTGGGATCGTGCGTGGGCCAGCGCGGCACGCGGGTGCAAACCGTTATCTCTGAATTGGGCGGTGAAAAGATTGATATCATCGAATACTCGGACGACCCGGTGAAATTTATCATCAATGGTCTAGCGCCGGCCAAGATTCTGAGCGTTAAAACTTTCGAGGAAGAGAAAACCGCTCTGGCGGAGGTGAAGGAAGATCAGTTGTCGCTGGCCATTGGCCGCGGCGGGCAAAACGTTCGATTGGCGGCTCGATTAACCGGTTGGAAAATCGACATTGTCAAAGAAGGTGTCGATGAAGCAGTAATAGTTCCCAGCGCAGATCAAATTGTGGCTGAGGCCACGCCGGATGATAAACCCTCCGAAGTCGCACCGACTGAGGAAGAAGCCGCGCCGGTTACAGAAGAAGTTGCGCCAGCAGCCGAAGCAGTTACAACCGACGAAACTCCGTCGGTGGACAAGCCGGTTGCTGAAGCGTCAGACACCAAAAAGAAGCCGACCAAGAAAAAATCAAAAGAATAAGCCTCTACCATAATTCTACGTTCATAATTCTAAATTCATAATTTCATAAAATAATCTACCATGGAAAGCCCCCTCTTGTTCGCACTTCTAGCCAGCGCTGTGGCGATCATTTACGGCATCGTCTTGATCCGAATGGTACTGCGTCTGCCTAGTGGCGATGACAAAATGAAGAAAATTGCCCGCGCTATTCAGAACGGCGCCAAGGCGTATCTTAATCGCCAGTACCAAACTGTCGGCGTAATTGCCGCGGTAGTATTCGTACTGTTGTGGATTTTTCTGGATATTAAAACCGCGCTCGGTTTTGTGGTCGGCGCGGTATTCTCCGGTGCGGCGGGTTACATCGGTATGAATGTTTCGGTCCGCGCCAATGTGCGCACAGCTGAACAGGCGAAGTCGGGCATGTCTCAGGCGCTCAACGTAGCCTTTCGCGGCGGTGCCGTAACCGGCTTGCTCGTGGTCGGTTTAGCGCTATTGGGTGTGGCTGGTTTTTACGCCCTCACGCATGATGTACGCGCTCTGATCGGTCTCGGTTTTGGCGGTAGTTTGATTTCCGTCTTTGCCCGGCTGGGCGGCGGTATCTATACCAAAGCGGCCGATGTGGGCGCCGACCTGGTGGGCAAGGTTGAGGCCGGCATTCCGGAAGACGATCCGCGCAACCCGGCCGTGATTGCTGACAATGTGGGCGACAACGTGGGTGATTGCGCCGGCATGGCCGCCGACCTGTTTGAAACATACGCGGTGACGGCAGTGTCGGCCATGTTGCTGAGCTCGCTGTTATTCGCTGGTTTCGAAAACGCCATTCTCTATCCACTGGCGATCGGGGGCGTTTCAATTATTGCCTCAATAATTGGCACGTTGGTGGTTCGGCTGGGCAAAGATCAAAACATCATGGCCGCCCTGTATCGCGGGCTGGCTGTGGCTGGGGTACTCGCCTTAGCCGCGCTATATCCCGTTACTAATTGGTTAATGAAAGACCTGCCCGGTGACTATTCCATATGGGAAATCTATGGTGCGGCAGCGGTTGGTTTCGTGGTGACTGCTTTGCTGGTTCTGATTACCGAATATTATACCTCAACCAAATACGCGCCAGTACAGCATATTGCCAAGGCTTCGGAAAGCGGCCACGGTACGAATATCATTGCCGGATTGGCTCTATCAATGAAGTCAACGGCTTGGCCGGTGCTGGTGATTGCGGCCGGCATTCTGATATCGTTTAATCTGGCCGGCATCTACGGTGTGGCGCTGGCGGTAGTAGCCATGCTTTCGCTTACCGGTATAATCGTCGCGATCGATGCATACGGGCCGATCACCGACAACGCCGGCGGCATTGCTGAAATGGCCAATCTGCCCGAAGGTGTGCGTGACATTACTGACAAATTAGACGCGGTAGGCAATACGACTAAAGCGGTAACGAAGGGTTATGCCATCGGCTCGGCTGGCTTAGCGGCGCTGGTATTGTTCGCGTCATACATTCAAGATCTAAAAGGCGGCACAAAAATATATGAATTTGCGCTTGATGATCCCAAAGTTATCGTCGGCCTATTCATCGGTGGATTATTGCCCTACATCTTCGGTGCCTTGTCGATGGAAGCAGTCGGTCGTACGGCTCATAAAGTAGTTACCGAAGTCCGCCGCCAGTTTCGAGAAATCGCCGGCATCATGGAGGGAACCACCGAACCGGAATATGGCAAAGCCGTGGATATTGTCACCAAGGCAGCCATCAAACAAATGATCGTACCGGCATTATTACCGGTGGCGGCGCCAATCGCGGTTGGATTTCTACTGGGTCCGGTCGCGCTGGGCGGTTTGTTGGTTGGTAGCATCGTCACTGGAATATTCGTTGCTCTATCGATGGCCACCGGTGGCGCCGCTTGGGACAACGCCAAGAAGTATATCGAACAAGGCCACTTCGGCGGCAAGGGCTCGCCGGCGCACCAAGCGGCCGTGACCGGTGACACCGTCGGTGACCCCTACAAGGATACCGCCGGTCCAGCTATCAATCCGATGATAAAGATTCTCAACATTGTCGCCTTATTGATTGTCGCGCTGATCGCATAAACTATGATCTATTGGATTGTCTCTCGGACAATCATGCCATTGGCTCGCCGGCGCATCAAGAGCGTGCTCGGGCTGGAGCATCTACCGACCGATGGCCCGGTCATCCTGGCTGCCAATCACGCTAGCTGGGTCGATCCGGTGCTACTCGGTAGCGTCGTGTATCGCGCCGTCAATCGCAAGATATATTTCATCGCCGCGTCGGGTAAGTATCACGGCCTAGGCGGTCTGCCAATTACGAACAAAGAACGCGGAGCGGTCATTCTGACCGCTCTTCGTGTGCTCCAGGGCGGGTATCCTCTAGGTATTTTCCCCGAGGGCAAGACCAATCACAATCGCGAGCTGTTGCCCGGCAAAACCGGCGTGGCTCGGCTGGCGATCTGGTCCGGCGCGCCGGTGATACCGATCGGCATCAAAGGTATAACGGGCACGAATCCAATCCGGGCGATCTGGTCATTCTTTGTGGCGCGTCATATTGAATTAACTTTCGGACAGCCGATCCATTTTCCCACCCAGCCCATCGGCGATCTCGATCAGGCGGTGCTGGATGGGGCGACTAATGCCATCATGGCTCAAATAGCGATTTTATCCGGTAAAGAATTTAACCATGGCGTTTCCAGTACTTAGGCGAACTTTGATTCCCATCTTTCTAAGAGGCGTCCATGTGTCTGGCGTGGAAAACCTGCCGGATGAACCGCCCTATATTCTAGCCGTCAGCCATGTTAATTATCTCGACGCGCCGATGGTGACCGCAGCGGTGATTCGGGCACGGGGTAAGGCTGTATCATTTCTGACCAAGATGCCGATCGTCAAAATGTTTGGTCCGTTGAGCCGCGGATACCTGGGCATGATACCGGTCGACCCGGTCGACAAGAAACTGTCTGTCACCATCGCGTGCCAACGTTTAGCGGCCGGTAAAATTGTCGGAATATTTCCTGAGGGTACGCGCAATGCCGATCCCAGCCATCTGTTGCGGGGCAAAACCGGCGCGGCACGGTTGGCGCATTTGACCGGCGTGCCGGTAATACCAGTTGGCACATTCGGTCCGACTAAGATCTCGGCATTCAAATCGCTCCGACTGGCGCTAACGCACGGTACCCATCTAGCGGTAAAGTTTGGTCCGGCGATCCGATTCCCGATGGTGCCGGAAGAGCAGCTAACCAAAGAGCTGCTGGTCAATTCCACTCGGGTAATAATGCGCGCGATCGGAAAGTTAACCGACAAGTCATATGACTTTTAGAATTCCTACCTACGCCCTGAGCTACCTATTTCTAGGTCGTCAGATGCGTCGTTACATCGCGGGGATAAATGGCCAGGAACATATTCCGATTGGAAACGGGTTTGTGATTGCTGCCAATCATATTGATTACCTGGATGGCATATATATCGGCATGATTATCTCCCGGGTGACAAACCGGCGCGTATACTTCATATCTCGGACGAATAACTATCGTTTGTATCGTTCGACGATCAAGATTCCCAAAGAAAACAAAGAACGGGTAGTGGTGCAATCGATCGAGCGTCTGCGGCGGGGCTTTTCGATTTGCTATTTTCCCGAGGGCGCGCGCAACGACCAGCCGGAATTACTGCCATTCAAAACCGGCGTCGTCCGTACGGCCATTATAGGCCACGTGCCGGTATTGCCCATCGGGTTAATCGGACCCTCTGGCGCTAGTTACCGGGATTCGATACTATTACTCTTGAGGGGGCGCGGGCGGCTAACGATCAACATCGGCGCGCCCATCAGCTGGCCAGCACCGGTGGGTGAACTTACCCGCGAACAGTTGGATGCGGCTACTGGGCAGGTGGCGGAGACGGTCGCTCGGCTGTCGGGTAAGTTGTATAATCACTAACTATCTGTTGTTTATTGTCACAAATGGATTACGATATCAGCAAGTTAATAAAGACAGCAACAGGAATTAAGCTTAAAGGCGGTATTTTTACAAAAGTATGCGTTGTAATTATTATTGTATCGCTATGCATATTTGGAATTGCAATTCGGGCTAATAATCAGTGGATGAGCATTGGCAGCATACTACTTATTTTCATATTCGCTATAGTCATACTTTGGAGGTTAATAAACTTTGCGAATAAAAACCCACAAGCCGCAATTTTAGAGGGCGCCGAATTTTTGATTCATGAACAGATTCAATTAGCAGCAAAAGGCAAGCCGGAAATCTCCAAGAAGTTATCTGAAATGGAGGAGGATAAACCAATCGAAATTACGGAAAGCGCCGCACAAATACCAGATGAAAATAACTCTGAGGGAGGAAAACCATAATGACCGAGGGCAGGTTCTACCATATTTACATCGTGCCAAAAGAGAGCGTTGCTTTTGATACCGTGGAACAAAAGATGAACCTAGCAGTTGACTGGTTTAGGTACAATAGTAAAAATTGGGTTGTATATTCTACATCCGACGTAGAAAAGTGGGTTAGTAGGCTACAGCCACTTGTAGAGCCGACTGGAGATTTATTTGTTTGTGAACTGAACATACAAAATAGAAATGGTTGGATGTCGAAAAAATTTTGGGAGTGGATAAAAAAAGAAAGATAATAACAACTACACCGTAACACCTTATGAATACTTCGCCCATTCTACATTCTCAATTCTAAATTCTTAATTGCCCTAACATGTCCGACACCTGGTACCGTCTAAGTCACGCATCCGCCGACAAAATCCGATCGATCCAGGACCGGCAGGTGCGGAAATATTTTCGTCATTACGTTCCCTATAGCCCTTATTATCGGGAGCTTTTTAAAAAGCACAATTTATCTTTCAGCGATATCCGCAGTACGGCGGACTTGGTTAAGATTCCATTCACTTCCAAGGCTAATCTGGCGCCGACCGCCGAAGATCCGGCCAAACCGCGTCAGTTCATTCTCCAGCCGACGCCGGAACTGATCAAGCAATACGCCACCAAGTCGCAGTTAATGAAAATTCTCTGGGCCAAATTGACCAAGCAAGACGTGAAGAGAAAATTAGAGCGCGAGTACAAACCGATCCATATGCATTTCACGACCGGGCGAACCGCACTGCCGACGCCGTTTACGTATTCCGAGTTTGATGTAAAGCAAATGCAAGAAAGCGGTCGACGCATGTTGGATGTCATCAAACTGGATCGAAGTTTGGTAGCCATCAACGGCTTTCCCTATTCGCCGCACCTGGCTTTTTGGCTGGCGTACAACGCGTTGGTTACACTTGGTTTAACTTCGTTGCAAACCGGTGGCGGCAAGGTAATGGGAACACAAAAGATCATCGACGCGATCGAACGGCTGAAGGCCGGGCTACTATTATTCATCCCCGGATACGGCTACCACTTACTACGCGAAGCGGTGCATCAGAACCGAGATTTTTCCAGTGTTAAACAAGTCGTGTTCGGTGGCGAACGGGTCAGCCAGGGTTTACGCGATAAGGTGCGCGAATTGTTGGTTCAATTAGGCGCCAAAGAGCCCAGCATTCTGGCTACGTACGCTATGACCGAAGGTAAGACGGCCTGGATTCAATGCCACGAGAAATCCGGTTATCACACTTATCCCGATACCGAGTTTTTTGAGGTGATAGATAAAGAGGGTAATCGTGTTAAAGACGGTGAGCCGGGTGAATTAGTCTACACGGCTTTGAACTGGCGTGGCTCGGTAGTATTGCGTTATCGCACGGGCGATATGTGCCCGGGCATGGAATACGGACCGTGTCCGTATTGCGGTAAAACCGTTCCGCGAATTAAAGCCGACATACAGCGTACCTCCGAGATCAAAGAATTTCATCTCACCAAAGTAAAGGGCGAGCTGGTAAATATGAACGCGTTTTACCCATTGCTGTCCGGCATTCCCGAAATCGAAGAATGGCAGGTGACGATCCAAAAGAAAAATAACGACCCGTTCGAAGTCGATGAACTCGTAGTTGAGGTGGCATTGAAAGAGGCGGCGCAGTTTGATCAGTACGCGTCCAAGCTGCAGAAAGTGATTGTAGATGAAATTGGCGTTGGCATCACGTTAAAACAATGCCCCATAGAAACGTTGATGCAGAAGATCGGCTTGGAAACGGAATTGAAAGATAAGCGAATAATAGACGCTAGGCCGAAACATTAACTAACCCTCGTAACAACCGCCCCCTATTCTTAATAGTTGGTTAGTAAGACAGTGGTAACGTAAATTTCCAGTGTGCCCCCTCCTTAGAGAAGGAGGGGGCCGTTTGTAGTTGATGTCGGTCCTGGGAATTGTTGCTGGACATATTAGCACGGGGGCGGTTGAGATTATATTCAATACGGACATCTTGACACTTACTGTGATACACATCAGCTGGAAATGTCGGAATGAGGTCTAGCGACATTGGCGAAGGCAAACCCGGATCGCACCCGCGGAAAGGAGGCGCCGATGGATCTTGATGAGTTCCTGGGCACTTTACCCGAAACGCTAGAGCAGATTCGGGATAGAAATCCCGACTGTCGGGGCGAGATACGCGGACTGTTGGCGATACTCCGGCAGTACCAAGCCAGCCCGACCAACACGCGCCTGCGGTCACAGGTTTACGACAAACTACTGGCTCTCGAAGCCGGTTTGGAGCCTGGCACTACCGATCAGCGACTTGTCGCCGGCATTCTGACAACGTTGCAGAGCGGTCAATTGATTTCGTGATTGAGCGAGTAGTCCCAGTCTGTCTCCAATATCCGGAGCGCGGCTCTGACCCGGACCCGGTTTTGACCGGTCCGCATCGTGCGCAATCTGCTGTACGACCAGATGAGGTCTGGTGTCTTGTTCCATGGTGGTTTGGCATATCCCATCGTGGCAACAAACAAGCCCAGCCCGCGTACGTGCGTCGGGCCGCGCCTCCACTTGTTCGGGCGGGACGTGCAAACCAGCGGGAAATTCCCAATGGTTGTAAGTCTACCCAACCGTTCCGCCCGTTCACTCCCTGCCGTGCGTCTACTCCAATGGATGCGCGGCATTTTTTTGAAGTGGAGAAATAATAACCGATTTCACCACAACTGTCTTAGATATATCATCGTCATTGCGAGCGAGTCGGCGAGCGTGGCAATGACGGAATTAAACACGGGGTAGGGGCTTGAAATATTCTGGAAAACGTGCTACACTTAGATGGTGATAAAACAAAAAGAAACACGAAACAATTTGCGCAGAATAACCATTAGCGCGATAGTGCTAAGTGTTTTTGTTGTCTTTTGGGCTAAACAGGCGCTGGCACTATCAGCTCCCACAATTCTTTCGCCTAAGAATAATCAGCAGATAGTCCGGGATCAGCCGATTATTGTCACCGGCTTAGTGGCCAATAACAGTTCGGTATTCATTATCATGGACGGTAAAGTGATCGGCGGTACTAAAATCGCCAACGGTAAAAAGGGTACGGCTAGTTTTCGCTATCAGTCGAAATTGAAATACGGTCCCGGTAAGCACACCATTCAAGCCCAGGCGATATCCGGTAAAATCAAGAGCGCCTTTACGGCCAAAATAACCGTGCAGGTGCCGAAAGTCCTACCCAGTCGGTTAAACGGGGTAATGATGGATTCTAACCAGGCCAACGAGCCGCCAGTGGCGGTGATGATTGAAAATACCCCCGAAGCCCGGCCGCAGGCGGGGCTGGCGTCGGCTGGTGTCGTGTACGAAACGCTGGCCGAGGGCGGTATTCCCAGGTTTGTCGCGCTGTATAATCGTGATGATATGCCCAAGGTCGGCCCGGTGCGCTCGGCTCGGCCGTACTATGTCGATTGGGTGAAAGAATACCAGGGCGCCTACATGCACGCCGGCGGCAGTTACGACGCGTTTCAGGAAATTGGCCGGTTGAAAGTGCGTAGCTTGGACGCGCTGGTAAGCAAGACGGCTAAATATTTTTTTCGCACGAAAAACGCGGCGCCGCACAATCTGTATACCTCGGGCGCCAAGATGAAACAGGCGAAAGTTGATTATAAAGTCAACACGATACAAGCGACATATGAATCGTGGAAATTCAAGAACGATCTGGAGCTGAAGAAAAGACCGAATGAAAAAAGACAGCTGATCGTCGACTTCAAGTCCGGCGCGGCTTTTATTGCCACCTACAAATACGATAAGGCTAGCAATAGCTATCTGCGTTACAACGGCGGCCGGCCGCAGTACGATGCCAATTATTCCAAGCCAACCCAGGTCAAAGCTAAAAACGTAATCGTCCAGCTGATTCCCAAAGAGAAGATTTTGGACAGAAAAAAACGTATCCAGCTGGATATCACCGGTACCGGCAAAGGCTATTTGTTGATAGACGGCAAGCTGCAAAACATTACATGGAAACGTCCGAACATGAATTACCGGACGAAGTACTATTACGCCAATGGGAAAGAGATTGAGCTGAACCGCGGTAACATCTGGATCGAAGTGGTGCCGAAGGATCGGACGGTTTTATATAAGTAACAAGTAAGAAGTAACAAGGAAAAAGGCCGGTAGCTCCCGAAGGGAGCTATTTAGGATTATTAAATTATTTGATAGGGGGCTGGTTAACTAAAGAGATGTGGCGGGGACATAAATGTTTCTATCAATAATAATCGAAGATTCCTGAGACATGAGTTTTTGTGTTTCCGAAGACCTAGCTTAAGCTAGGGTTTGTCGGTTTTAGCCGTTCTCGGTTGTTTTCGGGCTAGAGTCCTATTCACCAGCACTCAAGTGCTGTCTTAGGAAAGAGAAGAACAAACATGTCGGCATCTTTACAAAGAACGCCGATTACGCTAGGATAAGTTAGTTATTTATTACTTATTACCGTATTATCACCATCATGAATGTCCAGATCGAACACCTGCACAAGAATCAAATCAAGCTGACTATTGAGCTGCAGTCTGACGAAATAAAGTCGGCACTCGAAAAAACCGCCCAGCATATTTCCGAACACGCCAACTTCGCCGGATTCCGACCGGGCAAGGCGCCTTATAATATGGTAGTGCAAAAATACGGTGAAGCGGCGATTTACCAAGAAGCGGCTGAAGAGATCGTGCGCCAAACTTATCCTCAGGCGGTGATTGATAATAAACTGGAGGCCATCGGCCGGCCTGAAGTGGCGCTGGTGAAGGTGGCGCCCGGCAACCCATTCGTTTACACGGCCACAGTGGCGCTCATGCCGGAAGTAACACTGGGCGACTATAAAAATATCAAGGCGCGGAAGAAAGATATCAAGCTGGACGAGAAAGAACTCGAGCGGACGCTGGAAGATTTACGCTGGATGCGTTCGAAGGAAGCGCTGGTGGATCGTCCCGCCCGCAAGGGTGACCGGATCGAAGTCGATTTGCATCTCTCTCTGGATGGGGTGGCGCTGGAAAACGGCCAAGCCCATAACCAGTCGATAATATTAGGCAAACAACAAGTGGTGCCCGGCATGGAAGAACAACTCACTGGCATGAAGAAAGGCGACGTCAAGGAATTCAAGCTGTCCTACCCGAAGGATTACTTTCAAAAACAGCTGGCCGGCAAAGAAGTGAACTTCAAAGCCACGGCTAAGAATATCTATCAGATCGATCTGCCGGAAGTGAATGATGAGTTCGCTAAAGCGGTCGGCAAGTTCGAGAATCGGGCGGCACTAGAAAAGCAGATCAATGCCAATTTGCATCATGAGCACACCGAAAAAGAACAACAGCGATTTGAAGTGGAATTGATCAAAGAAATAGTGGCCAGCACTAAGTTCGGCGAAATACCCGACGTGTTGGTCGAGTCGGAATTGGATCGAATGCTCTCGGAATTAAAGCAGGGCGCTGTACAGCAGGGATTGTCCTGGGAAAATTATTTGCAGCAGCTGAAAAAAACCGAAGCCGATCTGCGCCAGGAGTTTGTCGAGCAGGCGCATCATCGTATCAAGAGCGCCTTAGTACTGCGCGCGATCCAGCAGCAGGAGCAGCTGACCGTGTCACCCGACCAGATTGACGCCGAGATCAAGCACCAAAAGGAGCATTACAAAGACGACGTGGAGACCTACGGTAAGATTGATTCACCGCAGTACCGCGACTACCTGGAAAATGTTATGCTGAACCGGAAGGTATTCGAATTCTTAGAAGGGTTAGTTTACCCAATCGCAGCTAAATAGTCACTATGCAAATCGGAGCCCATGTCTCCACGGCCGGCGGCTTAGCCGAAGCACCAGCCCGCGCCCAGGCGCTGGGTTGTGAGTGCTGCCAAATATTCAGTCGGTCACCCCGGGGCGGTGCCGCGCCGGCTTTGACTGCCGAATCAATCAAGCAATTCCAACAAGCCATGACCGCAGCCGGTCAGTCGGCTTGTTATATTCATACGCCTTACTATATTAATCTCGCTTCACTTGATGAGCGGATTCGCGGCAACTCGATCCGGATCATCCGAGAGGAATTAGAACGAGCCAGTGCGTTGGGCGCGGCGGCGGTGATGACTCATCTTGGTTCCGCCAAGGACGCCGGCGAAGCTGAGGGGCGGCGATTGGTAGTGGATGCGGTAAAAAATATACTGAATAATTATACTGGTTCATCGCAGTTTCTGATTGAACTATCAGCCGGCGCAGGGGCGGTGATCGGTGATACGTTTGAAGAAGTCGCGGCTATTATCGAACAGTCGGGCCACGATGAGATTGGCGTCTGTTATGACACCCAGCATACATTTGCTTCGGGCTATGACATTCGAACGCCGGCCGCGGCGCGGGCGACATTCGATGCATTTGACCAGATATTGGGATTGAAAAGGTTGCGATTGTTTCATATCAACGATTCCATGGTGGAAATTAATTCGCACAAGGATAGGCACGAACATATCGGACAAGGGAAAATCGGCCGGGCCGGTTTCGAGGCGATAATGTCAGACCCGCGGTTACAATACTGCGATCTAATTCTGGAGACCGAACCAGATGGCGTGGTCGCGGATATAGCCGTGTTGAAAGAAATCCGCGAACAGATGACATGAGCCCATCAAAGTCAGAACAATCGGCCATTGATCAATATATTGAATACTTAAGATCTTTCCCGCGGTTCGGCGCTAAAGAGTATTTAAAATTGGAACGCGTTCGATTATTGCTAAAATATCTCGGTCAGCCGCAGCGTAAATTAAAAGGTTTCCAGGTGGCCGGTACGAACGGCAAGGGTTCAACTACGGCGATGATCGCCAGCATATTGCGAGCTGGCGGGCATCGAACCGGTGCGTTTTTCTCGCCACATTTGGTGTCATACACCGAACGGATCCAAATCAACGGCCAGCCGATCGCGGAACGAGACATGGCGCGAATTTTAAAACGCATCCAGCCAGCCGTGGCCAAAGTCGAGGCCGAACTTAAAGATCGGCCGACGTGGTTTGAGGTACTGACAGCCGCGGCTGCGTTGTGGTTTGCCGAAAATAAAGTCGCTTGGGTAGTTTTTGAAGTTGGTTTGGGCGGCCGGCTGGATTCAACCACGGCGCTGGGTTTGAAATACAAAGTGATTACCGATATTGACTTAGATCACACGCACACACTGGGCCGGACGATACGGGTAATCGCGGGCGAAAAAGCCGGCATTATCCAGCCAGGCTCGGTGGTGGTAACTAGTAATACTGGGACAGCGTATAAAGTTATCCAAAAACGCTGCCGACAAGTAGGCGCACGCTTGCTGCTGACCAGTCGCGTTCGGTTAAATAGCGTCTCGTTAAAAGGCATCTGTTTTAATCTGATCAACCAATCAACTAATCAACCAATTAGCCTGTCTCTCGTCGGCCTAAAACAACCAGCAAACGCCTGTTTGGCATTTGATATTACTCGGCGCGCTTTACGATTACCCATCCGAACAACTATTCAGGGATTGGAACAAACCAATCTGCCGGCAAGATTTCAGATTTTACGTCGTCGACCGTTAACCATCTTGGACGGTGCGCACAACCCTGCGGCTATGAAAGAGTTGATAAAAACGCTTACAAGGTTGCACATAACAAATAACAAGTTATGTAATGAAGGAAGAAGTATTGTTACTATATTCGCAGCCAAAGACACCAAGGACTATGCTAGGATGATAAATATGTTAATAAAATTATCCCCGGATATTTACTTCCCCAGACTCACTATCCCAGGTATGGTTCCACCAAGTAGATTGCGCAATATATACTCTCGTAGTCGAGTCGTACCAGACTTGAAAACCGCTCTCAAACAGGCTACACTCAAGGCGGGATCGCGGGGAATGGTGCTAATCACCGGCTCGCTGTATCTCGCGGGAGAAGTCTTGAGAATGGACCATTACCGACCTAAGTTAAAAGTATAACATCCGATCATTATGCCCGAGAATCAGAACAAACCAGCCGCGGTTCCCAAGCCATGGAGCATGGAGACGTTTAATGCCTATCTTAGGCGGACCAGCCGGACGCCCCTGTTGCTGTTAGTAGTGGCGTTGGTTCTCGTGACAGCATTGATCGTCTTCAATCGAAATGACGCTGTATTTCTCACGATGACGACCAATGGTCTGCCGTACTTGATTGTCGCATTGGTTTTGTACATGGTATATCGTCGAAATGAATACCGTCGACTGTTTTGGATCGCATATTCGCAATACCGCGGCTGGACATACCTGCCCTATGGCCAGCCCGATGTTGAAAGTGCCATGATGTTTCATCAGGGTAACTATCGCGTTATGACGGACGTGGTCAACGGCCGCATACTTAACCACCCAATGACGCTGTGCAACTATAAATTTCGGATTGGTTATGGTAAAAATGCCAAAATATATTCTTATACGGTGGTAATGGTTACTTTCACCGGCAAGTTTCCGCACGTGTATGTCAATCGGACGGACATGGGTTATGGCATGAGTTTTGGCCGCGCGCTGCCCCTGCCAACCGAAGTAGCCAAGTTATTCAAGATCTATACTCCGCCGGAATATGAGATCGAAGCGTTGGCGATATTCGATCCGCAAATATTGGAGCACCTGCTGGATTTGAAATACAATTACGACATGGAACTGATTGACCAAAAGCTCTATGTCTTCATGCCGCAAATGATTAATACCAAAGAGGCGCTCGAGCAAAAATTAAATCAAGCCGAGGCGCTGTTGGAGCACATGATTCCGCAGCTCGATCGGACCAGTTATCAGCCGATTCCAAATACGCCGGACAAGCTAGGTAACAAATAACAGATAACAAGCAATAAGTAACAAGGAAGAAGTACTGTTTATGAAAATCACCAAGTATCCCCAATCATGCGTACTGATAGAAATTAAAGGCAAGCGAATCCTGATTGACCCTGGCTCGTTTGTGTATACCCAAACAAGCATGACACCGAACGATTGGAAGGGTATCGATGTGCTTTTGTTAACCCATCAACACAGCGACCACTTTGATCCGGCCGCCGTGGCCGCTATCGTGGCCAACAATCATCCGGCTATTATAACCAATACATCGGTGTGCGACATATTATCCCAACAAAACATTGATTCGGAAATAATCCGGCCGGGAGGAGAAAAGGTCATTCAAGGAATAAGTATCAGGGGTGTCAATGTTTACCACGGTCCGCTGCCGGCCGGTCTGGAGGTCAGCGGTTCGAAGCCGCCCGAGGTGATCGGCTTCTTGATTGATAATGCCATACTTCACCCTGGTGATTGCATTTACATTGATCCGGAAGTCGGCGCCCGGGTGCTATTGCTGCCGATGTGCGATACGGTCACGTTCTCGCCTCATCAAGCCGCGGCATTTTCACTGATTGCCAAACCGAAGCTGGTTATTCCCATCCACTATCATAACACGCGATTCAATGTCGATACGGATGAATATGCCCGAGTATTCAAAGAATACGGCGTACCTTACCGCCGGTTGAACGAAACCGAAACGATTGAACTAGAATGACGATGCCATCTAATAATGAAGACCAATTGAAAGAAGTTGCCGCACAAGTTCAGGCTTGCCAGCGGTGTGTCCTGCATAAAACTGCCACCCAGGGCGTGCCGGGTGAGGGGAGTGCTACCGCCCATGTATTTTTCATCGGTGAAGGACCGGGCGCGGAAGAAGACAAACAAGGGCGGCCATTTGTGGGCGCGGCCGGTAAATTCCTCACACAGATGATCGAGCTGGTGGGCTGGAAGCGGGAGGATGTTTTCATTGGCAACGTAGTCAAGCATCGCCCGCCCGGCAATCGCGACCCCGAGCCCAATGAAATCGACGCCTGCTACCCGTATCTCGAGCGACAATTAAGCGTAATCAAACCTAAGTTGATCGTACTATTAGGCCGGCACGCCATGGGACGTTTCCTGCCGTCAAATTTCAAAATCTCCCAAGAGCACGGCCGGCTGTTCCGACGTAACGGTCGTTATATCGTACCGCTATACCATCCAGCCGCCGCGCTGTATCAGGGCAGCCTTAGAAAAACCCTGGAAGCTGATTTCCAGAAACTCCCCAAGATGCTGATCAAGATCGCCGAAGCCGAGGCGTCATCGATTTCAACGCCGGACGCAGATCTCTAACCAAGTATGCGGCTTGGTGGTATAATAAAGCATATTACCAAATCAACAACAATATGATCGACACAAAAATCTTGCGTGAAATTCCGGTTTTCGCATCTTTGGCCGACCCGGAATTAGCCGCGGTGGCCAAAATCGCCCAGGTGAAACGTCTGGGCAAGGGTGAAATGCTATTTGAAAGCGGACAGAACCGGACAACCTTTTACGTTTTGTTAAGCGGTCAGGCGCACATCTATCGAATATTCAATGATGAGCTGCAAACTTTGGCTATTTTGGATCGATACAATTTCGCGGTCGAGAGTGCCCTGAGCGATCCATCGCAAAAACACGACCACAATGGCGAAATGAGCGGACCGGGCGATGTGTTGGCCATCGAGGGAAAGGATTTTCTCAAACTGACCAAAGACTATCCGCAGGTCACGCTCCGAATCTACGCCAACATCATTTCAAACCTGACTAGGCGGCTGCACCACGCCAATAATAAATTAGTAACAATTTATAGTACGGGTAAAATTGCTTCGGTTTACTCGGACTTGGATCATTTATCGGTCTTGATTCTGGATACGATACTCAAGGTCATTATTGCCAAGAAAGCGCTATTTGCATTGTTTCATCCTGAAGAAGGCCAGATCACCATCCAGGAGGCTCGAGGGTACGGCAATAATCAGCAGGTGCGAAATATGAAGATTGATCTTTTCAAGGATCCGATTTTCGGGCAGGTTTACCAGGCGCATCAGCCGGTAGTCGTTACCAGCGAACGGTATAAGAAACAAAAATCTCTTCATACCGAATATGCCAGCCCAACCATGCTAGCCGTGCCGTTACAAACCGGCGCGAAAGTAATTGGGGCAATCCTGCTGGGCGACAAAGCCAACGGGGAAGACTTTAGTTACAATAATCAATTGCTATTAGATATTATTGCCCGGCAAATCACAGCCGCGGTGGCGATGGCGCAAACAACCGAAAAAGACGTACCGGTCATGTAGTAATGGTGCTATATAAGAAAGAAAGCGCCCCACTCAGCCGAAACTGGGTGGGGTGTATTGGTCAGGTGTGAGCGGCCATGGCTGACGATCTGTGCTCGGCGTGGATCGACGTGACCACACCGTCGCACAGCCACTTGCGGGCGGTATCACCTTCAGGACCACCGCGGCGCCAGGTCTCGAGAATGGCATCGAACACATCGCTGGGCTCCATCGGCCGAACCAAGATACTGTGGGGCACAGTCTCGTCGCTGTGGTAGACGAAGCCTGACCCGTCGGGCAGGAACATCAGCAGGCTGTCGAATCCCCAGTAGAGCATTCCGTTGGTCAAGCTAGATACCAGCAGGCTACGGATCTGGTCTACCAGCCAGCGGGTCATTTCGGTTCTTGGTCCGGGGAGCGGCCAGTTGATGTGATTGGACCAGGTACCGAATCGAAGTAGCAGCGCCGCTTCCTGGTCCCGAACCAGATCCTGCATCGCCGGATAACCAATCAGGCTCGGCCAGATGACCAGATCAGGTTCGGAGGCGACACGCTGATCATCGAACCACTCGGACTCGAGCCCGATGGACCGTCCGAGCGTCGGCGCAGTGGTGTCAGGAACTGAGCTCATAACAGTGTTCCCTCCGTTTGAGCCTGGCGCGACCCATCGAATCTTTTCCGATGATACGGCTACGGTATACAAAAAACACCTTTTTGTCAAGGGTTGATAGTTTAACAGATGTTGATAAAATTTGGTAACGAGGGCGGAATTGTTAACAATGTGCGGATATTCAACCCAGCACCTTACACGGTGCTGGGCGAACCCGCATGAATTGACAACAAGCTCTCACGATACATTAAACGTAGGGTGGTGCGCCCCTTGGTGGTTTTGAAATACCGCTCACGTCTAACAGCGTCATCCTTAGAATTAAATGCCTCGTAACCTATAATAATAAACTCACCCATACGTGATGTGGTGTAGCATTTACCACGAAGGTGTTCGTTAATTCGCCTAGGAAGATCATCTGTTCGTCCGATATAAAATCGTCGTTGAGATGGAGAAAACAAAAAGTACACAAAATGCATGATTGCTCCACCTTTCTCCCTGACGTCTTGTATTCAACCCAGATGGTACTGGAGGTGGGATTGTCAACAAAGTATGGTTATTCAATTCAGCTGGTACCGGGAGTGGGACTCGAACCCACAAGACCTTGCGGTCACAGGATTTTAAGTCCTGCGTGTATACCATTCCACCACCCCGGCCCGTCTATTGATTCGTAGCGGAAACCCTTATGTTTCCACAACGGTTTATGATGGAATCCTACCACCACCAAAGGCGGGATCCCGCCTTCCTTTGAATATGCATACATTTGGTGGCAGGAAAGGATTCCGTTACGCTTACTTTAACACCTACGCAGATATTATTTCAATATGTGAAAAATAGCAACCCCGGCCGCCACCGATACGTTAAGCGATTCCTTCCGACCGCGCATGGGAATGTCGATCACGGTGTCGCATAGACTTAGCCATTGTTTTGGCAGACCGGTAACTTCATTGCCCAGCACCAAAGCTATTTTACCCTTTGGCCGAAAAGATGTATAGAGAATGCTGTGCGCGGATTGTTCGAGCGCCACAATATGATACGAAGCATTTTTCAAACGTTTCAATAGTTGTGCCGTTTGACGCGCGTATTCCCACGGCACAGTAGTTTCGGCGCCCAGGGCTACTTTGGCAATTTTATCATGTGGCGGTGTGGGCGTGATACCGCATAAATATATTTTATTTACACCCGCGCCGTCAGCGGTACGGAAGATGGAGCCAACGTTAAATCTACTCCGAATGTTTGGTAACACCAATACAAGTTCAATCTGTTTCGATGGCATAAAAGTAACAAGGAAGAAGTAACAAGTAACAAGGACGGAAGCTCACGAGGCGCGAGCTTTGATTAGAATTTAAATCCACGAAAAATAGAATTAAGCCGGCAGGAATTTGGAAACGTATGCGTCTACAACCTTATTCTGACTTCCAAAATTGCACGAATGATAAGTAAGATTGTTTAGCCATTCGTATTTTACTGATTCTTCGTTGAGAATAATATCTCCAGATTGAAATGTGGCCGTATAAAAAACCAAAAATAGATTTAGGTTAGGCGCGATTTTATTATTTGATTGGACGCGGAATTTGCAGACATCAAAAAGCTCGTTTACTTCTATACATAGATTAATGCCTAACTCTTCCAGTAATTCGCGGCGTAGGCACTCGGTTACCGGTTGATCGATCTCCGAACCCTCGATCCGGCCACCGGGAATATCCCAGAATTCACTATAGGCATCTTTAAGGGCCAAAAATGAATCACCTTTTCGAATGAATGCCTTCAAGCCGACGTTGAAATTATGATCTTTTTTGGGCATGGAAAAATACTCATTAATCCGTGAATGGGGTGACGCTTATTTGCCAACGATAGCACAGAATACTCAACCAGTAAACCGTGAAACACACCGTGTGACACCCCCCCCTGTCATTGCGAGCGAGTCGGCGAGCGTGGCAATCCCATTGTCCATTGGCACGAACCAGGGGGTTGCGTCGTCCCGATTCAGACATCGGGACTCGCAATGACGGGCGCTTTACTTGTGATTGGTATAGGTACATACGGCTAATATTAGCCTAAATACCTGATATTAGGTACGTGAGCTCTTGACAGTTTTCAGCGGTTGCGCTATACTGCTCCATTAAGTAAGGTCTGAACGCACCTTGCAAAGAAGTGATGGAGAGAGCTTTCCAACGCCAATCGGCGATGGGAAGAAACCGACCGCCGTGAGAAAGCGGTCAACCAACAATCTTCTACCTTTATAACGGGTGGTGGTTTGCTGTGATGCTCTCTCTTTCTATTGAAGAGATCGTCGCCGCGAATCACCACCTTTTTGTTTGCTCAAGAGCCAAACAAACTACCGAAATTCGAGACAAGCAGCCGGTCATACACTTACTATGGACCGCCGCTGATACTTGTCTCGAGCTTTGGTAGGCTTGATGAAAGGAGCAGACGATGAAGAAGCAGGACAAGTGTTCCTCGGTGCCGTACATGTTCGCGATCGCGGGGTTGCTGATTCTCATCAGTGGACCGCGGTGGGTGACGCTGATTGCCCACTGGCTCGCCAAGTAGATCTTTCTAAGGTGATGGATCACCTCGTGTGTCAACGGAACACCAAACGATCCAGCCGAGACACTCAAATGTTTCGGCCTCTCACCCGAGCGTTTCTGTGCTTTTGTGCAGCAATGCTCGGATGAGGGAACAATTTAAAAGTAAGAATTCAAAATTCAAAATGAAGGAAGAAAATGGAGTTCCGCTCATGCGTGGTGTGGCCTCTGTCATAACATGCATGAGCGGGACAGGCCATACCTGATCTCGCCGCCGCTTGAACGTTGACAATTTGTTCTCCCAGAGCCCAGCACCACGAAGTGTGCTGGATTGCGGGAGAATCCTGACAATAGGGTCAGGGTTGATCGAACCGTCGATCGGAACCGAATAGGTTGTCGATCCGACAAGAAAGGAAGCGATGGGAAAGTTTACCTGTGTGGTTGCGGCGATTGGCACGGTGTGTGCGTGGGCGCTGGCCTACATATGGCACACTAATGTGCCGTTAGGACCTTGGCCGGAGGTGCACAAGTTCGTGGTGGGTTTCTACATCACCGTTTCACCGGCGATGTTCTGGGGATCCGTGATTGCTGACGCCCGGACTCGTCGACACCCCGTGGCTTGCGTCGCCAATACGGCACGCTGACCACGCCAAGGTGATGGATCACCTCGCGCTTTAAGGCGCGCTTAACGATCCACCCCGAATTTACGCTTGCGTAAACTTCGGGGCTTTCACCCGAGCGTTTCTGTGCTTTTGTGCAGCAATGCTCAGATGAGAGAACAATTCAAAATTAAGAATTCAAAATTCAAAATGGCGGAGGCTCGCGAGACGCGAGCAGACAACAATTATCCGTATCAAAATGGAGGAGAGAAGAGAGTCGGTGTGCGGAGTTGATCCGGACGGGCTTACCCTCGACCGCTTCAACGAAGTATGTCGGTTCACTGAGCTTCGGCTCAAAAGTGAACACTACTCGCCTCCAGCTTGGTGCGGGGAAACAATTCAAAATTAAGAATTCAAAATTCATAAGGAAGGAAGATTTCCAATACCAACATGTCCGCGTCAAGTGACGTGGTCAGCTGGGTGTTGGAACTAGGTCCAAGTCGGAGCCACATTGTGGCAAGGGGGATAAGATGAAGAAGGTGTCTCTGTTCACCCGTTCGCTCATCGCGCTGGGCGTATTCGCTGTGCTGACGGTCGCGGTTACGGACTACGTGCTCGCGGACAACATTGAACTGCAGAGCCGGGTGGTCGAGGGCAAGTATTTGCCCACGGTCGACTGCTTCGTCAGTCGACCGATCATCGGCACGCTGGGCTGGTCCGGTTTCTTCCTCACCTGTGGAGGGTGGGGGGAAGCTTACGTCGGGCCGACCTATAGCCCGGCGTCGTGGCTGACGCTCAGTGGTTCGCTCGGTGTCGAAACCGATCCCCAGCAGACCAGAGTCGCCACCTCGATCTGGGCGGGCAACGATGCCGGCTCGATCATCTTCATCTACGAAGACGGTGGGAGTGGGCCGTGGACCAAGCTGGTCGCGACCCATTCAGTCGTCTCGATCGGCGGCTACAATCTCGGTGCCGGCGTCCATGGACAGCGGTTCCTTGGATACGGCCCGCAGATCACCATCAAGAAGGGAGAGAAAGGGAAGCTCGGCCTCTGGGCGAGCAACCTCATGCTGGACGGTGCCAAGCCGACCCAGGTCATCGGCATCAAGCTGGACTACTAGTCCGGCCTGCGCTGATACATCGCGGTAACAATGTATCCGTGTCAAAGGAGAAGCGACTCGAAAAAAAGCTTCTCCAATCACCCGAGCGGTTCAGTGCTTCTGCATTGGATTGCTCAGGTGAGGAGGAATAATTCAAAATTAGGAATTCCCGCCTACGCGCAGACGCTTCGGTGGGCAGGCAAAATTCAAAATTGCGGAGGCTTGCGAAACGCTTAGCATTTCGGGAGACGCGAGCGATAATTTGGAGCAACGACTTGAGTTTCTTGGAATGAAATTCAAGCGGCTGCTCCACTATGAACAGCGGTCGCTACACTTCGGTGTAGGTTCAAAAACCCCCTGCGGATTATCACCGCGGCGCCCCCCAGAACGATATCTGGCGGAGGAAGTATGCAGATCAATGAGCTTCGGGCAGGTTCACCGGATGAGGGTTCCCGCTACCTCTTTCGGAGATCGCCAGTGATCATTATCTGGCTCGAGTCTGGCCTCTGTACGTGGCGAGGCGTCGGCCAAGAGCTCCCGGCGGGAAAGTTTGCCGGGTCTGCTACGGTCTACCTGTCGATCGACGGAAGTGAGGGTGGGCCCACGGAAGTGTGGCCGAGCTGTAGTTACGTGGAGTTGGATCCTGGGATGGAGCAGGTCTTTTACGAGGTCAGGTGGGAACCCCACTCGATTAGTCGGACTACTCGCCGCGTGGGATGGTGGGAGAATCCAGCCCAGTTTCAGCACGTTCGGTAAGCTCTTTTGGTTGAAGGTTATCCATGCAGCAATGCAAAAAACCTTCGTCCATTTCCCGATGTGTGTCGGGACTGATGAGCTCAAAAGAGCGAAATGGAAAAACAACATTCTCCACACCAATATGGAGGAGAGAAGAGAGTCCCGCCTACGTCTGACTACGCTAACGCTTCGTCAGACTACGGCGGGTTAGACGGCGTGCGGAGTTGATCTGGTCGGGCTTACCCTCGACCGCTTCAACGAAGTATGTCGGTTCACTGAGCTTCGGCTCAAAAGTGAACACTACTCGCCTCCAGCTTGGTGCGGATGACAATTCAAAATTAAGAATTCCCGCCTACGCGCAGACGCTTCGGTGGGCAGGCAAAATTCAAAAGGAAGGAAAATTTCCAATACCAACATGTCTGCGTCAAGTGACGTGGTCAGGTGGGTGTTGGAACTGGGTCCAAGTCAGAGCCATATTGTGGCAAGGAGGGTGACATGCGGATTGGATCGTACTTGTTGGCGGGGGTCGTTGGGCTCGCTGGCGCGGGCATGGGCAGCATTGCCCTGCTGGTCTGCGCCTTCGGGTTCTTGGGCGCGGGTCTTTGGATGACCTTCCGGCCTGCGCCGCGTCCGACCGCCTAGCGAGTTCTTTTCCCACGGCAAGATGTGGGACACGATTACGACAGCGCGGAGAAGAATCAAGCCTCTTCTCCTCTCGCCCGAGCGTTTCAGTGCTTCTGTATTGGAATGCTCAGATGAGAGCAGTGTCAAATAAGTATCGCCACAGGGGAGACCCTGAAACAAGTTCGGGGTGACAGTTTCGAGTGCAGAATGTCAGTCCGTGGTCGGCGCCGTCGAGGCCCCAACTCTCTCTCCGGGGTTTCGACAGCGTTGATCACTGCGGGCCAATTCAAAATTAAGAATTCCCGCCTACGCGCAGACGCTTCGGTGGGCAGGAAAAATGCAAAATGAAGGGAGCTCGCGAGGCGCGAGCATAAGGAAGATATAAGAATAATGACACGAGACGCGGCAAATTCAATGATGATTGAAAGTGCGACGTCTCTTGTCACAGTGGTGGCGGAGAAAGGTGTCACGTTCCACAGCGCCGGGTGGTGTTGATGTGGACGCGGCCGCACGGAAAGGAGCACGGAGATGAGATACGTCGGGATTCTGGTCATGGTGGTTATGATGTTCGTTGGAGCCGGACAGGTGCTAGCGGAAACCGTCACGACCGGCGTGCAGGGGCATCTGGTCGCGTCGATGGTGAAGCCGACTCCGGTCGGCAACGCCACCATCTGTCTGCAGAAGCTGCAGACTCCGCGCACGGGCGGAGACCAGACGTTCGTTCATATGGGATTGCGCCGGGTTGCGAAGCTTGGGCAGACCGAGTTCGCCTACGAACCGGTTCTCGGTTGGGTAGGTGGTTGGTATCCCGGCTCGGACGGATACACGGCGGGCTCGAAGTTCACCATGAAGCACGGAGCGTTCTCCGTGAACCTAGGTTTCGAGTGGTTCACCAAAGTTCGTGACCGGGAGCTGCATACGCGGTTCCATAGCCACAACGCCGGGTACACTACCCACGGCTGGACGGTCGGCGGGGTTTACCAGAACGTGGACCTAGTCCACAAGGTGGCGCCTTTCGTCGCCTACAAGTGGAGTCCGCACGTTGTGATGGAGGGTCGGTGGTACCAGTCGTTGAACGACGATCCGAAGTTTCGGGCCCGTGTCAACAACGGCAGGTTGGTTCTTAAGATCTCGTAGTCCGTGTCCCGACTGGGACAACGCGCACGAGACAAGGCGGACGGGATTGGTTCAACCCCAATCACCGCCCGCCCCTATTCCTAGGTTCTCAAAAGATTGAGGGTCGAGAGATGGGAGAAGTGGGAAATTAAGAATTGAGAATTTAGAATGTAGAAGAAAGGAATGTTGCTCGCAAGACGCGGGCAATAATTTGGAGCAACAACTTGAGTTTCTCGAAAAGAGATTCAAGCGGCTGCTTCAAGAAAGACAGAAGTAGTCGAAACCGAAAGGCCCCCTAGGGGATTGCTCACAGGAGAGCCGAGAATTCGGTTTTCCAAACAAGGTTTCTGGAGCCCGGTCTCAAGGAGATACGGGTGAGGAGATGACGATGGGACGGATCAAGATTCACGTTGAGTGTCCGAGCTGCCAGGCCCTGCTGTGCAAGGCCGAAGTCGCCACTGTTCCGCCCCCGCCGCCTCGTCCCGAAGGCGCTGTGGCACGGGAACCACACTCCAACTTCAACTGGTTGGCCAGCCTTCAGGAGTGGGCGATCTCGCTCACGCCCGAGCAGGTTGTACGGCACTCCCTCGATCATCGCATGATCGAGGTTCGGGGTGAGCACGCCTGTCTGGCAATGCCGGACAAGGCGTACGGAACCACGCGTGTCCAGCGGGATTTCCCGCCCGTGTGCGTGGCGGATAGGTTCTGGGAGCTCGGGGCGGTCGCCTACGAGTGCGTGGTCGGAGCATCCGATTCCGAGTAACGGTTCTTTCCCGCGGCAGATTGCGGGGACCTCAACGCGACGGAGAAGAAACTGCCTTTTTCTCCAAACTTCCGAGCTTGGAAGAGACTCCTCGTGAACTCGGGGCAAGCCTTGCGAGCTCAGAAGTGGTTATGAGAGCAATTAAGAATTTAGAATGTAGAATTAAGAAAGGAAGACTGAAACAGCCATCCGAGTTGTTCAAATGGACGATTTGGATGGCTGCTTCACTGATGCTCGGAGTTCGGGTTCGAAGTCTAGCGACATTAGCTGGGTGCAGTTTCTTTCCAGGGGGTACTAATCCAATCGGGGAGGTTCTGAATGCGTCGGAATGACTTCGAGGGAAAAGGACGGGCACGGAGGCCTATCAACGGTCGGCGCGGTCGGTACGAGAAGGGCAACGGCAAGGAGCGCAAGCCCATTCACCTGCTCGTCGGTCGTCGCGCGGGTCAGGGCGAGCTCACCGGTGACGCCTTGGTGCCGCCTAACGTTCACCTCTTCCACCAGTGGAAGCGGGCGCAGGCGGCCTAGACATTGAGGGTGATGGATCACCCGCGCGACACGCGCTTAACGATCCACCCCGAATTTACGCTTGCGTAAACTTCGGGGCTCTCACCCGAGTGTCGCAGTACTTCAGTATTGAAACACTCAGATGAGAGTAAATAATAAAAGCAAATATCACAATCCAGTCTCAATCGATAGAGCTCCACACTGATCCGAACGATTCGTTTCACTCAAACTGGGAGGTGTACTGTGTGTGAAAATCCGTTCTCAATCTGTGTGCGTCAGCCGGAAGGTAGGGACGATGTCATCCTTGATGCCCTGCGCGTCCGGCGGTTGACGGTTCTCGAAGACTTCCGGGGCGTGGTGCTTTGGTGCAATGGTTATCGCGGCGTCTTTGGCCTCGAATACATGGTCAACCCCGATCATCGTGAGACCGGTGGTGCTATCGAACTGTTCTGTTCGGCCTGTGGCCAGCGGGTCAAGAGGGAGCGGAACATCGGGCTGTACCACTTCCTCGACACCATCCGGTGCGCTCTCAACGCGTGGGAAGCCTGGCAGGTGGAAATGCGGATGCGGCAGGAACGGCGGGACAAAGAAACCCGCTGGATCGCTACCCAGTTGGCGCGACACTTCGTTCCGCCGACGGAGCCGGCTCCGAAAGCGCCGAAACCGCTCAGCCGTGACCAGCGGCGGGCCATCGCCAACAGGCAGAACGGGTGGGACCCGAAGCGTTACGCGACCGTGTAGTAGCGTCGCCCGATGTGAGCGTCTTCACATCCGTGCCGAGGAGCACGTGGTCGAGTCGCCTTGGCCCGACCAACTCTTCTACCCAGAACCTTTGCGCAAGCGAATGGTTCTGGGCTCACTCGAGCGGTTCAACAAGATGAAAGTCGGAAGTCGGTGTTTAGAAATCAGAAATTTCTTCTGATATCTGACCACAAACCTCCGACATCTGTTGTGTTGGATTGGTCGGGCGAGCCTAGATCGCGTTGTAGATAACAGACAACAGACACGGTTCGACAACAGAAGTTGAGCGGAGGTAGAGACATGGAGCCGAACTTTCTTGAGACCATGTTGGTGATGGTCGTTGGTGTGGCGTTCTTGCTGGGGACGCCCTACTGTATGAGGAGGGTGGAGTGTTGCCATCATCTGCGTCATGTGACGCGGGTGAAAAACCGACTTAAGGAAGCCAAGTGGATGTTAGGCGTCTTCGCCTGCATGTTCGTCAGTCTGGTTTTTCTATTGTGGGTCGTGCTTTCCGGTATTTTGCGCTGATTTTCAACCGCCGTTAGATACACGCGGCATAGTGTATCCGTGCCAAAGGAGAAGCAGCACGTACAAAAAAGTTTCTCCAACTTCCCAGAACCTTTGCGCAAGCAAATGGTTCTGGGTTCATCCGAGCGGTTCAGTGCTTCTGCATTGGATTGCTCAGGTGGGACGAAAGCAATTAAGAATTGAGCCTGCCCGCCATCGCTTCGCTTCGTGAAGCTCTGGCGAAGCGGGCGGGAATGTAGAATTATGGAAACTGGTCGGTAGCGACGACGTCGTAATAATTATGGCGTGATCGCTGCCGTCCGTGGTCAATCACACCGATTGATTCAGCGGATATCAGCAAACCCAACGGTCCCGAGCCGGACCAAATACCCATGACGAGAGAACGTCGCGGGGAGGGAGGTTCTGATGAAGGTCAAGAGCTGGAGCTGCCGATTGTTCCGGTGGCTCAATGAAAGGGAGCTTAGCCACTTCTTCGCTCCGTTGTGGGCGTGTGGAGTAATGCTGGCTCTGGCTGCTGGGCTGACCTGTGCGGTGGTCTGGCAGTGGACGGGGGTCATCCTGAACTCCAAGATGGACAATGGGCTACGCGTCTTCTCTGTGATCACCAACCCGTTTGGGTGGGCGATAGTGGCGGCGTTCGTATTTACCGGACTATCTACCTATCTGTATCGTGGACTGACGGTGATCTGGCGCTCGCGACTCGATCAGTGCTTCGGTAACGACGTTGCGCAGGCAACCAAGGGTTTCGGCTACTGTGACGACAGAGAAATCGTCGGTATAGTCGACCGGAAACTGGCCGAACTCGCGGCAACCGTACCTGGTGGCGACGCTATCAATCGTCGACGGTTCTGGCGAGCGAATAACGCCGCATGGGCGTTCGGCTTCACCGTACACGATCTGGGATACCACATGGGCATGGGGAAGGGAGGGAAGAAATGAAAACCCTCCTGCTCCTCGTTCTGGTGTGCCTGGTGGTAATCACTGGGTGCAACAAGGACAAGTCCGAGAAGGTGATCTGCAGCTACGGAACGGTCACTCGGATTCGTGTCCCGATCGGTGAGGGCGAGTGGATTCCCAGAGAATTGTACTGGGAGGTCAATTGTAGAGGATTGGTCTTGGAGACCTTACTTGTGAAGGTCGGGCCGGACACGCTCCTGCAGGTCAACTACTTTCTGACCGGAGGGAATCGACTGGATGGCACCAAGCGGTTCACCCTGAAAGAGATGACTCACGCCAGCCGCAGTCGGGATAAGGACGACATCCTCAACTACGATCTGAGCTTCGAGGGTGGGTGGAGCTTCGGTGACCACTCACAGAACAAACCCGTTGCCTGGTTCTTCCTGCGCTCTCGTGGCGACAACCGTGCGGCAGCGAAGCTGATTGGGTCATAGGAGCCATCAATCACATTGTTCATTCGACAGTTAGGCAGGAGCGAATGTTAATTCGCCCATTCGTTCTCGGAGAGTGTTCCTGCCGCATTCTCCCCAATTCCGAACTTGGAATGTATACAAACATTGTAAGCTCAGAAGTGGTTATTGAGAGCAATTTAGAATTAAGGAAATCATACAGAGTGGGAACGCTATATTTTCTATACCAATATGTTCGTGTCATGAGATGCGGACAGGTAGGTGTTGAAAACAAGGACTGTTTCC
Source organism: Patescibacteria group bacterium (assembly GCA_041661625.1). Lineage (NCBI taxonomy): Bacteria > Patescibacteria group bacterium. The sequence continues at coordinate 612,639 of JBAZUB010000001.1, read as the reverse complement.
AAGTTAATACTTGTCGGCTGACACTGCGCCATGATAATCTTGGCGTGGCCATTTCGCGATGAATCAACTAGACTGGCGTTACAGGCCAGAAAGGGGGTAGAGATGTGGATACCCATTGGGTTTGCCGCGGTCGTGGCAGCAGTTAGCTTCAAGGATGGCTATGGAGCCAGAAAGCGGGGCAAATCGCTTCTCTGGTCGGTTGGAAACGGGCTAGCTGTCCCCGTTTGTGTCGTTCTGCTGATCAGTGGAATCGTCGCTGTGGTCACTTTCTAGGGGAGGAGAAGAAATGAAACAGAAGTGGATGGACGCTCTCATGGTGCTGGCAGCCGCGGCCGGCGCAGTGTTGTTCTACTGGCCGATGCCACCCATGGGTGAGCTGGTCGGTCTTGCATCGACGGAAAAGGTGGCTATGTACGGACAAAGATTGTCCGTTACCGGACCACTGATCGTTCCGCTTCTCCTGCTCGCCTGTTACTTCGGCTACTGTCGTCGGGTGGTAGTGTTGACCTGGCTGGTCAGTCTGGCTAGCGGGATCACCCTGCTGGTCATGTGTGATCTCGGTGCGGTTCGGCCATGGGGGTTCCTCATCGGATCGGCTCCGGGGTGGCTGATGGTGCTGACATTTGGGCTTGGGGGGTTGCTAAGACAAGAGACCAACCCCGTCCAGGCCACGCTCGTGATTTCGTAGTTCGTATTCGGCGCGGATCGCACGGTTCCGCTCAGCAGGTCAGGCGGACGGCATGGGTTCAACCCCAATCACCGTCCGCCCCTATTCCTGGGTTCTCAAAAAGATTGAGGATCGAGAAACAGGAAAAAGCAATTTTGAATTAAGAATATAGAATGTAGAATGAAGGAAGCTCGCGAGACGCTAGCTAAGAATTAATAATATACAATAATTCTCAATTCTAAATTGTTCTATCATGTGATAAGCGGCATTGAGACATTATCACGATGATGTTTCGATGGCTCTTAGCACTATGTGCAAGAGTTCCGATGTCGCGCTGATTATGGGCGCTGGGGTAGCGTTCGAATATAGCGCGGGTCGCACAGGGAGGGATACGATGCGGACTCTGTTGGTTCTCTCGGTGTTGGCGTTTCTGTTCACAGCCGGTACGGTCGCGATGGCGGCCGAATGGACCGGCACGCAGATGATGGTCGGGGCCGACGCATCAGCCGTGCTCTGGTCGTCTGACCGGTGCTACTACCCTACTCCGGGGGCTCCGGAGGATACCCTGTCGGTCACGGGTAACGTGACGTACTACGACTGCTCGAAGTCGGACAGCGGCCCGATCTACTTCGCCTACGCCGGGGTCAAGCGCACGGTGGGCACGTTCTACATCCACCCCCGCATCGGTTACGCGGGGGGTTGGTTCAAGGATGACGCAGGTATCGGAGCCCTCGAGGTCGGTGGGCCGTTCGAACTCGGATTCGGCGGTCCGTCATTGAAGGTGGACTGGTCGCTGGACGAGGAGTACATCTTCGACCGACATCTTCAGACCTGGTACACCTTCGCTCAGGTTACACGAAAGGTCGGTGTGTTCACGTTCGGTGTCCACGCCGAGGGCAACGACATGCACTGGCAGTTCGGCCCGTCGGTCAAGTACGATGGGTTCAAGATCGCCGGATACGGAGGTGAGGGTCGGTTCGCGACGCGAATCAGCTTCACCCTGTAGCTGGCGATGATCGTGCGGCATCTTCACGGATCGCCGCCCCCAAGGTAACCCGGGGTTAATGGGTTACATCGGAGAGACCACGTTACTATGCACGTGCGTCTCTCCTTCCTCCGAGTCTCGATGAAAATCGGAATTCAGAGGAGGCGACATAACACAGGAGGATCGCAATGGGACGTTGGATTCGGTTCTTCTTCGGTACGCCACGTCGGTTATTGGTCACCGTCGGTGTGCTGGTGGGGTTGAAGGTCACGGGCTTGCTTCAGCAAATCCTCTCGGCTGGCTACCACCTCGGAATGACGATAGTCATAATGGTTGTGGCTGGCATGTTCGTAATCGGTCTGCTGCCTAGGAGGAGGTGAACGGTGCCGACGGTCAGATTGCCCGCCGAAGCTTTTGTCCCTGACAGAAGCTAGGCGGGTTTCATCCAGATATCTGAATCAAACGATTGAGATCTCTGAGTGGAGTAATAAAATGGAAGGTGTCGGAGTGGAAATATGTTAGTATTTTTTCACCCCGATCCTTTCCAGGATCTAAGTGGCAACGAACCAAATGAGTTTCGTGCCGCGAGATTAACCGACAGTGGCTTCACTCCAGCCCATGGAGGGCTGGCCTTGAACGGGGGGATCTTTCGAAAGGAGCACGGGAATGAGGAAGCTCATCCTGCTACTCGCACTGGTCATGCTGACTTCCTTCGGGATGGTCGGCGTGGCCACGGCACATGGCACCCCGATGCCGCATGACCACTATTATCTCCAAACGCCCGATAGCCTCGGGTTGTGGGGGATGGCCGGCGGGGACAAGGGGGTCTGGGTCATTCTCCGGTACTTCAACCCGGGGGTGACTAACGAGAACGACCGCCATCTACGGATGGGGTTCCAGGTCAACGTACCGCCGGGGTTCGAGATCACGCACGGGATTGCCCGTCCGGTCACGACCCCAACCAAGCCCGTCGAGGGCGGTGGTGCGCCTCCTTCGCCAGTCCAGCAGGCGGGCATCGGCCTGCCCGGATGGCTTTGGGCGCTGCTCATCGGCATCGGCGTGATCGTGCTGCTGCTGTTCGCGCTTCTGAGTCGCATGGGAGGCATCGCCGCCCGACACGCCGAGGAAGCGGGCAGACTCCAGCAGACGCTCGTGGATACCCACCGACAGCATCAGATTGATCTGGTGGAGGCCGAGGCGGATGCGATCGAGCAGGAACGTCGGCAGCGTCGGACTCGTGTCCGACAGAATCCCTACGCTGGGCCAGCCGTGATTGCCTCCGGTCTTCCGACGGGCAACATGGCTGCGAACTACCTGATCGATCTCTATCGCCGGCGTTATCCGAACCCGGATGGTGCCGATCGCCTCGTGCAGCTGCTGCGTGTCGAACCTATCTGGGTCCGGGGCGCGAACATGCAGGTCGGTTACGCAGGGGATGTCACGCGCCGTCGGGATCTGGTCAGTGAGCAGCCTTCCTGGCGCGGCATCTTCTCCAACGGCGTGGTGCTGGATGTTCTCCAGCGCTGTGCCAATGGTCTCTTCAGCGAGATCGGACAGCAGCTGCGTGACGACCAGGTACGTCAGCGCGATGGCGTGCCGGTGGTGGAAGTCAATCGGTTGGTCTGGCCCGAGCCGGTCAATCAGCCGGTGGTCTCCGAACCGCCGCCGACTCCGCCGGTCGTTGCCACTGTGGTGTCGACCGAACCGCCGATTCCTCCGATCCTCCGCACCATCTTGCCAGTCGACGACTCGTTGCCACCGAACCTGGTCACGGTCAACGAGTTGCCGGTCTATGACGGCATCTCGAGCGACGAATCTGGTACGCGACTTCATCGCGTCGGTACGGAGGTCTGGGATACGTTCGATTCGTACACGTTCCCCGGTGCGGAGATCGCAATCGTCGATGGAATCGTCGGCCTTCGGGTGGGCGATGGAGCTAGGACGATCGGACGCTGGCAGAACCCGCCCGAAGTCGGCAACGATGGCGATCACCCGGTGATCGCCGAGGCGCCGACCAGCGTCCCCGGGACGAACGGTTAGCCATCGGGCTACTCTCACTTCGAGTCATTCGACTCGAGGCAGATGTGAGAGCTGTTCTTTCTACTTCAGTTGGAGAAGTTCTGCCGCTTCTCCCCCTTTCTTTGCTCTCGAACAGTTCGTAAGCGAAGAGTCGGAAGCAAGAACGCAATCGACGAGGAGGTAGTCATGTGGCTGGGTGTGCTAGTGTGTCTGATGGTGGGCGTCTGGCTGGGTTTGACCAGCCGAATCCGCCGACGCTGGAAGGTGCTCGGCGTGGTGGGTTACTGTCTCATTATGAGCGCGACGCCGCTCTGGAAAACAACCTGGGCGTCGGTCACCATGGGCGGTCTTTTAGTCGGGTTAATGCTGTCACGAGCCCGGTTCTTCCGTGCCCTGGCCGGTAAGCCCGTCCAACAGCCACCAGCCGGCCAAGCTGACCAGCGCGATGGGTCACGCCAACAGCGCCGGCCACGCAAGCCATCTGGCAGCCAGAGAATGGCTGGTGATCTGCACCGAGCTGGATCCCAGTTCGGTGATCGTCTACGTGAGATCAGTCAGCACTACCGCGAGTCCTGTGCCGTACGCAGTGTTCATGTCGAGGATAACTTAGAGCCCAGAACCAATGAGGAGGACAGGTCCGATGAAGAGGCGTAGCAGTGGTAGGGGTGCCTTCGGTCGTTCGCGGTGCAATCGTCCGGCTCACCGGCGCGCGTCGCTCGGCTTCAATACGGCTGCGGGGATCGTCCTGATCGCCGCCGCCGTGCTGGGCGTCCTGCTCAGCGGTCCCAAGGCGGGCGTGATCACGGCCGGCATCGGCGGGGTGATCTGGGGCGGTGCGGTGCTGTACCGGGCCCAGCGGCGGAGTCTTCAGCAGTCGTAGCGTTTTCTGGGAGAACGCGGAATCCGCCTACGCTCCTTCGAAGCTTCGGTGGACAGGTCTCCCCAACTCCGAGTCGTTTGCGCGAGCAGATGATTCGGAGATCTTTCCGAGATTGTCACATTGGTGATAGTCTCAGAAGGAGAGCAACCAAGCAACAAGTAACAATTAAGAAATAACAAAAAAGAATAATACACATAGAGCAGCTTTTTCCCGCTACCGAATATATACATATTCAAAGGAAAGCGGCCTGCCCGCCAGACTTTCTGTCAGGTATAGGCAGGCGGGGACCCCGCCTTAGGCGGTGGCAAAACTGCGACGCTGGTCATATGAGCCATTTCTTCCGTATCAATTGGCATTTGAACCATCGAATGCGGATCGATACGGAAGAACCCGTAGCTTCATCAGGGAGGTAAGCATGAAGAAACTGTTATCTTGGCTGGTGATTCTGCTGCTCGTGGTCGGTGGACTAGAAGTTCTCTGTTGGCAACAGCAGATGGAACGGGAAAAGCTGCTGCGTGAGTGGCAGCGCCAGTTGGGATTGTATCGGGATCAGCTGGTGCCGGATTACATCTGGCGCAAGCAGGACCGGGTAATCTCGGTGTAAGGGTCGGTTCGAACGGACAAGGAGGAATGTATGAGGTGGCGAGAGTTGTTGGTGGGAGCGGTACTGATTCTGTTGTGCGCCGCAATGATTAACCATTACGGCGCCAAGATGCCTCCGGTGAGTCGGGATGAACCGGCTCCGGCGCGGGTGATCACCATCTCGAACGAGTTCTTTGATCGCCAGGCGGAGTTCGACAATGCGTTAGCTCATCTCGATGGTACCGCGCCTGTGCAAGCGGAAGCTTCGCGCGGCCATCGGATCGATGAGTGCATGGCGGCGGCCAAGTCGATGCTTAACATCGTCGAGGTCGGCAACGACCCGAAGGATCAGGCGTCAATCGTGGCCGGTCTCATCAGGCGATTGGACGCACTCTACGTCGAGACGCGCGTCGGCAGTGATCGACGCAATCTCGAAGAGGTCTATCGCCAGTGTACGAGAATGTTGGCACGGCCGGTCGACAAGAATGTCGAATTCCAGCCGGTGTCGACACACCATACCAGGTAACGAACGGAAAAGAAGGAGGAAGGGTTATGAAGTTTCGTGTTGTTCACGTGCTGGCGCTTGGGTTGGCTATCGTTCTCGGTGGCTGCATCAAGCATCGGGAGCCCAATCAGCAAGCCGAACAGCCCCAGATCGTGGCGGCCGACACGGCCACCTACGGTTACCCGGTCGTCGAGGCCAAGGTGAAACGTTGTCTAGCCGACTACGACAGTCTACTCGCTCTCAAGGGAGCCAGGCAGGACGGTCCGGGTGGCAAGTACATCGCCACCGGGATCTACAGCTGGAGCGGACAATACTTGCTCGAGGCGATCGATACCATCGAACAGGCCGGCCACGTGGTGCCGCCGGACTACATCGGTCTGGCAGAATTGGCCAGAGCCACCTTCGGGCCGCGGTATCGCGAGTTTCTAAGCTTCATCACGGATGAGCAGAACGCCGGCAACGGCAAGGATCAGTACCTGCTGGCACTGATGGGTGCCAAGTATGCCACCGTGCTCGAGCGCGGACTCGGCCAGGCTACCCGCAAGTAACGGCAGAGCACTGGTCAACAGACCGGCAGGTCGAAACAAACAGGAGGAAACGTGGATACGCTCTTTATTCGGGTACTACGCGAGATGCTCAACGAGATCCATGCTGGTCTGACAGCAGGTCATCCTGGGATCATTGACATCAACGAGTGTTCTTTCCGGCGTGTCGAGACAGCACTTCGGGAGCAAACGCCCGAGGCATTCGCCGCGGCCCTCGGCGGCGGTTTCTTCAGGACGGGCAGGTCAGGGGTCGGTGAGTTGGACGACGCTACAACGCAGTCGATGCGCATGATGCTGGCGGCCATGGTTGCCAACCTGTCCATGGGCGCGCGGTCCAATCGGCCCTGTCCGTAACGTCAAAATGGTTGTAGGTTAACCATCATCTCCTAGCAACAAAAACCTTCGCTATCCCAGCACCAGTCGTCTCTCGAGACTTCCAGTGCTGGGCCTCTTTCCGAGATTGTCACAAAAGTGATAGTCTCAGAAGGAGGAATAAAGCAAGGAAGAAGTAATAAGGAAGAAGGAAGGACGTTCATTTCAATATTCTCCGCGCCGATACATCTCTCAACTGCTGGGATGTGAATCGGTTCGGAGAATGCACACAGGCAGAACAAGGCTGGATCGAATCCAGCGGGAGGTAGGAAGTGTCGGATAACGGTATCACAAACAGGCAGTGGGCGGGCGCTATTGTCGCCCTTTCGTTGATAGGATTGGTATTTTGCGTGGGTCTGCGGGTGGTGTTTCCGGTTCACACCCCAGCCACGACGGTTCACGCCAGCTCGATCGTCGAGTCGCCTACGGTCAGCTCGGATTGTGAGTGGCCGCCCACCTCTCTCTACGCCGGGTTCGATTCGACGTTGGCGCAGGGGCAGATCGGGAAGACGAAGTTGATTGACGCGCTCACAGCCAATGTCTGCATCGGCTATCTCGAGTCGATGCTGACGGAGTACGAGTTCGTGGGTGATCTGATCCCCGTTACTCCCGTCATGGTCAGTCGGGAGGCGCGCGCCCAGTTCTGCTCGCGCTTTAGCCGACTCGAGGAGTTCAAGACCATCAACATGGATGGTATTTCGATCGATGCTCGGCTGCGGCTGTTGCGTCGGTACGTCAACTTGGTCAATCGGGGGCTCGATGCCGCCGATCAGGCGTCTCGAACGGAAGTCAACTTTCCGAACTAAGGGGGATCTCATGGATGGTCTGTTCCTGATGATGCTGGCGTTCGGAATTTTCACCGGCGCATCTTTCTTCACGGCGAACATGCATATCCGTCGGAACCAACCCGAGGCGGCAATGCAATGGTTGCATCGGGGCGGGTGGTTCTTCATTCTGATGGCGCTAGGGGTTCTGGCGGGCATCTTGTCTCGCCATGGCCTGATCAGCCGACATGTGGCGGGGGCGTACTACTTTTTCCTCCTGTTCGCCTTCTGGGTCGCGGCTGGCATCGGTCGACTGATTACCCAGATTCCTGGTCTCAAGTTCGGACGGCTGCCCACCGTCGTTCTCTCGGTCTTTCTGTTCGTCCTGGGAGGGTTCATCTGCTACTGCGTCGGTATTGTGGCGGATATGATCCTCCAGGTTTCGCTGGTCTGCCAGGGTATTGCCTGGTTGCTTGGCTTCTGGCTTGGCCTGAAGCCGGCGATCCAGCGGTACCGAGTAGCGCGAGCAATCGTGCGAGCACGGCTGGAGGAACGAACGGCCCGATTTATGGGCGAGTAGAGCTTCATCCGGCGCAAGCGGCATTGCGTCAATCCCCGTCGGCCAAACTCTTCGGAGCGATGGCGGACGGGGCTCTTTCTGAGATTTTCATAACCTATGGAAATTTCAGAAAAAGGTTGTATGATAATAATAAGTATCTTCCCTCCTAGCCGGCGGAGTGTCTATCCCTGCACCATGGCTAACGCCAGATGCGGGACACGCGGATCTGACTGTACGAGATGAACGCAGCTTGTTTCTCAACAAGTTGTCCCCTAAAAAAGGGCTGGCGGCTCTCTCCCCAGCGGTCACAAAGCACAGTTGGCATAATCCCGTGTGGCTCCGTCGGCCAGGGAGGAAGAATCAAGTTGTATAACCGGGTCAAAATTTGAGCCGGCTTTTTGGCGTACATTTTAATGCAAGGAATATTTAAGAACAAAACGTAGGCGAGGATGCCTGCCCGCCATCGCTTCGCTCAGGCGTAGCGGGCGGGATCATCCTCGCCTACGGAGTTGATAAATACTAGCCAGCCAGGTGGCAATTTTCCAATGCTCGGGCTATAATATACGGGCAATCACATTAAACCCATGCCAACGTTATCCGCACCAAAACCCAAATCACCACAATCAAATCCCCAACCCGTCCACTGGTATGCTTCCGGCTGGGGGGTGGCGTTTATAGTATTGTTGGTTATTGTCATCGCACTAATCGGCATACTAGCTTGGCAGGTCATTATATTCATGCAAAATGAGATAGACAATTCTTCCAACACCAATACCCGGCCGTCAAGTCTGGTGGAAGAATCGAGCACGAACTATATCGTGGCTGATGCGCCCAGTACCGGTTCACCGGCGGCTAAAGTAAAGGTGGTCGAGTTTGGCGATTTCCAGTGCCCCTACTGCCGGCAGATGTATCAGATCATCCGCCGGATTCAAGCCGATTATGGCGACCGGATCTACTTCGAATTCCGGGATTTTCCGGTTAGCGACATCCATCCCGAGGCCGAAAAAGCGGCCGAAGCCGGGCGGTGTGCTTTTGACCAGTCCAATGCCATGTTCTGGGCATTGCATGACAAAATGTACCAAAACCAAGAACATCTCGCCATCGCTGACTTGAAGGAATACGCCATTCAAGTTGGGTTAGAGCCGGTACGTTTCGATTCCTGTCTGGATTCAGGGCGGATGGCAGCGCGGGTGGCGGCGGATTTTCAGGTCGGGTTGGAGGCCGGGTTACCGGGCACGCCGACATTCTTCATCAATGGCTATCAGTTGTCCGGCGTATTGCCTGACTCGGTGTTACGCCAGGCGATTGATTACATTTTGGCTAAGAACTAAACGATTTCATAGTCCACCGTTTGTTCTCGATCAAATGCATCGAGATTTTTTAATTGGCTACTTGCGCGTTTGTGAAAAAAAACGTATGGCAGCGCAATTGTTATCCACACCTGGAGAACAATGCGTGGCCAAAGGAAGATTATTGATGAAATATAAAGCAAAACTCGAGAAAATGATTTTTTTGACGACGCTTTCGCTTGTGATATACTTCACTTGCTGCCACTAGATATGGTATTTGATCGATCATCGGTCCCGAAGCAGGCGGTTTTTTTTGCCCCTTGGTCAGCCACGAAAAATATAACTTTTTACGACCCAAACACGTCGTATGATCTGCCCACTGTGCCACTCCGAAACAAAAGTGATCGATTCCCGCGCCGTTAACAATGATATGGCGATTCGCCGCCGCCGGGAATGCATCAAATGTCGATTTCGTTTCTCCACCCACGAACAGATTGAGCTGCTCGATCTTTTGGTTATCAAAAAAGACGGCAGTCGGGAGGCTTATCGGCGTTCCAAACTGGAAGCGGGCTTGCGGCGGGCGCTGGAAAAACGCTCCGTGACTGAAGAAAACTTCCAAAAATTGGTGGCCACGATCGAAGTCGAGATTCAGAAGCAGAATGGCAATGAAATTTCCAGCCAAACCATCGGCCAGATCGTGATGGACCAGCTGCGCGACTTTGATTCAGTGGCTTATATCCGGTTTGCCTCGGTCTACAAGTCTTTTGACGACCTGCAGAGCTTCCACAGTGAGATTAACAAGATAAAAAAAGTCGAATAAATAACCAGATATCCAAAATACCAACATGGCCTCAACGTCTACCCAACCCAGTCCGCTCGTATCAAAGCTAAAGCTGCCCTGGAAGCGTTTCAAACAGCCGCCGATGCAGATTCTTAAGCGCGACGGTACGCTGGCACCGTTCGACCAGACGAAGATTTCCAACGCGATATTCAAAGCCATGGTCGAATTGCGCCAGCCCAACAAGGCGCTGGCCCGCCGCTTGGCCGAAGAGGTAGTAACGATACTGGCTGAACGCATGCCTGAGAACGAAAACCCGACCGTCGAAGGCGTTCAGGACATTGTTGAGGAGGTGTTGATTCGGGCCAAGCTGGTTCAGGTGGCCAAGGCCTATATCATCTACCGCCAAAAGCATAAGGAAATCCGCGAAGCAAATCACATGCTGAAAGAGTACCGGGGCGAGGTGGAGTCAACGCCGAATGCCATGGTGGTGCTACAAAAGCGCTATCTCCGGCGGGACGAAAACGGCCGCGTCACCGAAACACCGGAAGAAATGTTTAAACGCGTGGCTAATAATATCGCCTACGCTGATAATCTCTACAAGACGCTGTACCATCAGGATGTGAACGTCGAAGAAACCGCCAAGGAATTCTTTGAAATGCTGCGCCACTTTGAATTTCTGCCCAATTCACCCACCCTGATGAACGCTGGCCGCGATCTGCAGCAGCTGTCGGCCTGTTTTGTGCTGCCCGTCGAAGATGATATGACCAGTATATTTGACGCGATCAAGAATACGGCGCTGATCCACCAAAGCGGCGGCGGCACCGGATTTTCCTTTACCCGCATCCGGCCGGCCGGCGACATCGTCAAATCAACCGGCGGCGTTGCCTCGGGTCCGATTTCGTTTATGCGAGTGTTCAATGCCGCTACCGAAGTAATCAAGCAGGGCGGCACCCGGCGCGGCGCCAATATGGGCATATTACGGGTTGATCACCCCGACATTATCGACTTTATCACCTGCAAGGAAAACAACAGCGAGCTCAACAACTTCAACATTTCGGTGGCTGTCACGGAAACTTTCATGGAGGCGGCTGACAAGGACAAAGAATACGACTTGATCAATCCGCGCAACAAACTACCGGCCAAGAAAATGTCCGCCCGCCAGGTGTTCAATCTGATGGTGACCATGGCCTGGAAGAACGGCGATCCGGGCATTGTCTTTATTGACCGGATCAATGCTGATAATCCCACGCCAGAGCTAGGTGAGATCGAGTCGACCAACCCATGCGGCGAACAGCCATTATTGCCCAACGAATCATGCAATCTCGGGTCGATCAATCTGGCTAAAGTGGTCAATGACCAGCAGGAAATTGATTGGGATAAATTGCGGCATATCGTGCACACGGCTACTCACTTTCTGGACAATGTGATCGATATGAATCGGGCGCCGCTCCCCCAGATCGAAGAGATGATCACAACCAACCGGAAGATTGGCCTGGGCGTGATGGGCCTGGCTGATTTATTGATTCAACTGGATATCCCATACAACAGCGGCGAAGCGGTTAAGCTGTCGGAAAAGATTATGAAATTTATCAACGAAGAGTCCGCTGCCGCCTCTGAAGAGCTGGCTAAGGTGCGCGGTACGTTCCCGTCGTACGCCCAGAGCGTATATGCCAAGGATGGCCGCAAGTTGCGCAATGCTACACGCACCACCATCGCTCCAACCGGTACGATATCTATTATTGCCGGTTGCTCATCCGGCATTGAACCGCTATTTGCCATTTCATACGTTCGAAAAAATATCCTCGATTCCGGTGATGAGTTGATTGAGGTCAATCCATTCTTCGAGAAGAAGGCTAAGGAGCTGGGTTTCTACAGTGAGGAGTTGATGCGGCGTATTGCCCAGGAAGGCACGATCCAGCACTTCAAAGAAATTCCCGAATCAGTCCGCAAAGTATATGTGACGGCTCACGATATTACGCCCGAAGACCATATCAAAATGCAGGCGGTTTTCCAAAAACACACCGATAACGCCGTTTCTAAAACCGTTAACTTTCCCCACGATGCCACGATCGAGGATGTCGAGAAAGTTTACATGCTGGCCTTCAAACTGGGTTGCAAGGGCGTCACGATCTACCGCGACCGTAGCCGCGAGACCCAGGTGCTGAACATCGGCTCCGTTACCAGCCCAAAGAAAGGGGACGATTCGGTGGGCAACAGCATGGTAAAACAGGAAGTGGCGCTCAACGAAATCGTGGACAAGAACAAATGCCCCGAATGCAAAGCGGTGATGGAGATTAAAGAAGGCTGCAAAACCTGCCCCAACTGCGGCTGGTCGGCCTGCAGCATCGGTTAACGCCATGGCCAAGCGAACCGCCAACGGACTAGTGATTGTCTACACTGGGAATGGCAAAGGCAAAACGACGGCGGCGTTGGGTCTGGCGTGGCGGGCCCTGTCTCACGGTCGCAGAGTGGCGGTGGTACAATTCGTTAAGTCGCCCCAATCGTCTGGAGAAATGAGATTGCTCAAGCAGCCGGTAGCTGGATTGACAATAGAAGCATGCGGGCGCGGTTTCGTCGGTATCATGAACGATCGCTTGACGCACCGGCAGCATCAGCTGGCCGCCCAAAAAGCCTTAGCCACGGCCCGTCGACAATCCCGTCGCTGCGATGTCCTGATTATGGATGAAGTCAATGGCGCGATGCATAGCCGATTGGTTTCACAGCGCGAGGTGCTCCGATTTATATCGGCCAAACCTAAGTCGCTCACACTGGTTTTAACCGGCCGCCAGGCGCCGCCGGCAATCATCCGGCGAGCCGACCTGGTTACCGAGATGGTGGAAATTAAACATCCGTTTCAAAAAGGTCGGACAGCCGAAGCTGGCATCGATTACTAGCAAATATTTATTACCATATAAAATTAAGACAATGAAACAATCAAAACTCTATCTTGGGATCATGATCCTAGTAGCCGGTATCGCCGGCGTGGTAACTTTTACTTATCTGCAATCAACCAATCGGTATTTTGCCGATGCCAGCACAACCGACGCCAAAGTGGCCGGGGTCACTACCGCCCGCCAAACGGTGACAATGGTCATCAATGACGGTCAGTCGATCAAGACCTACAGCCAGATGTTAACTAACACGGTTAGCATGGCCGGGCTTGATCTTTTACAACGGGCTGCCGCAGCCGCCGAATGGGATTTGAAGACATCGACCAGCTCGATGGGTACTTTGGTGGAAGAGATTCATGGCGTTAAAAACGGCACGGATGGAAAATATTGGATTTATTACGTCAATCGGCAGATGGGCTCAGTCGGAATTGATCAATATCAGGTTCAGCCCGGCGATATTCTGGAAATGAATTTTGAAAACAGCGCTTTCTAACCACCACCATGAAAAAAATCCAGCCATTTAATCTGAAAGGAATATTACGGACCAGCTGGCTGCCAGCGGTATTAATAGCATTGGGAATTGCCAGCCGCGTGCTGATGCATGACTGGAGTCGCCTGCCGAATGTTGAGCTGGTGACGGGCTTATCGCTATTGGCCGGCTATTATCTGCGCGGGTGGCGGTCGGCCATTGTGCCGTTGGCGATCATGTTTGGTTCGGATATGCTGATTGGCAATACCAATATCTTCTTGTTCACCTGGACGGCTTATTTGCTGGCGGTAGGCGGCGGCTGGATATTACGCCAACCAAAATTAAGTCGGCATATTGTTTGGACCGGACTGGGTGCCGGCATGCTGTTCTCGCTATTCTTCTATCTCTACACGAATTTCGGAGTCTGGATGATCACACCCTGGTACCAACAGAACGCCAGCGGTCTGCTCTATGCCTATTATATGGGCTTGCCATTCCTGAAACTCAATCTGGCTGGTAATTTAGTACTAGTGCCGCTGTGCTTCACAGTGGCGGAAATGGCTCGACGCGGCTGGCGAATGGCCAAGCCGACAGCGAAGGCCGTCCGTCCGTAAACTTACTCACTAACATGCATCATTATGGTAGCAGTTGATAAAACCAAATGCCTCGGTTGCGGCACTTGCGTCAGCCTTTGTCCCGGCGTGTTTACTCTGGGAACGGATGGCAAGTCAGAGGTAGCCCATCCGGAAGCATGCGGCACGCCTGGAAATGACTGCCAGCAAGCGGTTGATGGCTGTCCGACGCAGGCTATTAGTAAGTAATAAGTATCAATTAACAAATAACAAACGTATTTAATGTAGCGGAAACCTTTAGGTTTCCATTTTGTTGGTATTGGTTTGGGTTCCAGCCGGAAATTAGTGTGTCGCACTATATATTGACAGAAAGGGGCTTCTGTGATAAGATATGGGTCATTGAAAAAATCCTGATAAAACACAGGGTTTTTTTGAATCGGAACCGCTTTTAGCATCTAACTGGGGAAACCATGTCAAAACGAACCAAATATGCCGCCCTGCGCCGCTGGCAATTCGCCCTGGCGTGTTTGGCTTTGATTGAGTTCGTCTACCCCCATTCAGTATTGGGGCAGGGAGTCAACTCGGATCAATCGTTCGATCAGGTGGCAACATATCAAGCTATGCCCGCTTTAGCCACTTTGACGCAACCCGATACCGATCACAAGGTTTGTGAAAATAATGTCGAATGCCGCTTGCCGGACGTAGCCAGTCGGCCGAGTAAGAAATCATTTTATGTCACCGTGACCGCTTACTCCAGTTCCATTGACGAAACCGACAGCGACCCATTTACCACTGCCTCGGGTTCCCAGACCCACCAGGGCGTGGCGGCATATAATTACCTTCCGTTCGGTTCGAAGTTCCGTCTGCCGGACAAGTTCGGCGACCAGGTGTTTACGGTCGAGGACCGTCTCCGGGCCGGTGCCGGTAAATATCACATCGACATCTGGATGCCCAGCAAAGCCGAAGCCAAACAGTGGGGCGTGAAAGTCATCAAGATCGAAATTCTCTAAGTGCACATTACAAAGCCCGATCAATTCAAATGGTCGGGTTTTGTGTTTCAGTGGGATTGAGCAGGGCTCATGTTCCAATACAAGAAAAACTCTGGACGAGTCCAGAATTGGGGGACAGATCGGACGGTACCGATCGAGGTTTGTCTAGCGTTCGTGAACTGGCATTCTTCAGCGCTTGGGGGCCTTACCGACATCCAACTTAGTCTTCCTCATTGTGTCCTCCCTTCAGCTAGAGCCATAGGCGACGCAACCAGCGTGAGTATAGCGGGGTATTGGTTTATGTCAAGACATTAATGTTGACAACGATATGTTTGTCTTAGTATTATTAATTCAGGAACAGCCCTACAAGTTGTGGGGTTAGCCGGAAGTTCTTCCAGATACACACCTGTTCCGCACGGGGCAACCCTCATGAAAGGAGGACCCTTCCCGTGAAAAAGTTCCTCTTCCTCGGAATCCTGGCGGTGGTGCTGGTGCTGTTTCTGCCGGTCGGGCAGACTCAGCAGGCCAATACCGCCAACACGCAGTCGGTTATGTTCGCGGAAGACGTGATCTTCGCGCCGCAGACCATCCTGGCCACCACCGCACGAGCAAACGCGGCGGAGCAGGTCGAGCAGACGATCCAGATGAGCAGCCAGGCCAATACCGCAGTCGACGAAGCGGAGCAGGCGAACACGGCGGAAGCATGGTACCACCGGACGGCAAGCGGGGTCGACCGTGGTGAAGCGCCGGTGATCAACGAGACGGCCAATCTTAACGAAGGAAACCACGGCACACGGAACGGCGGCGTGATCAAGACGTGCACGCCGGCCCAGCTGAACAACACCAACTTCGACGAGAACCCGCGGACTACCTGGACGGAGCGCGGCGCGGCGCCAATCAACGCGACGACCAACGCCACCGCCGACGCCAACGAGAACACGACGATCGCCGACGTCCCGACGGCTCTGCTGATCTGACGGACGAAGACACGCCCGCGGTCACAGACCGAGGCCCTAGCCCCAAGCGCGCCACAGCGTGCTCGGGGCCTACTTATTTCTACAAATATATTCACGCTGGTTGATGATAATAAACGCAACACCCAGTTGACCAAGAGCAATGTTTTTGTTATATTCCCTGATGCATCAAGGGTCAGCGATCCCACACCAAGGCGTGGTAGCCGAGCCCCCGACATTCGTCGGGGCAGGATCCAGGCAGAGGTCTGTCTCGCCACATTTATATAATGTTTTAGAGGAAGGCGGGATCCCGTTCTCACTCGTTGGAGGCTACTGGCCAGGTAGCCAAGTGGGTCGCGTAGCGACGGGCAGAAGCGAGGCGTAGCCGAGTATCGATTGTTCCGAGTGCTCGCAGGAACAATCGCTGCCCCGGAAAGGCGAGGGTCTGCAACCCCGCACTACGGCGTGGTAGCCAAGCAGTAAGGCAGAGGTCTGCAAAACCTCTATACGCGGGTGCAATTCCCGCCCACGCCTCCAAGATGTATTTGACAAAGTAGTCTATACTCCATGCGGGAGTAGTTCAGTAGTAGAACGCTTCCTTGCCAAGGAAGAGGTCGCGGGTGCGAATCCCGTCTCCCGCTCCACGCTGAGCGTGGAAGTCGTGACGCTAAGCGTCACCCTACACGATAATAATTCTCCGTCTGATATGCCAAATACTCAAGGCGAATCCCAAATAACACGACTTCATAAAGTCAGCCGAAACGCCCGCTACACGGGTTTATTTGCTATGATTGCCGGAGCCGGACTGTTCATAATTTCATTTTATACCGACGATAAATCCTACAGTGCCGGCGCATTGACGTTTGTGCTCGGGGGGACGCTTTTCCGCGTCAGCGAGAGTATTCGGCGCATACTGAGATAACCGCGATATTTTACATAATAGGCCACAGCGGCCAACTCGCAATGAATAAGAGGGGGGCATTTTCATCTACTCATATGGCACATCCAGCCACTAGCCGGGCAATATCGGCGAGTATCCATATCCCAACCCACCGTGTTTCCAAGCTTAAGGTGGTGGCTTTTGTAATTGCACCGGTGATCGCGGGCTTGATAATCGCGCAACCAAAGGTAACCGTTTCGGTGCCTACGCAAGTAGCGGCTCGGATACAGCAAGGTCGCAGTGAGTCGCTGCCGATGTTTTCTTTGCAAAGCAGCGGCAATGTTTCAGACTGGCAGGTTAATCGAGTATTAGCGGATGGTGATACGATACCATTATCGGTTGGGGCGATAAAAGGACTAAGTCTATCCGGCGAAGCGACAGTGGCGGCCGGGAACTATGCGCGTGTTATTCTGACCGATCAGTCTGGTCAAGAGCATTTGGTCTGGTCGGTGGAATATCCCCAGTCGGGTACGATCAAATTCAGCCAGGCGTGTGCCGAAACCTGCCTACTCGATTCCGTTAGGCCGAGAAAACTAACCATCGAACTTTCCAACGGCGGCCAATTGCGTATTTCCGACGTCATCTATGTTGGTAAAAAAGACCAACTCAAGGCAGTGGTTGCAACCGAGGGGATAGAACCAGCTGCTCGTTTATTGCGTCAGCAACAGAACACTTACACCAAGATTGCGATTGATCAATTGAATAAAAAACAGGGCAAGCTTTGGGTCGCCGAGTCCACCACGGTCAGTCAGCTGCCCTATGCGGAACAAAAAAAACTATTCGGTGGTCGGTTGCCGGCAACCGAGGGGTTGCTCTATTATCGTGGCGGGTATTTTGAACTGCCGTCAGATAATTCAAGCTTGCCCAGTGCAGAAACCGTCGCAGCCACGCAAGCCCCCGAGTCGGTTATCGTTTCAGACCAATCGGTTGACAGGGTTCAACCAATCGCAAATGAAATATCATTGGACATGGCGCCGTTTGTCTTTGATTGGCGCGATCGCAACAATGAAAATATTATGACCCCGGTGCATCATCAGTGCGGATGCTGGGTCGGCGATCACCTGGAGGACAGCTGGAGCCTGTCTCGGTGTCAAGACGCCGGTTACACCTATCGCTGTTGCGGCTCTTGCCAGATTATGGCATCGGTGGGAGCGTTTGAAGCGGATCTGAATCTCTATTATCACCAGCCGGCGAATTTGGATTTGTCCGAACAACATTTGATGGCTTGTTCCAACGGCAACTGTCAGGTCGGCTGGTCGAATCCGTTCAGTTTCATTGTCTCGGATGGCCTGCCACCAGAATCAATTCTGCACTACACTGCTGCCAACAGTACTTGTGGCAAAAGCGTCCCGCTGGGTGTGCCGGATAATGTGTATGTAAAAAACGGGCGTATGTACATCCTGGAACGGGGTACGCTGCACATCGCCGAATTTATGGGTAATTCCCTGAATCTGATCAAGACGATTACCGGTCTGTCCACCACAGCTCAGAGCGTATCGGCTACATCCGACCGGATTTACGTGGCCGATCGGGATAATAATCGAGTGGTAATTTACGACTCTAATGGGAATTATCGCACTACTTTTGGCAGCTTGGGCAGCGGTAATGGCCAATTCCAACAACCGAGCGGGGTCGTCGCAACGGCCGACCGGATTTACGTGGCCGACTCGGGCAATAATCGCATCCAATTATTCAGTTACTCCGGAGATACGGCTACCTATGTCTCACAATTCGGTGGGCTGGGCACGAGCGATGGTCAATTTAACACGCCCAAAAGAGTCCAATTGTTCAACAACCAACTCTATGTAACCGATAGTGGCAACAACCGAGTACAGGTATTTACACCAGCGGGAGTGTTTATTGAAAAATATGGCGCTTACGGAGCGTGGCCGGGTGAGTTCAGGAGACCGACCGACATCGCGGTAACGACCGACCGGATCTATGTTAGTGATAGCGACAATAATCGAATCCAGGCTTTTGATTTGAACTGGGGTCTCAAAGCGGTTACCGCGCCCGACGTGGTCAGGTATCCCCAAGGAATCAGTTGGGACGCCAGCGGCTTGTACGTGAGCAACGGCGCCTCGGGAACGTTTCCCTCATTAGTATCGACCACCAACGATGTATTTACGAGGGTGCGTAATTATACGGAAATAGGCCGGTGGCTCGATCTGGTCTGGAAAAATACAGCATATATTAATTCATTTCCACAAAGCACGCCATTGCAGGTGAAAAATGCCCTGATGAATTACGGTCCGTTGATCGGCCTATTCAACAATTGGAACCATGCGATGACGGTGGTCGGATATGGCGAAGTTGCTCCCGGTTGCTATCAAACATCAATCAGTGGCAGTTGCGATATCGACATACCCCAAAACGATCCGCTGGTGGGCACGACCTATTGGATCGTCAAAAATAGCTACGGTACCGACTGGGGTGAAAACGGATACGCCAAGCTGATTTTACCGTTATCAACCTTTGATTACAATACAAATTATGTTGCTCTGACTCCGCCACCGATATCACCCAGCGCCAGCGAGGGCCAGTACACGGTTGCCTGTACCGACGCCGATAACGATGGTCTATGTTGGTGGGGTTCGGGTGCGACCAAGCCGACAACCGGCTGTCCCGGAACGTGCGCGGCTAGTCAGGTTAAGGATTGCAATGATGCCGACGCTACTATTCATCAGTGTTCGGAACACTATGCCTGCGGGACACATTCGTGGTTACCCAGCGGCGAACTATTACGTTCCTTCGGTGATTACACTCCAACCAACACCCAGGCTTGTTGCGGAGATGAAGCGGGCGAGTATCAAGCCAGGGGCGCAAACGTGTGTTGCGATGCGTCGCAGGACCGCTACCTGCCCGGGACATTCTACGCCTATTCATCTAAGTTCGGGGTTAACGGTTCCGGTAATGGACAGTTCAACCGGCCGACCGGCATTGCCAAGGCGGGTGACTATATATACGTCGTCGATAGCGGCAACAATCGCGTCCAAATATTTCGCCGCACCGACGGTGTGATTGCGTATTTAAGCACGTTCGGTTCCCAGGGTTCGGGTGATGGTCAGTTTGTCAGTCCAACCGGGGTAGCGGTGAACGGCAACACGGTTTATATAAGTGACACCGGCAACAATCGCGTCCAAATATTTTCTTTCAACGGTACGACAGCGGTGTGGCAAGGTAAGTTCGGTACGCTCGGTAGCGGTGCCAATCAGCTCAATAGTCCGACCGGATTGGCTTTCGTCGGCGGCCGTCTCATTGTCAGCGATAGTTCCAACCATCGTTTGGCGGTTTATCAGATCAATCCGGACCTGTCAGCGACTTTCCGCAGTAATTTCGGATCACTGGGAACGAGCAATGGCCAGTTTAATGCGCCCACCGGACTAGCCGTGCTGGATCAATTCATTTATGTGGCCGATACGTTTAATCAGCGGATTCAGATTCTGCGCCCAGACATTAACGGCACATTGGAATACTGGGGACAGTTTGGATCCTCTGGCACCGAACAGGGGCAATTTATGGAACCGCGCGGAGTAGATCGGGTAGGCAATTCCATATATGTTACCGATCAATCCACATCACGGCTGTCACAATTCGATATTGACGGCTATCTTAAAGCAACTTTTCAGAACTACGTTGCGTTATCGGGCACCGGCAATGGTCGGCTCTGGCAGCCAGCCGATCTGATCATCGAGACCGATGGCATGTATGTTGTTGACAAGATGTATCATCGGATACAGATCTTCACGCCTCAAGCCGGTCAGGCTTGTACGCCGACATGCGATGATGGCACGCGATTCAACACTTGCGCAACGACCAAACCGATTTTTTGCCAGGGCGGTAGATTAGAAGCAAAGTGTAGTCTCTGTGGTTGCCCCGTCGGCGGTATCTGCGAACCGAAGACTAATAAATGCGTAAAGGCTCCGATGTCTGGTGAAATTACAGACGGCGCTCTATAGTTAAAAATCTGCCGCAGCTAAATCCAAAACCCAGCCGAGCAGTAATTGCTGGGATGCTATAGTTTAATGCACGCAATGTTTACGATAGCATCTGCGTACCCGACACCTCTTTGGCCTTGTCCTGGAGCTTCTTGAATTCCTCGTCGCTGATGACCGATTTGTCTTCGGGTATTTGTGATCCGTTATTGGTTAGCTCGTCGATTTGTGACGGCTGATGATTGGCTGGGTCGGCCAAAACCATATCGGGGTGCAAACTTTCGGCCCCCGTTGCTTTCTTCAGGACGGCGTTGCCGCCCGTGGGCACGGCGTGCAACGTGGGAGTGACCGTAGCGACTCTAGCGCTACCGGTTTTGCGCTCATTTTCAATTTTGCTTCGGGTGACGCGCAATTGACTACCCTGCAGGGCTTGTTCGTCACCGACTTTTTTTCGGAATACGCGATTCTGCAGATCGATTAATCTTTGGGATACGCTGCGTTGTTCCTGCTTCCGTTCCGCGGCTAACTGATCGTGGGCGGCGAAAGCTTTGTTGGCCATTGAGCCTGCCTGCCAGCCCGTTTTGATAGTAGTATCGAGTTTTCGGGCGATTTTGAAACCCTGTCGTACCTCATCGCGACTGTACGACTTGTTTTTGCTAAGTTTGAAACCCTCCACTTCCAGAGCTTTTTGGTATCTGAAAAAGCACCCTTGGAAATACTTTTCATGGTGTTTAGAACGGCCTGCCCGCTGATTCTGTTGGCAAACTTTCCCATTGACATAATAATAACATAAATAGGCATAAAAGTCAATAAAACAGGCACTTATCACGCAGCCTTGCCAAGAAGGCCAGTCTGATATATACTGCTTGTATTCCGTATTTATTGACGCTTTATTATTAATCAAGGCAATGAATTGAAAGCTAAATTTACCGCTACCATCCCAGCCCCCTCCCCAGAGATGGAGCAGCTATTAAATGAGCAGGGGCTTGTTAAAATTCCTAAGGTCGGTGATATCGTCGAGGGCAAAGTCCTCAGTGTCACCAAGACCGAAGTCCATGTCGATATCGAAGGCATCAGCAGCGGCGTAGTGCGCGGCCGCGAACTTTACGATGAGTCGGGCGAGTACACCGACCTCAAGGTTGGTGATCCAGTATTGGCCACCGTGGTCGATTTAGAAAATGAAAAAGGCGTATTGGAACTGTCGTTCCGACAAGCCGGACACAAGAAAGCCTGGGATCTGCTGACGCAGTATCTCAACGATGAGTCGATTGTCGATGCGGAAATAACCGAAGCCAATCGCGGCGGCCTGATGATTAAGGTTGGCCGTGTGGTGGGCTTCCTGCCCGTTTCACAGTTAACCGTGGAGCACTATCCGCGCGTTGAAGGCGGCGACAAGGAAAAAATATTAGAACGGCTGGCAACATACATTGGCCAGGCTTTTAAGGTCAGAGTGATCGATGTCAACGAGGCCGAAGAGAAACTGATCGTATCAGAAAAGATGGCCTGGGAAGAGAAGCAAAAAGACGCCTTGAAAAAGTACGAGATCGGCAACGTGGTCGAGGGCAAAGTTACCGGAGTGGTGGACTTTGGCGCGTTCGTGGAATTTGGCGACGGGCTGGAGGGATTGGTCCATATCTCAGAGTTGGCCTGGCAGCGCATCGATGACCCGCGCCAGATCGTCAAAGTGGGCGACACGATCAAAGCCAAGATTATCAGCATTGAAAATTCCCGCATCTCGCTGAGCCTAAAGCAGCTGATTGACGATCCCTGGAAGAAGGCAATAAATAAGTATAAGATCGGCCAGGTGGTCGAAGGCAAAGTCCTGAAACTGAATCCATTCGGCGTGTTTGTTGAATTGGATCAAGATATTCACGGATTGGCCCATATTTCAGAACTGTCTTATAAGCTGGTGCGCCATCCGGGTGAAGTAGTCAAAGTGGGCGAGACCAGGCCGTTCAAAATTCTGACCATCGAACCGGATCATCATCGGCTGGGATTGTCGCTCAAGGCGCTGGAGCCAAAACCAGAGCCAACCAAGCCAGCCGAGACGACTGCCGAAGGTGAAACTGAACCACCGGCGAAAGCCGAAGCCGCGACCCCGTCTGACGCAGATCATAATCCAGAAACACCTGAAAAAACCGAATCCACGACCGAATCAAATTCGTAGCTCGAGTGCATATCCAAATCCTGCCCGGCGTCTGGCACGTTGAGGCGGGGTTTTGGTATGTTGGTGCCAATTAACCGGAATTGCGCGCGGATGCTGCCAAGTATTTGTCAAAACCGCCAAAAACAGATATAATATTGATTGAATTAGCCATTAGATAACCACTTAATATATCCCATGCGATCAGCCCTCAAGAGCTTCATCATATTCGTCATCATATTTCTGGCTTTAGGCGGCTTGTTTAGTCTGTACCAAACCAGTACCAAGAAAGTCACTGAAATAAGCCTGAACCAAGTAGTGAAACAGATTGATAATGCCGAGGTAAACCAGATAATTGTCGAAGGGTCGAAAATCAATGTGGTGCTCAAAGATGGCACCAAAGAGGTGTCGCGCAAAGAAAGCACCGAATCTTTTGGTGATGTCCTGAAGAATTATGGCGTCAGCGCTGAAAAAATCCAAGCTCTGAACGTTGAGATACGCGAGGGTTCCGGCGGTTCGTTCTGGATCAATACGCTGCTGCCGTTCTTGCTGCCGTTCTTGCTGATTGGCGGATTCATTTACTTCATGATGCGGCAGGTTCAGGGTACGAATAATCGAGCGATGATGTTTGGTCAGAGCCGGGCCCGCGAATCACAACAAACCAATCCCAACCGGCAGATATTATTCAAGGATGTCGCCGGCGCCAAGGAGGCCAAAGAGGAGCTAGGCGAAATCGTCGAGTTTCTCAAAGCCCCTAAGCGTTTTTTATCGCTGGGCGCCAAGATTCCCAAGGGTGTGCTGTTAGTCGGACCACCCGGTACGGGCAAGACGCTTTTGGCACGAGCGGTCGCTGGTGAGGCAAATGTGCTGTTCTTCCACATCTCCGGTTCGGAGTTCGTAGAAATGTTCGTTGGTGTCGGTGCTTCACGGGTGCGCGATCTATTCAAAAAAGCCAAGCGGGCCGCTCCCTGCATTGTCTTCGTAGATGAGATTGATGCGGTGGGTCGGCAGCGCGGTTCTGGTCTGGGCGGTTCGCATGATGAACGCGAGCAGACGTTAAATCAGATTTTAGTTGAAATGGACGGATTTGAAACCGATACCAACGTGATAGTTATCGCAGCCACCAATCGGCCCGATGTGCTGGATCCCGCATTGTTGCGGCCGGGACGATTTGACCGGCGCGTGATGCTGGACATGCCCGACCTTAATGACCGGGAGGCCATTCTCAAAGTGCATGCTCGGGGCAAGCCATTTGCCGAACAGGTGTCGATGCGCACCATTGCCGAACGCACGCCCGGATTTTCGGGCGCGGATCTGGCCAACCTACTTAATGAAGCGGCCATATTAACTGTGCGCCGGAACAAGAAAATTATTGGCACCGACGAATGTCTCGACAGCATTGACAAGGTTCTGCTTGGTCCAGAACGGAAAAGCCATATCCTCAGCATCGAGGAAAAGAAGATTGCGGCCTATCACGAAGCCGGCCATGCTCTGATTGCCCACGAATTGCCGAATATGGATCCGGTTCGTAAGGTCTCGATTATTTCTCGCGGCATGGCAGCAGGATTTACCCTGAAGCTGCCTAGCGAAGATAAGCACATGCATAGCAAGTCATATTTCCTGAACGAAATATCAGTGATGATGGGCGGTCACGCCGCGGAACGAATCATATTCGGCGAGGTGACCACCGGAGCCAGCAATGATCTAAAGCAAGCCACTCGATTGGCACGGAAATTGGTGACTGAGTACGGCATGAGCGAAACAATGGGACCGCGCACATACGGCGAACGGGAAGAGATGATTTTTCTCGGCCGTGAAATCCACGAACAGCGAGACTATGGCGAAGAGACGGCGACTCAGATTGATCACGAGGTGACCAAGATAATTAAACGCTGCTACCAGGTGGCTAAGGATACGATTATCAAAGCCCAACCGAAACTCGATGAAATTGCCGAGCGTCTGATAGCCAAGGAGACGATCGAACAGCAGGAGTTCGAGGAGCTGTTCCGAGCGCCAGCCGTTCAGACTGCCGGCGCATCATAAAAAACGCAGTGCCG
The DNA here is from genome assembly GCA_041661625.1 of Patescibacteria group bacterium. Lineage (NCBI taxonomy): Bacteria > Patescibacteria group bacterium. The sequence continues at coordinate 587,742 of JBAZUB010000001.1, read as the reverse complement.
TAGTATTACTGCGGCCAGCGCTATAAAAATATCTAACAAAAATTGACAAGGAGGCGGTATGACACAGAATTTTCAACAGATTCTCGCTCAAACATGGCGGCTAATCTGGCGCAACAAAATACTCTGGTTCTTTGGATTGTTTGTCGCGTTAATTACCCAAGAGATTGAAATAGTGCTGCGCAACCAAGTGGTCTTTTCCGACCAGACCCTGTCGGTTAGCAGCTGGAAAGAGCTTTTTACGAATGGCTTTGGCGGGGTATTTTCCAGTATTTGGTCATCGCTGACTGATTCCACGGCGTCAGCCATTATCGGATCGCTGATCGCCTTGATGATACTGGCGCTGTTTGTCTGGCTGATGGTCGCATCGGTCGGTGCCCTGACGCATAGCATTGCGCAGCTCGACGCCGGCAAAAAGATATCATTCAATGGCGCAATGGCTAATGGGCACAAATACTTTTGGAAGAATATTGTTATCATTCTACTGGCCAAAGTGGTTGACTATGGCGTGCTGATACTTATGGCCGTGTTGGTCTCTTTGATGCTGTTGCACGCGGTCGGGTTATGGCTAGGTGCGTTATTGGCCGTAATATCATTCATCGTTTCTCTGATCGTTTCTTTTGTAGCCCGATACGCCGCCGGTTATGTGGTGGTAAATAACGAAAACACCGGCCGGGCCATCCTGTCCGGTTGGAAATTGTTCATTAAAAACTGGGTCGATAGTATCGAAATGGCCATATTGATCTTTCTGATCAACTTAGTGGCCAATCTGGCTATCTTGCTGGTAATTGCGCTGATCATCTTGCCGTTCTTTATCATCATTCTAGTGATGAACAGCGGTGGCTACACCACCACGGCCAACTTTATCTTCGGGGCTGCCGTTGCTCTGGTGTTGGCCATTGTGATAATTACTGGTTCGCTATTGTCCAGCTTTCAATTTTCAGCCTGGGTGACCACATTCCTTCGTCTGAAAGAAGGCCATAAACCCAGCTGGATTCTACGATTAGCCGGTCGCGTGTCTGGACAAAAGAAGTAAAACAAAGTAAAGTAGCACCGACACTGACAGCGTCAGCGAGCCCGGACGCTCTGCGCCCGGCTTTCGGTCTGGTGAAAAAGTACGTTATACATTATGGGCGTGTTGATCCCACTTTTGTTCGGTGCCCAAGTGAGTAGGCGAAGGTTACCCCACACCACTCACTGCGTTCGGGATGCGGAGCTGGGAGCACCGTCTTTATAGCGACGATTTCAAATATTAATATCCCGTGGTGGGCGTGTAGCTCAGGGGTTAGAGCACTGCCCTTATAAGGCAGGGGTCGATGGTTCGAGACCATCCACGCCCACCACGGGATAAATACTGATTGTGAGGTCGTTGATATATCAGCCACAATAATCAATGTCAGGTCGGAGGCTGATATAAGATGGGTCGAACCCACAAGTAGACGCAACTGTTTGCGTCTACGAGGGGTGAGACGGGTGTGCCGTTGTTCTGACCGGCGCATCCAGGTTCCGCTATTTATATCAACATACTCGGGCGGTTAGCTCAGTTGGTTAGAGTATCTCGTTTACACCGAGAGGGTCGGAGGTTCGAGTCCTCCACCGCCCACCAAGAGTAAAGCATTGCCGTGCAGCTCGTTGTTACAAGTATCAAATAATATAGTATAATGAGAACCGAAACAGTACTCGGTATACATCTTAACGTTAGACCTGATATCGCTAAGAAGATTCGGGGTATACAGAAAGCGTTTGGTTTGGTTTATCCGGGTAATTTTCAGCATGAACCGCACGTAACTATATATTTGTCTAAATTTAGGCAAACCGACTTTCCAATTCTTCAGAGGCAAATTATACGCACCCAGCTCAAATCAATACGATTGACTATAACCAAAGTGCGTCTGGCGCCGCACCGTAAGGGCACATTCATTAGCTTGGGCATAACCGAGAGGCCGTTGCTAAAAAAATTCCATATGAATATTATCAGAATCGCTAATCAGTTGCGCGGGAATCGAATCAGAAGCAAAGATATGCAACGGATTCGAGAGAAGATATTTACACCGATAGAAATTAAAGCGATACTAAAATACGGGTATTTACGTGTCGGTAGTCGGTTTCATCCTCATGTAACGCTGGGTAGTGTCACGGCTCAGTATAAGCATGTTTCTCGAATCCAAGCGGAAGCCCGTACGCTGAGAGGCAAATCATTTGTGGCTAACGAGGTAGTTATCGGACTGTACGCGTATGATAAATCGCGTCACGATTATGCAAGAGTAATTCGCGAACACGTCATTCCACTGGGGGCTTGATAAAGCTAGGGCAGTGTGTTAATTTGTAAGGGCATTTTGAAAATATTATTTTCTTGGTGGGCGGTTAGCTCAGATGGTTAGAGCGCCACATTGACACCCGCGCGCCGCTTGTGGGCGGCTAGCTCAGTTGGTTAGAGCGCCACATTGACATTGTGGAGGTCACAAGTTCAACTCTTGTGCCGCCCACAAGCTTTGGCGGGCGGGTTGTGGAGGGTTGTGGTGACAAGCAAAGGCAACTGCTTGCCTTTGCGCGGGCCACGACGGGTGTGCCGTTGTTCTGACCGGCGCACCCCGGACAGAGGTTCGATTCCTCTATCGCCCACCAAGGATAATATTTGCCCACATTCACCCCCGAGCGGGGTGTTTTGGTGTTGACGTTAATCCAATTCGGTGATAAGGTTGGCGCAGGTTTCTGGGCGCCAGTCGTGGAAGGGAGGTATAAACCATGGCTGATGGACAGGAGGATCGCAAGACCGTTGGCACGGTCGTTCACGATTGCGGAGACGGCCGTTTCATGATGAGTTGGGTCGATAGTCACCAAGAGGGTGCGCCATATCCGGTAGTTGTGGGAACCCCACTCGTACTGAACGTCAAGGGCGGGCCGCAGGTGCATGCTGTTGTTGCGGAGATTGTCTACTCTGCCAACGGCGATTTGAAGGGCGGCTTGGTACGCATCCAGCCGCTACGGTTTGAGGGTATCGTACAGGTGGTGGTGAAGCCGGCGGTGAGTCATGCCTGACCTAGGTCTGACGGCGGACGAAACTGGTGACTACGACGAAGTACATGCACCCAACGAGAAACATTTACCGGTGGCGAGGTTTCTAAGCGGCAGTGAAGTTTTTCTAACGCTGTTGGTGCACACGACCCAGCCGCTTTCCTCGGGGACACTTCTTCTCGAAGGCCCCGCTTCGTGTCGGGCTTATCGAGTCATCAGAGAGGAGGGCACGTATCCTGGAGACGATGTGCCAGAAGGGTGGCGCAAGGTATTAGTTTGCGCCAGGCCAGACTACACCGAGCAGCACGAGTTTCGCGTCAATCTGCCTGCTCCAGAGGCGGCCGAGTGACACCGTACAGCAGAGGGGCTGTACGGATTTTCTTACCCAAGCACCCTTGTCAGTTTCCCGGTTATTACGTATGCTCAAACTATCATGATTACCATCAAACAACATATCAAGCGGGACGCGCGATTGAATTTTGCCACGCGCCTTTTGAAGTTGTATCCGAAATGCCGGATATATATTGTGGGCGGTGCGGTGCGTGATTGGCTGATGGGGCGTCCGACCAAAGATGTCGATATCGTTGTGTCTGGCTTACCGCCCAAGGAGTTGGAAAAATATTTAAATCGTGTCGGTCGGGTCGATTACGTCGGCCGAGTATTCGGTGTATACAAAGTGGTGCCCAGAGACCAGAGCGGTGCGGATCCGATCGATGTGGCACTACCTCGCACCGAGCATTCGCTACACATGTCCGGCGGGTACCACGATTTCAAAGTCCAATCTGATTATCGTCTGCCGATCGAACAAGATTTGAAGCGGCGTGATTTTACGGCCAACGCGCTGGCCTGGGACATGGCAGCGGAAAAATTAATTGATCCCACGGGCGGTTTGTCTGACCTAGCGGCCAAGAAGATTCGGGCAGCCGGTTCACCTACACGTCGATTTCAAGAGGACTATTCACGGCTGTTGCGCGCCCTGCGTTTCAGCGTGCAATTGGGTTTTGATATTGAACCAGCTACCTGGCTGGCGTTGGTCCGACTAATGCCCAGGGTTAACTCGGCGGTCGTACCCAGGGAGGCGGTGGCCAAAGAGTTGATAAAAACGCTAACTGCTCAGCCAGTGAGAGCTTTTGACCTTTGTGAGCGTAGCGGCGCGTTCAAGGTATTATTACCCGAACTGTTGAAAATGAAAGGTTGTCGCCATGACCCACGGTTTCATTTGGAGGGCGACGTCTGGACGCATACACGGCTAGCTTTGGAGGTGTTAGCATCGCCAGGATTTAAAAAAGAATTTCCGGACACCGCCCAGTTGCATCCCGAACTGATTCTGGGAGTGTTGCTGCATGATGTCGGAAAGCCATACACAGCCAAGAGTTTACCTAATGGCCGGCGGTCTTTCTATGGTCATGAAATCGTTGGCAGTAAAATCGCGGGTGATGTTTGCCAACGGCTAAAACTAAGCAGTTATCAGGGTTTGATAGACTGCGACCGGTTATGTTGGTTGATTCAATCCCATATGGTGGTGCTCCATGGTGAGCCGGCTAAGATGCGCCCGACCACGCTGGAGCGGTATTTTCTTATTCCACCCGAGCGCGGGCAAAGACTGCTCCAGATGCTATACGCCGATGGCGGGGGCAGCCGGACAAAAAATAATAAACCCGCATTGCAAAGATACCAGGCGACAGTCCGGTCAATTCAGCGTATAAAAAAAACAGGTTACAGCCACTCCGCTACCCCCAAATTATTGCTGGATGGAACCGAAATAATGCGCCTAATAAAATGGTCACCCGGACCGCAGGTTGGCCTGGCGCTGGAAGATCTGAGATTGCGCCAATTGCGAGGACAAGTTACCACCAAGGACCAAGCGCGGACCTACTTAAAAAAACGCCATGGAACACCTCACCATCGCACCCGAAGCCATCGGGCAGCGCCTAGATAAATACTTGCACAACCAGCATCCGGAATATAGCCGGTCCTGGATCCAAAAACTGATTCTAGATCAGCGAGTTTGGGTTAATGGCGTGATAGCCAAGCCACATTTGGCGTTGTGTGTTAATGACAAAATAAATTTTGAACCAGTCGCTCGGCCAATTATGAACACATTACCCGAACCGGATATTGATTTTAAAATACTGGCCGAGACAGCAGATTACGCGGTAATCGTAAAACCGGCTGGCTTGGTGGTACATCCGGCCGAAGGTGCGCCGGCTCATACACTGGTCAACGGGTTGACACATCGTTGGCCGGATATCATAAAAGTCGGCGACGATCCGATCCGGCCCGGCATTGTCCATCGGTTGGATAAGGAGGCCAGTGGACTTATTTTGGTGACATTGAATCAAGCGTCGTTTGAATATTACAAAAGCCAATTCCAGGCTCATAAAATACACAAACATTATTTAGCCCTGGTGTATGATCCCGTTTTGCCGGACGAGGGCGCAATTACTTTCAATATTGTCCGAACCAAAGAAGGCCGCATGTCGAGCCGTCCCAGCGAACAGGCCGAAGGGCGATCGGCGCATACCGAGTATGAGGTATTGGAAAGATTCAACCACATGGCGTTAGTGGGAGTAAAAACTCTCACCGGCCGAACCCACCAAATCCGGGTTCACTTTCACGGGCTAGGACATCCGCTAGTTGGCGACCCATTATATCGGATCAGCCGGTTTAGCCGTTTGGCTAGCACCGAACATCTGATGCTTTTAGCCGACCGCCTGGAGTTTTCCGACCGTGACGGCCAGAGCCAGTCTTTCAAGATAGACCCGCCAGCCTGGTGGCAGCAGACCCTAAAAAGCCTGAGAAAAGGCTAATGTTTGGTCGGAGCGTGGGTTAAACCCTTCACGCGATAGGTCGTCGGCACAGTTGACATTCAGGGGCAATTTAGCTATACTCTCGGTAGTCTTTTTATTTGTAACGCAGTATATCATGGACGTTATTCACGCTTTGGAGCAAAGCAAAATCAAACCGGATATGCCGGATATTAAGTCTGGCCAAACCATTCGAGTCCACCAGCGGGTCAAAGAAGGCGAAAAAGAACGCATCCAGATTTTTGAAGGCATGGTGTTGGCTCGCAATAATGGAATTGGTTTGCGCAGCACTATCACCGTACGAAAAGTATCGGAAGGCATCGGCGTGGAACGCATTTTTCCGGTGCATTCACCCCAGATTGCCAAGATAGAAATCGTGCGCTCGTCCGACATTCGCCGTGCCAAACTGTATTATTCTCGCGACCCCAAGGCCCGACCGTTGAAAGACAGCGCCAAGAATAAAAGACGGAAACAGTAACATTGCCGACAGGCGCGGGCGCCCAGCACCATTCGCTTCGCTCGGGTACTGGGTTACATACCTACCGATGTTTTCGTAGTTTCAAGTTTTATGTAACATGCGCGGGTGGCGTAATTTGGTAAACGCGCTAGCTTGAGGTGCTAGTGGTCGCAAGGCCGTGGAGGTTCGAGTCCTCTCCCGCGCACCACGCAGAGCGTGGCGCGTTATAGTAATTGTTTGCAATACAGTCCCGTCGGATGGGGACCCGTTCAGATAGAATTTGAATAAACAAATGAGATACATTATTGCGTTGTGTTTTATGGCTGGTGGGCTATTCTTTGCCCTCAAACCCAATTGGATTATGAATATCACCGGCCCAATTCAGTGGGTGGAAAGGCGTGTTTTCAAGTTGTATGGCGGTACCAGCATTTTTTATCGGGTGGTTGGGTTGGTATTAATTTTGGTATCCATAGTAATCGCGTTCGGACGTATACGCCTGGGTTTTTTGGAGCAATTCTTCCCGGTATCAGGAACTTAATCGCGGTCCGTTAGTCTCGACGTCCCGATGACGGGAGTCGGGATCCCGATTGGCCTATAGCCACATCGGGATTCATCTGAGATACATAAATAGGTTCTTAGACACGAGAACAACAACTTGGGCCGTTAGCTCAGCTGGGTCGAAGCCGTCACCGCTGTAAGCGGGGAGCGACACAACCGCTTGTGTCGCGACGGCTGAGACGGGCGGGGCGATGTCTCTGACCGACCCGCCCAGGTTCTCGCAGTTATATCAACCAAAGCATCTTAGCAATGAGTAACAACAGGATCACGGGCCGTTAGCTCAGCTGGTAGACCCGCCCGGCATGCCGTCGTGGCAGGCGGGGCATCGCGTTTGTTCCGATACTTTGCGACGACATGTACGACACATACATATAACAGTCGGTCGATAGTAGACGGTACTATATTGGTAGTGCTGAAGATAGCGATAAACGTTTGGCCCAACATAATAGAGATGCAGTAAAACAACACGTTTGCATAGACCATGAAAGTTAGTATATAAGGAAAGTTTTCGACTTCGATCTGGGGCGTTGAGAAGGGAGAGGCAAATTAAATCATGGAAAGAGCGCGCAGCAGTTGAAAGATTGAAAGGCGCGCAAACTATCGAGGATCCTCGATAGTTTGGGTGGGCCCTTAGCTCATTTGGTAGAGCGCCGCGTTTGCAACGCGGAGGTGACCGGTTCGAGCCCGGTAGGGTCCACCCAAACTATCGGGACAACGCGGAGGGTCTTAGCCACGAGTAGACTGAACTGCTTTAGTCTACGAGAGCTTAGACGGGTCGAGCGGTGTCACGCGTAACTTTAGCGAAGTGTGGCCAGCGAGACCCTGGAGACCGGTTCCCCCGGATCAGAGTCCGGGGTCGGTAGGGCCGACCAGCGAAACTCTTCTCGTCAAACGCCTGTAGTAATTACATAGTGGGTGACACCGGCCAGAGCCTAAATTAAGGTGTGTAATTGGAAAAAGTATCTAGAAATATGAACAATCTACGTAAAGCAAGAGTGCCGTTATTTCTGTTTTTAGTGGGATTGGCGTTGACTGTTCTGCTGATGCAAATGCCTAGCACCAAGCAGCTGATCGTCAATCTTGGACAATCGAGCATCGTGGGCGCTCTAGTCGGTGGCGTACTTTATGCCTTTGCGTTTACCTCAAGCACGGCCACGGTTATATTTCTTAATATCCCTAAAACTGGCAATACAGTGCTCTTGGCCATTTTAGGCGGGCTAGGGGCGGCTCTCTATGATCTGACAATTTATAGCATCGTTAAAAGTGGATCACGGAAGGGCGTGTTTGAAAGGATGAGTATCCTGGTTTCGAAACGACGGATTCCAAATTGGTTATCGATAGCTGTCGGAGTCGCGATACTCGGCTCTCCGCTTCCAGACGAATTTGCTGCTGGTTTTTTTGGATTCTTGCGATTGTCGGTAAAACAATTTATCGGACTCGCCCTAGTCTCCAATACTGTTGGTATATTGGTCATACTCTTGATGCGTTAGCGCAGAGAATATTTCAAGATTGGCGCAGAAGAAACATCGCGATTGGCGCAATAATTATTGATCCAACAAGCTAATGAATGAGCAGCCAGAAAAAATTGTTTACTTTGTCCGTCACGGTCAAAGCGAGGCAAATAGTTTGCCCATCTATCAACCGCTCGATTCGCCGCTAACAGAGCTGGGTAAAAAGCAGGCGCTGCACATAGCCAAACGCATCGCCAGGCTTTCGTTTGAAGTGCTAATTGCTAGCCCCCTGACGCGGTCAAAACAAACCGCCGAAGTAATCGGTAGAATAACTGGGCATAAACCAGAATATTCTGACCTATTCGTCGAACGTGCAAAACCCGCAAGGCTCGTGGGCAAATCGCACCTTGATGAAGACGCAAAAAAGTTATGGAATGAGTGGGAAAAAAGCCTATTTACTTCCGGTATTAGGGTTGAGGAGAGTGAAAATTATGACGACCTAGTTGTGCGCGCGGGTAAGGCGCTTGATTACCTTAGGGCTAGGAAAGAGAAGGAAATTGTGGTCGTGACACACGGGTTCTTTCTGCAAGTCATTTTTGCGCTGGTTCTATTAGGTGTCTCACTAACGCCCGAAACATTCAAATACTTCAAATCGCGAATATCAATGGAAAATACCGGTCTTTCTGTATTAAAGTATTGCAAAATGCGGGAAGGCATAGGATGGCGCGTGTGGATATACAACGATCACGCGCATCTGGGTTAGTTGCAATTGGACGAGCACACTATATTCTTTTAAACAAATAAGAAAACGCACACTCGCGAATGGGTGTGCGGTAGTTGTCGTTGGGTGATGCCGCGGTCAGATCGCAGTAGCCGACGACACAGCGGTTGTGTGGTGTGCGGCCGGTTCAACGTTGAAAGGTATCTGAGTGAAACGGCGAGTATTCAGGTTCACGATGCCGGGCAGGATAGCCAAGCGCTCCCTTAGCTGTGGTACCGTACGACTAATGGTAGTCTCGGCAAATCGAGCCAGCGAGAGGGTTTTTTCAATCGCCCGAAACCTTTGCGAGCCAGCCTCATCGCGATATACCGCTGAGGTCATAAGCACGAAACCTTCATTGGCCGGGACGCGCTCTTCCTGCAGATTGGAAAGCAGAATACCAGCGGCGGTGGCGACTGGTTCAGCCAGGTCGTAGGTATACGGTCCGATAATGAGCGCCTTATTTGGCAGGTGCAGCCAGTCAAATCCGCGTCCCACCGCCAGAACCTGCTCCTGGTGGTGTGCCTCCTCGATTGGTCTCTGTTCGCGCCGGACATTGGCGATGTGCTCCAGGTTGCCCAGCAACAACGGCAGAAGATCGTTCACCATCTGCGGTTTCATGTCGGGGTAGAGCGCTTGAACCCTTAGCTGGAGATCCTCGGGCAATGTCTGACCAAGCTGAGCCAGGTTCAGATAGTCGCCATTGTTACCGTACAGCACAAACGCGTCCTCGTCGGTCTCGATGCCGAGACGGATTGGGTAGACCACCACGTGTCCGGAGCCGAATACCCGTTCAATCTGGGCTTTGAGTTCGTGGGTGTAATTAGCAGCCGACCCGGTGTCGTATTCGAAGCCGCGGCAGCCCCGATGCCGTTCACCCTTTGACCAGTGATGGGTGACCAGGATCAGGCAGTCGCGCCCCATGCTCATGGAATAGTTCACCCAGTCTTCCAGCAATTCCCCGAAGTACGGCCAGCCGATGTCGAATTTGCCGGCAATATTCCGAAACGGTTGGATGATGCCCGGCGGAGTGTTGCTCATAATCGCCAGGTTTAGCCGGCCATCCATGCACTTCAACGCCGCAATCTCAGTTGGATGCCGGCTGCGATACTGTTTGCGCCAGAGCCGAGCGTCGGGACTGCAAAACGCTTCGCTTTGACGCGCGTTGTGCTCCAGTAGAAACTCGACCAGTGAACTTGATGGCATTTCTGAACCCCCGGTGATTAGTGATGCAAACTCTTGTCGTCGATCGAATGGCACCCCCTGCCATCCGCGCCAACTGCCCAACTTAACAGTCGCGAATAGAAAACGAAAGACCCGCGCAAACGACCCTGTTTGCCTGGATCTCTGTCAGGTATTATAGATTATTTATCCGCAATGTCAAGTCCGTCAATGCCAATAATGTGCAGCACAAAACCGACCCACGGATACTGAGCCGGTCTGGTATTGCTCGTTAGGGCCGTTTGGAACGTTGGGGTCGAGCGGAGCGGCTCCGACCATGACTACCGCCGCGTCGGTTAAAGAACCGTTCGCGCGGCACTTGGCCAGTCGACTTGATGCCAGTACGAAGGGCGAATTCAGCTGGAGTAGTAAAAGGTATGCCCTGGGTGTCGTCTGTGGATCGAACATGCTCTGTCTGTGGTCTGGGAAATTGGGGGCGCGCCGACCGATTATTCCGATTGAAACGTGAACCGGCAATGGGTTGTTCGCGCTGCAGCTGGTATTTTTGAAAGCGCGAACGTTCCGGCCGAGACTCGCGCGTCATCGGTTCAGATGGTGTGGTTTGCCTCGGGAAATCAGGCAGGGGTGTTACCGGGATTTGCGATCGAATCAGTCGTTCAATTTGGCGGATATCTTTGACTTGATCCCGGGTGGCAAATGATATCGCCTTGCCCGTCAATCCGGCGCGTCCGGTGCGGCCAATCCGATGTACGTAGTCGTCGGAGTTTTGTGGCAGGTCGTAGTTAACTACCACTTCGATGTTTTTGACATCAATGCCACGAGCCGCAATGTCGGTGGCAATCAGAATCCGATATTTGCCTTTTTTAAAGCCGTTGAGCGCTTCCAGACGTTGTGACAGCGATCGGTTCGAATGTATATCTGTAACTTTGTGATTGAGCTGGCTCATGGCGCGGGAAACCTTTTTAGCCGTGAACTTGGTGCGGGTGAACACCAGGACAGTACCATGGTATTCAGCCAATAGTTTTTCCAGCAGTTGATTCTTATTGGCGTTTGGCACGATAAAAACTTCATGCGTGACATGTTCGGCCGCGGTACCGGCTGGGCTGACCTCGATCCGAAGCGGTGAGCGCATCGTGGCCTGGGCTATTTTGACGATCGTATTGGGCATCGTGGCTGAAAAAAGCATCGTCTGCCGTTCGCGGGAAACGCTCAGCAGCACCTGCTTAATTTGGGGCAGAAAGCCCATGTCCAGCATCCGATCGGCTTCATCGAGCACCAACATATTCACCTTGGTCAGGTTGAGAGTTTTTTGCTGTAGGTGATCGATCAGTCGGCCGGGCGTGCCGATGACAATATGCGGCTTGCGCTCCAATTGTTTGATCTGGCGATTAATGTTCTCGCCGCCGATCAAAATAGCCGTGCGCAGTCCGATCACGCTGCCGATCTGCTGTAGCGCCTCATTGACCTGGTGCGCCAGTTCGCGGGTTGGCAGAATAACCAAAGCCTGGCCGCCTTTGGTGGCGATGCGCTGAATTATGGGTAAGCCAAAAGCCAGCGTCTTGCCGGTACCGGTCTGGGCGATACCCATCACATCCTTGCCGGTCAGGCCGATGGGGATGGTTTGAGATTGGATCGGCGTGGGTGTAAAAATCCGCCGTCCTTTGAGAATCTGGACGAGTTTTGGGTTGACGCCCAGAGCCGTAAAATCGGGCTGGACAGTTTGAGGTTGTGTCATAATTGCTTTTTCCAGCACCACGGGGGTGCTGGATTCCGTTCGTGGGTTTAGGGAGAACGAAGATCCGTGACCCGATTCCTCTGAGTCACGGAAAGCTATGACACAATGTGGTTCGAGTCTTTGCCCCATCAAATTGTGGGGCGGTTGTTGATTGGTGCTAAAGATACCACGATACAATATTTATGTCAATGGCTGATAGGATATCAACCCGCCGCGATTGTATAAAATCATTGAGTATCGAAGCGCGTGATTATAGCTTGGCTTCGTACAATTCAGCCGTACCGGTGGTAGTATTGTATATCGAATAGGTCACCGGGACTAACCGTCCCGGCTGTTCATAAAACCAACCCACCAACGAACCTGGATTTATGATTGTTGTTTTGCCTTCCTGGTTAATCCGTGGGACATGATTGTGCCCTAGACAAAACACATCAAACAACTGGCTTTCAATAATAACTTTATTCAGCGCTTCGTCGTCACCGTGGGAAATAGCAATACGGCGGCCATCGACCGTTATATCCTGAAAACGTAAGCCGATATCCAGGTCGAGGCTCTTAAGTACCTGAAGATTTTGTAATTGATATTGAAACTTCTGGATGTCGGGATCGCCATTGCCTAGGACGGCTTTTATCGGAATATTAAAATCGATAAAGCCTCGCATTGAAAAAGGCATATCGAAATCTCCACAGAACAACAACAGTTCAACATTGTGTCCTAGTAATTCTTGGCGCACGATTTCTAGGTGGCGGAGGTTATCGTGTAAGTCGGCGATAATACCGATTTTCATAATCGAATAATGAAATATATTCTGTTCATGTCAACTGAGCGGGTGAGGGGAATCGAACCCCTAGCATCAGCTTGGAAAGCTGAGGTATTGCCATTATACGACACCCGCTCAGAAGACACGAACTGCGATTATTTAACTTTTGGTTGCCAAAGATACTTTTTCAAATCAACCCGATACTCATCGCCATTGGTTTCTACCTTTACTCCTTCGGATTCAAGCAACTGTTTTTGATATTCCCGGGTGTGGGTCTCGCAAGTGGTGCTGATCACGCCCCGGCTATTGATTACCCGCTGCCACGGATAGGGTTGATTGTCCAGTGCGTGCAATGCCCAGCCGACCACGCGCGCGGCTCGGGGCGTGGAAATCATGGCCGCAATCTGGCCATAGGTGGCCACCCGGCCGCGCGGGATCCGTTTGGTAATGGCGTAAACTTGTTGAAAAAAGTCCATATGACTAAGTTAATTTAGCAATAAACGGGATTAATTTCAAGTCAATGTATTTAAATACGCCGTAGGCGAGGTTGGCCAACCTCGCCTACGATGGTCGTGATGTTCCTAAAGCGGCGATATTTTGGTACAATACATACACTATGGTGCAAACAAAAATCTTTAATTGGGAGATTGGTGGACCGGCTGGTGCCGGCCAGCAGATTGCCGGTAATATTTTCGCCAAGGCGTGTATGCGTTCTGGTTTATATGTTTGTGATATGTCGGAATATCCATCACGGATCCGGGGTGGCATTGTCACGTTTCAAGTCAGTCTGTCAAATAAACCAATCTATGCCGTATACGAGCCGACTCATCTGTTAATCGCGTTATCGCCAGAGGCTTTCGCGTATTGCCAAAAAGACGTGGTGCGTGAGGGTTTGATTCTGTTTGATAAAGACAAATTCACGCCCGAAGCCAAATACACCCGCGGCCGCAAAATGCACGGCGTGTCTTTGAAAGCAATGACCGAACAAGCCGGGGTGCCGATAATCGCCGGCAACATGATTATGTTGGGTATCGCGGTACGGCTGATGAGTCATAATCTAGCGATGATTGAACAAGTAGTACGCGAGATGTTTGGCGGTAAGGGAAGCGAGGTAGCCGAATCGAACGTGAAGGCGATTACATTCGGATATCAATATGCCCAGCGAGAACTTCATCCCAAGCAGTACCCCTATCAGTTTGACCACGGTAAGTCTGGACACAACCGTGTGTTGGTCACGGGCAATGAGATGGCCGCTCTAGGCGCTGTCGCTGCTGGTTGCCAATACTATGTGGCCTATCCCATGACTCCGGCCACTTCAATATTACACAATTTAACGAACTGGGCGGATAAAACAGGTATGCTGGTGGTGCAGCCGGAAGATGAAATTGCCGCCGTGCATCACGCGATTGGCGCCAGTTATGCCGGCGTACGATCGCTGGTAGCGACTTCCGGTGGCGGTTTCGCGCTAATGAACGAGGGTGTGAGCTTGGCGGCTATGACCGAGACGCCATTGACCGTCATAGATTCGCAACGTCCCGGACCGGCGACCGGCTTACCCACCTGGACCGAACAAGGCGATCTGCAGTATATCTGTCACGCGGGACACGGAGAGTTTGTGCGGGCAGTGTTAGCGCCGGGTGATCAAGCAGAAGCGTTTACACATACGGCTCTGGCATTAAATTTAGCCGAGAAATATCAGATTCCCACGTTTGTATTATTGGACAAATATCTCTCCGAAGGCCATCAGGCTATCAAGTTGCCAAACACGACCGTGGCCGTTGATCGCGGTGTGATGTTAACGACCGCTCAACTGGCCAAGATAAAAAACTATCAACGCTACCAGATTACCGCCAGCGGAATCTCAGCGCGGGCAGTGCCGGGTCAGCCTGGCGGGGTACATCTAACCAATAGTGATGAGCACGATGAAGCGGGTTTCACTATCGAAGGTTTTACACCGGCGATGCGCTTGGCCCAGACCAACAAACGGTTGGCAAAACTAAAGAGAGTATTGAAAGAACTACCCAAGCCAAAGCGATACGGGCCGGCTAAAGCCCGTTTGACTTTGATCGGTTGGGGTTCGGTTAAGGGTCCGGTGCTGGAAGCCTTGAAATCATTGCCGAACGTAAATTATATTCATGTCCAATCTCCCTGGCCGTTAGATGAAAAAACCTACGTTCAGTTATTAAAAAATACCAAACATTTGGTCGCGATCGAAAACAATGCCACCGGACAATTTGCTCAGCTGCTGCGCCAAGCCACTGGTATTACCATTACTGCCAAAATACTCAAGTACAACGGTTCACAATTCTACCCGCAAGAAATAGTCGAGCGGGTGACCAAGATTACTTGTACTCAACGAATATAATATGCCCACCTCAACCACATCGCCACAAAGCTTTATGAACCAGAATCAGCCGACTTGGTGTCCCGGTTGTGGCAACTTTGGCATGTGGACGGCGTTGACCCAGGCGCTCAGCGGTCTGGGATTAAAACCGTATCAAGTGATGATGGCTTTTGATATCGGGTGCTCCAGTAATGGCGCCAACTGGCATCGGCTGTACGGTTTCCACAGTCTGCACGGGCGGGCACTGCCGGTAGCGCAAGCAGTTAAATTAGCCAATCACGACCTGACGGTATTAGCGATGGGCGGCGATGGCGGCGCATATGGTGAGGGCGGCAACCATTTCTTACATGCCTGCCGGCGCAATATTGATATGACCATGATTGTGCATAATAATGAGCGCTATAGTTTAACGACCGGCCAAACTTCGCCCACTACCAAAACCGGCGATAAAACAAAAACCGCCCCAACCGGAGCAAAAGAATATCCGCTCAATGGTTTGCAGATGGCTCTGACGGCTGGCGCCACGTTTGTCGCCCGTGGGTTTTCAGACGAAGTTAGCCATCTGAAAGATTTATACCAAGCTGCCATCAAGCACCCCGGTTTCGCGGTGGTCGAAGTAATCCAGCCCTGCGTGATATTTTACGACAAGAAAAACTTACGCGAGGAAGTTAAGCTGCGCATATACAAACTGGAGACAATCAACTGGCTGGCCAATAATCGGGCAAAGGCTTATGTCAAAGCCGGTGAAATGGAAAAGCTGCCAATCGGGATTCTATTTCAAGAATCAAAACCGACTTTTGAATCACTTCATCCCCAGTTACAAAAAGCGCCGTTAGTGCGGCAGCTGGCCAATAGAACCGCGGCCAAGAAGATCTTGGCGGAGTTTAGGTAGCACCAAGCCACTTTTGCGAATACAATAACGTAGGCGGGCAAACGTTTGCCCGCCTACGGTTTAAACTAGCTTGAAGAGTTTAAAACTTCTCATTATGCACCTGCTGGGCGGGGACGCCGCCATCTGCCAATAGCTTGATCATTATTTGGATAAATATCGGCGGTCCGCAAATGTAGTATTCTTTAGCTGCCATCGGATCACTGTATATTTTTAGCAGTTCCGGCGTAATCCGTCCGCGTTCGCCAGACCAGTCATCGGAGAATGATTCAGCAAAATAGACGCACTTGATGTTGGGATGTTGTTGGGCCAGTATATCCAATTCAGTTTTGAAAGCTAGCTCTTCCGGACTGCGAACGGCGTACAGAAGGGTGAAGTTCTGCGTAATATTATTATCAGCCGCGTAACGTAGCATACCCAACAACGGCGTCAGGCCGATGCCGCCAGCCAGCAGCACTACATCCCGGGTGGTCTGCGGACGCAGGGTAAACACGCCGAATGGCCCGGCGATCGCGACCCGGTCATTCTCCCGCAACTCAGCCAGCCGATGCGTAAACTCCCCCTGGATCTTGTAAGAAAGCTGGAGTTCGTGCTTGTTGGTGGGCGTGCTGCAGATAGAATAGGGTTTCTTGGCGATTATCTGACCAGCTTTATCGTAGACTCCAACCATGACAAATTGCCCAGGCTGGTATTCAATTAACTGGCCCGTTTCCGGTTGTAGGGTAAAAGAAATAATCGTGGGCGTCAGCTGCTCCCGGCGCGCAATTCGATACGGTGTAAAATCAGGCATGGGGCATAAGAATGATTTAGTAAATACCCCCTAAGCCTAACGAATAACACGCCACTTAGTCAAGCTGATGACTGCGCCGTTTATTTGCCGCGGAGTATTTTCAGATCGCGTTTAACTTCATCGGTATGGGCGGCGGGTTTGACCGGGTCATATATCTTGGCAATCAAGCCTGCGGGGTCAATGAGAAACGAAACCCGTTTCGTACCGAGAAATTCTTTGCCGAGAAACTTCTTCGGCGCCCAAACGCCGTAAAGTTTGACCACTTCTTTCTGCTCATCGGCCAGGATAGTGAACGGCAGATGGTACTTCGCGGCAAACTTCTTGTGGCTGGCCACCGAATCGGTGCTGACGCCCAAAACCACGGTGTCTAATTTGCCAAAATCTGGGAAAGCATCACGCAGGCCGCAGGCTTCGGTGGTGCAGCCGGGCGTGTCATCTTGGGGGTAAAAATACAACAATACCCAACTGCCGCGGTATTGGTTCAAGTGGCGAACCTGACCGCTCTGATCGGCCAGTGAGAAATCCGGCGCTTTTTGTCCGACAGTAATATTCATATAGTTGTTCCTAAGTTAATAACCACACACTATACCGCGACAAAAACGGAGCGTCAAGTTTGGCGCTCCGTCTATCTTCAGCAATAATTCACGATCAATTCGTCGGATATTGAAGCTGACCCACTTGATTCCAATTGGTTTCATCCAGCACCACCAGGCTCGACTCGCCGATTATGTAGAGATTGTTATCGAGATATACCGCCCGTTTCATGGACAGGCCATCTACTTTTTTCGCCAGGGTCAGGGTGTTGGCGTCGTAGCTATACACGTAACCATTAGTTCCGCCCGGCAGGAAGAACACTTTATGTTGTGCATCCTGAAGGAAGGCGTGATGATTATTCTGCGCCTCGGACCAGTAGTCATCCAATTTCTGATTTGCCAGCTCGATGGGTTTATTGGCGTCGGTCACGTCAAACAGCGATAACTTCGCATGGGAGCTCTCAGCCCCAACTCCCAGGACTAATGTATCGGTTAGGGGGTGAAGATATGATGAGTAGCCGGGGATTTTCAATTCACCCTTCAATTCAGGTTTGCGGGGATCGGACAAGTCGAGGACGAAGAATGGATCGGTCTGCCGGAAGGTAACTAAATAACCGCGGTTGCCGACAAAACGGGCGGAGTATATTGTCTCGCCCAATCCGAGATTTTGCAGCTGGCCGATCTTGTCCAATTTGCTATCGAAGACATAGATATCGTTGGCGGTGTCCCCCGAGCCCAGAGAAGAGAACTGACTGCTTGATGTGGTGGCAATGCGCAGGTTACCCTGGTATTCATCGATTGAGAATTGGTTGAGGGGATAACCGGGCACTTCGCCGGTAGCGGTAACTGTCAGGTCAGATAGGGTTATTTTTGTCAGGCCGGTTTTCTCCAATTCGCGGCGATGTTCCTGGAAGTACGCGTCGAGGCTTTTTTCGATCGCGGTTTGCTGGCGCAGACGATCCTCGGCGGTTAGCGAGTTGTAGTAGTCATCCAGGATTGATTGGAGTTCCGTATATTTGGCCTCGATGCTTATATCATAAGTATTAAGCCGGGTGATTTTATCTTGAACGCTGGTAGGCAGCAGGGTCAGCGCCGATTCAATCATCGAGGTGTAAGAGTAAGCCGCATAGTCGATCACGGCGGGATGGGTCAGATAAATAGCATTCGGCGATACGTAAACAGTTGACGCGTCGGTACTGCCGACAAACGAAAGCGACTGTTCAACTTGGCCGGTAGCGGGGTCGATCTTCATGACTGAATAGGTTGAGTCGACGGCCGTATCAGCGGCTGGATGGTATACCCGATTGCAAGGAATAGTGATAGTTGTATGATCGGTCGCTAGAGGTTGGATCGGACAGGGATTTGATTCGTCGATACTAGCGTCGACAATCAGATAGATTTTATTCTGCCACAGGCGCGCGGTCAGATACGAGCCATCAATGTCGTAAGTCCAGCTTTGGGTTGGCTTATTTTGATCGGCTACGTTATAGCCCGTCACTTTTTTATCGGTGGAAAAAACAACCAGTGTATCTTGCGCATAGAGTAGTGGGCCAGTTTTGGCCAACGTGCTGGCGACGGCGGCTTTGTCAGCCGGAAGCGCAGAAACAATCCGGGTGGGAGTGGTGGGGGCGGGCAAGGCCGTTTCACTCGATGCGCTGCTCTTGACCGCTTGGTCTTCTTCCAGTATAGCTGGTTCAACCGCGCCATAATAGGGGCTTTCGGTAGAGATAAATATTTCTTGGCCATTTGTCTTGACGATATCAGGTTCGTCGATGCCCGCCACTTGGACATTGGTTTGTGAATATCGGCTGGCGCCGCTGGTCGATTTTAGAATACCAGCCGCATCCTGCTCGGCCATATTCGGCAATGCTAAGTCAGTTACCCTGGCGTTGGAATAATTGCGAGCGTTGACACTCGATGATTCTTGGAGAAAACTCTTGAAATCGTCGGCGCTGGTAAAATAACCATTGCCGGGGTAGTGGAGTTCCCTCGGGGATGGTTTAGTATCGGCTGTTTGATTTAGCTTGTGATCCAACCCGATATACAATGTAGCGCCGATAAAGACAATAATCAGACTGGATACCAGAGCTACGTAACTGTCCAAGCGTCGTTGTAAAAACATAGATAAATTATTACTGATATGATTATTACTTTGACTGTCCTGACCGACCGGCCAGCTGGCCGCAGGCTGCCATAATTTCCTGGCCGAACTCGGCTCGTTGGGTAACGCTGACGTGTTGCCGGCGCAGCAGATTGATGAAGCGCTTTACTTGGTGGGCGGGAGTGGGCGAATAAATGCCTGTCAGATTGTACGGTATGATATTCACGAAATATAGCGGATGTTTTAACAGCGCTGCCAACTCTTCGGCGCAATCGTCGGTATCGTTCAGACCCGCTATCATTATATATTCAAACATCAAACGGCGTCGAGCTTTGGACACGTATTCAGACGCAGCGGACATTAGCGTCTTGAGCGGGTAGGTGGTGTTGATCGGCATCAGGCGGGTGCGCAGACGGTCATTGGGGGCGTGCAAAGATATTGCCAAATTGACCTCGAGGCGTTCTTTGAGAAAACGTCTGATACCCGGAACTATTCCGCTGGTGGAAATCGACATATGCCGGGCGCCCAGGTTGAGGCCGGCCGGGTCATTGAGCAATCGGATTGCAGGTAGAACTGATTCGTAGTTCAGGAAGGGCTCACCCATACCCATAAACACGACGCTGTCGACGCGCTCGTTTTTGACTTTCAATTGGCGGCTGAATAGCAAGACCTGGCTGATGATTTCCCAGGGCGTTAAATTGCGCCGAAAACCCAGCCGGCCAGTGGCGCAGAAACTGCAGCCAACTGCGCACCCTACTTGGCAGGAAACACAGACGCTATTGCGTTTTGGGTAGCGCATCAATACTGACTCAATTACCGCACCATCGGCCAGCGTCATCAGCGCTTTCGTGGTGCGTTGGTCGCTTGATTCCAATCTTCTAACTTCAAAAGACAAGGGCCACGTATTAGCCAAACCGGCACGAACCGTTTGTGGCAAAGTGGTGGCCTGTGACCAATTGTCGATCAAATCATGAAACACGGCGCGATTAATCTGCGCGTAACGAAAAGCCGGCCAATCTGCCGATTCGATCGGCCAGGGCAATAGACGATGATTTTGGTGCGGCAAGTGCTGCATCAGTTCTCGGTATATCAGTTAATGAAGTGACGGCTCCAACTGGATACTACTCAGCTACGAGATGCCAGGTTGAACGAATTTGATCAGCACTTAAACCAGTTCTTTGGCTGATGCTGGCAATAATCTGCTCGGCGTCAGCCGTCGGGAGAGTCCAGGCAAAGATCGCCAAACCGTTTTGCGTGATTCCAACGCTGGCCGTGTCGTCCTGGGTGGTTACTGTTATGTCCCACCCTGCCGGCAAGATTGTACTACCATTTACCGGCGACGGGTCGGCTGAATTGGTATCGGCGGTAGATGGGGCAGCAGTAATATCACTTACCGGTTGGCCATCATTCGTGGAATTAGTGTTTGAATCGTTGGCACCAGTGGGCGTTTCGGAATTCGGTATGCCATCGGCCGCGTGATCCGGCTCGAGTACGACCATTTGTTTGATCTCCGGCAAGCCGATGCCGGTGCGTTGGGCAATACTTTGTTCAATTTCGGCTAAATTGTCGGTTGGAAGCTGAAAGGTAGCGACAGCCGCGTTCAGTTTCAGGGTTACAGTCGCCGAGTGCTGTTGTATCTTTATGCTGACGCCGGTCAGTCCTGTGGTGGCCGGGCTGGGTTCTGAATTAGTCAGCGAGTCCACTTCGTTACGAACCTGGTTCAAGTCGGTCACGGCCGCACTGTCGCCCCGCTCGATCAATTCAGCTCGAACGGTGTCATTGGTCTCAACCGCCCGGCTAACAGCGGCCACGGCCAGCTGTTCGGCTTTTTGGGCGGCCGCGGTATTGTCGGTCAACTTCAAATCTCGGTGCTCTTGTTCCCGTTCCCGGGCAATGTCGGCCAGCAGCTTGGCCCGTTGGATCTGATCGGGCGTAACCGCCAGCTGGACGCGTTCTACGGCTCGGTCGATGCCAAATAAGAGATCGCCCGGTTTAGCGTCGTTGGCAGCCGAAACAGTGCCAATCCCGGCGCCAATTATTACCACGAAGGCCACGGAGATAATTACCGGAGCCAGGCGATGCCGGGGCGTTGCGGAAACCGGAGGCATTGAATAGCGGTATTTCTGCTCCTGATATTCGGACAACAAACGCTCCCGAATGCGCCGTTGCGCATCCGATGTCAGGCAGACATTTGCGTTTTGGCATAGCCGGTCGGCGATATCGGGCTTTGATCCGGAGGTGGATGGAATATTCATATAATTAGGTTGGTGGCAATAATTTACGCGCGGCGCGAATTGCCCGGTGATGCAGCACTCGGACATTGATGGCGCTGGTTTTCAGAACTTTAGCAATTTCGCTGGTACTAAGTTGTTCCTGGTAGCGCAGGTGCAATATCGTGCGGTAGTTTTCCGGCAATTGATTCAGTAGATCATCGACCACCGGCAGCTCGTAGGCCACCGCGTCAACGGACAGATTTGGGTGCGCTTGAGCCGGCAGATCGTCGATTGAAACGTGCTGACGATGCTGGCGATAGTGGTCAATCAATCGAAAGCGGGCGATCTGAAACAACCAGGTCGAAAATTTGGCGTCTGGATGAGTTTTGTAGCGGCCCAAAGCCTGGAGCATCTCTAGAAAAACCACCTGGGTCAAGTCTTCGGCGGTCTCATTGTCAGACAGACGAACTCGGAAGAACCGGTAGATCCGATTACTGAAGATATCAAATAAGCGGGCGAAGCCGTCCGCGTCACCTTGCTGGGCTCGAGACACAATGATCTGGATGTCCGCTTCGGTTGGCTCCGTGGTACTTGTATCGTTTGATGCGGGCATAATATTACACTATTATTGGCGCCTATAGGCTAGAGTAATTTTCCCACACCGGTTAACTTGGGTTCGACCGATTTGATGGCTTCGCGATACCGGCAATAATCACAATCCGCTCCAACGGGCGGCAGTGACGCCGACTGCAGACACTGTTTCATTATAAGCAAGGCCGGTTCAATCCACTGGGTATCGCCGGTGTATGGGATCAACTTAACTTCAAACTCCAGTTTCGCATCAAAAGCGATTCGATCGGTTTGGCCATTGCAATAAACGAAATAACCGGTGGGTGAAACCTGAAATCCATTTTGGCGGAATAGCCACTGGTAAACTTCCATCTGCCGCTTGTACCCGATTTGCCAATCGGCATCCAGGCTGACTTCGCCGATTTTTGCGGTAGCTTTATAATCAACGATGATGAGTTCGCCAGTCGGGTTAACCCAAACATCATCGACGCCGCCACTGATTAAAAGATTGGTGCCCGGGTGCAGATATTGAATGCCGCGCCGGAGCGAATCGCGCCACGCTTCCAATTGCTCGTGCTGATAGGGCACGGCATCGAGTCCGTAAACCTTCATCATTGGATGCGGTGTGCCGGCGGCGCGGTGCGAGTCGAATTCTTTTTTCAGAAGCGTATCCACGGCTGAGTTTAAACTAAATGGATAGCCAGGCGGCTGAGCCACGCCCAGACGCCGGTCAAAATAAAAACATCGGGGGCAGTTCATAAACAAGTCGATTTTCGATCGGCTGATTTGAAACGGGAAGCTCTGTTTTGGATCGAAGACGTTTTTTACCCGTTTCGGGGTGTAATACTTTGACATATATCGGCAGTAAAATACTTAATAGTCCCGAACATCATACCCCGAAGAGGCGATAATGTAAAGACGACAAAATCACTTGATCGGCTTCAAGTTGGTTGGTTGATATCTAGTTGGCCATCAAATCTACCACTACCCCTGGCGCCGTGCTATCGCAATCGGCTGACTCAACAGGCCGGCCAGCATCCGAACCGCAATTATTATCATCATGGCAGGATCGGGTTTGTTGTGAATCAGCACACACCGACCAATTGGTGCACCACCAGTTGGGAGTGCAATTGGGGTCGTATTCGAAAGCGCCAATATCGAAACCAGCACCTTTGGGACGCGGGACATTATCGTAATCATGAGAATTACCAACGTTGACGCCAGTATCTACAACGAGCGCGCCTGAAAGCAGATGAAAGTTATCACTTGTCCAATCCGTCCAAAGCGGTGTTCCGTCGGCTGTCCGCGAGTTCATGTCCTGTCCGGTTATACCCTGGCAGATCGTAAGTGTGTCTTGGGTAGTATGACAGATCTCAAACCAACCGGTCTGCGCGAGCCAGTTGGAGTCTGGACCATCAGTGGGAAGAAAGTAATTATCATCGGAATCGAGCAGAACTTCCGCCCAAGTGAAAGCCGGACAATCAACGGCGTTTATATAGTAGCCACTAAAAATATTATTTCTTAATGTGATTTGATTGGGAATGCGACACTCATAATTTGAACTACGTTCCATGAGTAAACTAGAAAACAATGAATTCCCAATGGTCATACCAACATCGCCGTGGATATAAAAACCTTCTTGGCCACGCAAGATGATAGAATTTGACACGCTCATATTTATTGAGTTCGATCCATTCATAGGATGATTTGGGCAATCGCGTGAAATTACCCGGTCAAATAACGTGTTAGTGTTATTGCCCCACTGGATATTATTCCAGCCACGCTCTATCACACAGTTTATTATTTTAGCACCCGTACTTTCCGAAACATTCAACCCGTCATATCCCGCATTGACCGCCACCAGCGTATCGTGAATATGGCAGTTCTGGAAGGTCACATTGATTGCCCCTCCGTCGATCGACATTCCAGATCCTATGGTTTCGAAATTTTGCACGGTAATATTTTCATTACCTCTATTACCAAAATAGATCGAGGCATAGCGAAATATGAGACCATCAAACACCAGGTTCTTTACCGACGCCGCCAGCGTGAGAAATCGTCCTCCAAAAGGTCGATTAACTTCCCACTCATGTGTGGTCGGGGCGTCACCCTCGCGGGTATGGATGTAGAGTTTGCGCGATTCGGTATCGAAGTACCACGAATAAGTTGTCGAGTCGACCGCGGCTATGTTAGCTACTGGTACGGCGGAGTTTTCGTGGAGGATATTATTAAACTGGTCACTTCGATATCCGGTATACACCGACTGCCCGTCTAGCTGGACGAGTCCGCTTCTTACAATATCAAACACACCCTGGTAATAAGCGGAAGCGGGGATTTGCGCTTCAGTTATTTCATAGACCGAAGTGAAGCCAGCAGTTTTTTGAAACAATGATTCATCCAGCGGCACGTTTCCGGTTAAGATGGCACCGTCTCCAATTGCCCGAAATGTAATAGGTTGCGATTCCGTCCCGGAATATGAGAAGGTGGTATTCGTACTCGAGCGGTATATGCCGTCGTACAAAAGAACCGTATCGCCCGCCCGGGCAGTGTTGGCCGCTTTCTGAATCGTACAGTAAGGCAAATTCGATGATCCTGAGCCATCATCGCTGCAATCAGTTGGCCGAACATAGTAGGTAGACGCGTCTGCACGAGCTTGAGGAGTATTATGCAATATCGTTACATAGCTTAGTGTGACAAATAGTACCACAAGTACGATACGAGGTTTTTTTGACACTGTTTTTATTAATACTTGAATCATTGAATTCGTTTGTTGTTTGGCTCCATGTTTCGATAGTTGGGTACTATATGATTATCTTATCGTAGTCCTGATGGTTAAACATTGTACCTTAAATAGCCCCATCGGTAAAATATGCCCAGATTGATTTAATGTAATTTATAACTGCTTTATCGGAGGTCGGATACAATACCCGGTGCCGTACTGTCGCACTCGGCCGATTCCACCGGCCGTCCGGCATCGGAACCGCAATTGTTGTCATCATGGCAGGATCGGGTTTGAATCGAATCAGCGCAAACAGACCAATTCGAACAATCCCAGGCCGGAGTACAGTCAGCCGCTCCATCCAATACGGTAATAGTAATATCTTCGGTATCCGTGTCGGTTCCGTCCGTGACTTCGAAGTGTATGTTAGAATATATATTGGCCTGTTGATCGGTCGGTGTCCAAGAGAAGGCACCCGATCCACCATCATTATCTGTAAAAGTAGCGCCGGTAGGAAGATTGGAAGCTGACAGAGTCAGCGTATCTTCCGGATCATCGTCTGAAGCTAACACGTTGATCGTCAGGGTCTCTTGTTCATGAAGAGACTTATTACCAATGCTGGCTAAAACCGGGGGAATATTTGAGGCGATACCCCCGAAAGTAATTGGATAACCGGTGGTATTTACCACTCCATTCTCATCTACCACATAGAGATAGGCCGACTCACCATTAGTGAAGGTACCTTGGTTGACGGTGAATTGAATCTGGTCGTCATTCCAGGTGGTGTGGGGTATTTGGATCTCACGATGGGTATTCGTATCCCAGGTTGAGGTATTGCCGATCTCGACACGGGCTTGGGTAGTGTCAATATAGATGTCATCTAAGTACAGTTCATAATATCCAGCGACATTTGCCGCCATCAGACCAAGTAATACTGTGTCCCAATGATAGT
Organism: Patescibacteria group bacterium; assembly: GCA_041661625.1. Lineage (NCBI taxonomy): Bacteria > Patescibacteria group bacterium. The sequence goes on along the minus strand of JBAZUB010000001.1, from coordinate 561,909 downwards.
CATATCCGATTGAGCAGTTCTCTTGCGATATCAGCGCATGAATGTCATGGCCGACGCATTCCGTCATAACAGAACCATCGGAAACTCCAGCCGTCGAACGTTTGGTGTGGGTGTCGATTCGCGCCCATTCGTTATAAGGAACGGTAAGTTCGGCTAATGGTGGCGCAACGGGACTGCTAGTGTTTTGATAAAACAGATACGGTATTGAATTATACCGTGGATTCATATTGGTCAGAGCTGTTGTGCCGACCCCGTCATAAATACCTTCTCCACCTGCGGCTGGGCTTGATGTTATTCTGGTTAGTTTTGTAATGCCATAGTCGTCGATATCAGTGTAAGCGGTGCGCCACCAATAAGAAACGAATATGTTATCCGTGGGTGTGAATTGAAAATAATTTGTTGCCCACTGTGATTCTGGGGTGAGCTTATTACCGACTGAAAAAGGGCCACTATGATAATATGTGCTATCATATTTAGCCCCGCCTTGCTGAAACGCTATCCACTCAGGCTGGGTAGAGCCTAGGAGGGCCTCGTTTAAACCAACGTCAAATGTATCCCATTTTGTTGGTTCAACCGGATATTTTATCCCAAACCCACTTCCATTAATCGTCACGCTCTGACCGTTCTGTATGGTACTAGGCATAAAGATTATTTCAGGAGTCGTATCCGCCTTAGCCCGTGTTGGAAAATTAAACAAAACAAAAACACTACCGACAATAGAAAATATCAGTGTTAATATTCTTAAGATGTTTTTATGGTTTAAGCTCGACATATTTTAACTAGCCACCAAATCTACCGCCGCCCCCGGTGCCGTACTGTCGCACTCGGCCGATTCCACCGGCCGTCCGGCATCGGAACCGCAATTGTTGTCATCATGGCAGGATCGGGTTTGAATCGAATCAGCGCAAACAGACCAATTCGAACAATCCCAGGCCGGAGTACAGTCAGCCGCTCCATCCAATACGGTAATAGTAATATCTTCGGTATCCGTGTCGGTTCCGTCCGTGACTTCGAAGTGTATGTTAGAATATATATTGGCCTGTTGATCGGTCGGTGTCCAAGAGAAGGCACCCGATCCACCATCATTATCTGTAAAAGTAGCGCCGGTAGGAAGATTGGAAGCTGACAGAGTCAGCGTATCTTCCGGATCATCGTCTGAAGCTAACACGTTGATCGTCAGGGTCTCTTGTTCATGAAGAGACTTATTACCAATGCTGGCTAAAACCGGGGGAATATTTGAGGCGATACCCCCGAAAGTAATTGGATAACCGGTGGTATTTACCACTCCATTCTCATCTACCACATAGAGGTAGGCCGACTCACCGTCGGTGAAAGTGCCTTGGTTGACGGTGAATTGAATCTGGTCGTCATTCCAAGTGGTGTGGGGTATTTGAATCTCACGATGAGTGTTCGTATCCCAGGTTGAGGTATTGCCGATCTCGACACGGGCTTGGGTGGTGTCCACATAAAGTTCGCTGGTATATGTTTTAGACTCCTGCTGAGCGTTTTCAGCTCGCCAATAGTTGCCGATATATAGCATACTAAGATCGAGGGGAGTCACTAAAAGACTACCGCATCCAGGACCCGTTTCTGATACGGTCTGTAAATCTTCACGAAACCACTGCACCCAATCGTTGCCATTTATAGTCCCCGCATCAATGTATCTTTCCGAACGCACCCAACCCGAGAACTCGTTTTCCCACCAGGGTGACATATCATACCAGGTACTGCATGAGGCAATCTGATTGCGGTCGTATCCGACCATGAGGCCCTGTCCATTGCTGGGTTGGGACTCACAGCGGGCTTGAGGAAGGTAAATATAATCACCCGCATCGGCTTCGAACCTGCTCCAAAGCTTTACATTGGTGCTGTATTTGGCATCACCGCTGATGTCGTCCCGGTGGATGTACATGCTAGTGTACATGTGCTTATAGGGCGGGTTTATTTCTTGCAAACCTATATTTTGGTTGTAGTCGGTTACGTCATAATGCTGGGTAGCAACGACGTCGCCCATAACGCGTTGTGACTCGGTTGAATAGTACGGGTAGTGCACGAATGCTTGTGTAAACCATCCGCCACTGGCCTGATCATTTATACGTTGTCCGATCGTCCCGTCTTGGAAGTCGTCATAACGTAGGGGTTCGACCGGGCTTTTTACTCCAAACCCAGTTCCGTTAATGGTTACAATCTGACCGTTCTGTATGGCACTAGGAGCATAGTCAATTACAGGAGTCGTATCGGCTTTGGCTGGCGTGGGACGGTTAGTTAAAATAAATACAAAACCGATCATCACAACAGTGACTGCATACAAAAGTAAACTATTTGGTTTACGATCGACAATAAAAAAACAACGCGTCACGTTGTCTCTTTTTGGTTTGGTATCGTTTGATAACATGAATATTTTATCACTCTGTACTATCTTTGTGGCAATTATTCCTTAGTCAATAAGGTAATTATAGCTGAAAAACGACGTTTTGTCAAAGAGAATTGCTGGCACGAAAGAAGTCAATTAACAGTTGGGTTGATTTACCGTTTTGGCTCCCATAATTCAATCGCGGTTGGGGGATGATTTGCGTCTAGCCGTTTTAGTATAGCCGATGCTTCACCGGGTGCAGCCGGACGAGGTTGGGAGTAATCATCAATAATAATTGGTGAGAACGCGGCTTGTTCAACGCCATCTTCGTCGACAATTATTTTTGCGGTTACACCATGGCGGGTATCTTCCGACCACATCTGGTCAAACACAAAATTACCCAGGCTGTACATAATCAATTTGTCTTTGTATGTTTCGATCGTTTGAACTACATGCGGATGATGGCCGATCACCAATTCCGTGCCGGCATCGATAGCGGCATGGGCGAAATCGGTTTGTCGATTATTTGGTGCGGAAGTATATTCCGTACCACTATGCATTGAGACAATCACAAAGTCGACCGTCGGCTTAATGGCGGCGATATCTTTTTTTAGTTCGGTAATATTCATTAGGGCGGTACCGGCTCGGTTGGCACTAGCACCGTAGGAGGCAGGAACCACATCGGTATCGTTGTAGGCCAGGAAGGCTAATTTAATCCCGTTACGTTCGATGATAGCCGGTTGATGCGCTTCGATACTGTTGGATCCGGCTCCGGCATAAGAAATACCGGCCTTTTTCAAATAGCTGAATGTATCCAAAAGACCATTCTGGCCAAAGTTTGGAGTGTGATTGTTGGCCAATGAAACGACCTGGAAGTTAGCCCGCTTCAAAGCATTCTCCACGCCGGGATCAGCGCGAAAACTCATCATGCCGGCAGTAATGTTGGGACCAGCCGTAATCGACGTTTCCAGATTACCAAAAGCAAAATCAGCTGAATTGAGATATTCGTTTGTTTTAGCGAACGGATAATTAAAACCATATTTACGTATTTTATCCGACACAGTTCGAGATAGCATAATGTCACCAACCGCGAAAAAAGTCAGTTCACGCTTGGATTCAATGGCGGGCAGTGGTTTGGTGGGATTGTTTGGGGTAGTTGGTTCGTTGGCTATGTCCGTCGGGAGTGCGTTAGTCGTTGGTTTTGCCTGGAATAAATAAACGCCGGCGCACAACCCAAAAAACATCAGTAAACAGATTGTCCAAACTGGAAGTAGGGATACTAATTGTGTTTTAAGTTCAGCCGATGGAGCCATATACGATAATGCTATCATCGTTGACATAGGCTGGCAAACTGTTTTGCTTGAAAATTACAACACTCCACATTTCAATTGTAGTGAGGTATAATAAAACGTAATCTACTATGACCGCCTGATCCCGTCTGACTGCCTTAACCGGGAGTATATACAGCTGGTCGTGGTGGAGGGACTTGCCGCGAGCCACAGCGGGTTCGTGGTCCGCCTTGGGCGGAAACCCTCGACTTCCTGTTTCCAAGTCCAACTGCGCTGACCGGTAGTATATACAGCTGGTCGGGGTGGAGGGACTTGAACCCTCGACCTCCTGCTCCCAAAGCAGGCGCGCTAGCCAACTGCGCCACACCCCGTTATCATACTACCAACGATCGCTTATACTTTGGGTTCATTCAAAAAAACTCTGGTGCCGAGGGCCGGAATCGAACCGGCGACGCAAGGATTTTCAGTCCTTCGCTCTACCAGCTGAGCTACCTCGGCTTATTGTCAGTACTTTTTAAAATAATTTTCCTTCGCTCTTCCGGGGCAGCACCTGCTACTGCTCTGAGCAGTCGATGCTTACGGCGCCCTGCGGGCTTGTTCGCTTCTGCCCGCCCCGCTTTGCGTGGCCCAGCTGAGCTACCTAGACATGGCCCCGCCAGACGAAGCCTTGGCGTAGGCTGGTGGGCGATCCAGGACTCGAACCTGGGACCTCGTCATTACCTGCCCGCCGTACGAACGCTATAAATAACTGCTTCGCTCTGGTGGGCGATCCAGGACTCGAACCTGGGACCTCGTCATTATCAGTGACGCGCTCTAACCACCTGAGCTAATCGCCCATGAGGGTAGCGAATTCAGCTATTTATCTGGCAATGTTCTCCCTACTTCGGCAGGCGGGTCAGTGACGCGCTCTAACCACCTGAGCTAATCGCCCTTACAATTTCAATTATTTAATGATCCTTTCTTACGCCGCCTCACGACCTGAGTCCCGATGCGATTACTTCGTAATCGATCGGGATCCCGATTCCCGCAACGGGACATCGGGACTAATCGCCCGAATTAATAATATATTTGAAAAAAGCCATTTAGTGACTATCACAATTTAGCAGAAAATAGTATATTTGACAAGGGTCGGTATTGTCCGGGTTAGCTATTTCATGATAATAGAACACATTCTAGTTTATTGCCATAATGAAAAGAAACGAAAGACGGGACTATTTCGATAAGTTTCCCAGGCGCCGACTCACCTGGCGGATTTTGTTAATATTACAGATTGCAGGTTTGGGGATGGTAGCAATGGCCATGCCATACTTCATTCGTCACTTATCAAAAAATGTGGCACCGATTTCAGTTGATGGGTTATTGAATGATCGAATATATTCTTTGGTAGGCTCCATCTTATTTCTTAGCCTGGTCGTCTTAAACACGCTAGCCGTAATAGGTATCTGGCGCATGTATCGGTTGACTCAAGCATATCTGATAATAAAATTATCAGTCGCCATATTTTTAATACTATCAGTATTTATTTTCGCGGCTGATTATTATGTTTTGTTTGCTTACATACCGCTACTTGGTTCGTTAGTATTTATGAACTGTGCGTATAGTCGCTTGATCGCGAGACCGTAATATTATCATGGTAAAAAAAGAAACCCCCAACCGCAGCAGAGCCGTCAGTCAGGGGAATGTGGGTTATATCGTCGTGGAGGTGAACGTCACCGCCTCTGGGGTGACGTTGATGGTGGCATAGCCGGGATGGCCGATGCCGCATTGGAAGCCCCAGGCGGCCGGGATAAACCATGTTTTGAACGGAATCAATCCAAGCGCGGCCACATCGCGCCGTGCTTGGGCCGCAAAGTGCGCGTCACCGAATGTGACCGCGTGAATGGTGTACCAGAACCGCCGCAGTACCGGGTCGATCATCACGCTCACCCGATGGGTGAATAGAACCACTCGACCGATCGGCGCGTCCATGAGCACCTGCTGCAGGAACTCATCCTGGCGGCGCATTAGGTCGAGGTAGTAGGAATTATTCAGCCTGTAAAACTTCTCCCGCCAGCGGATGAGGTCGCAGTCGAGCCAGACAAACGTCCAGCCTTCGACCACGGTGCTACCCCAGAGCGGTCCGACTCGCTCGAGCCATTGCGTGATCGCATCGGGATCGTACCGTCCCCCGATTTCACGCTGTAGGATTAGCCCGGGTCTCGGTACCAGGCTATTCCAGGTTAGCCGGGGGAAGGGATGAGGGTGGCCGATAAGCAGGCGGATCAACCAGACAATGAAACGAAAAGGCCACCACTTCACATGAGGGAAATAATCAACTCCATCCCAGTACCCCAATTCGTGTTCGGAAGGTACTTGGAAGAGGACTCGCTTGGCTAGCCTGGGTAGATAGCTAAGCAATTCCGCCATCACCGCGCGTCCGGCGAGACCGTGGCCGCCACGCTCCTCGACACCGTGGATGGTGTCACCTACCGTAATAACCGAGTCGAACTTGTAAGGCCCGACCACGGACACCAGCTTCTCCATCGCGGCGACGCTGGTCTGCCGCAGCTTGGCGACAATCCAGCGCACCAGCCACAGCGGTATCCAGCGCCGCTGCAGCAGCCATGGCATGAATTGAAGCCGTAACTGTTGAGTCGAAAGTGACTCCACATGACTGATCAAATGAACATCCGAAACCACCAGTATCTTGGACATGGCCGGAACCCTCCTCTATCGTTCGGGCAACCCAAGTCGATTTCGTGAATAGGGAATAATACAGGAAAAGAGGCAGATTGTCAATAGCCACTGTAATAACAAAAAACCCGTTGTTGAAACGGGAATGTTGTTTGTTGCCCAGTACCACGGGGGTACTAGGTTTGTTAACCTCGTCAGTCGCGACTGACGGGGGTTGACATTCCGAAAGGTGATAAGAAAGGCAGTGACATGTATCATCCGAAGATGATCCATGCATCGACCCTTTTATAGGGTCCGTTACCCACCGAGGTAACGGGGTTGGTCAGTACCAGGCGCTTGCGCGTCGGTACTGACTTTTCTCCCTAGAAAGGAGGTGATCCATCGACAGCTTCCGCTACCGATGCCTTGTTACGACTTAGCCCCTATCATCGGACCTACCTTGGATCCCCGAAGGAAGCTTCAGGTATTTCCGACTCTCTTGGCTTGACGGGCGGTGTGTACAAAGCCCGAGAACGTATTCACCGCGCCGTGGCTGATGCGCGGTTACTAGCGATTCCAGCTTCATGGAGGCGAGTTGCAGCCTCCAATCCGAACTGAGGGAAGGTTTGTTGAGATTAGCTTCGTCTCGCGACTTCGCAACTCATTGTTACTTCCCATTGTAGCACGTGTGTGGCCCAGGGCGTCAGAGGACCATGCTGACTTGACGTCATCCCCACCTTCCTCCACCTTATCGGTAGCAGTCTGACATGAATAATTTAACATGTCACGGGGGTTGCGCTCGTTAGAGGACTTAACCCAACATCTCACGACACGAGCTGACGACAGCCATGCAGCACCTGTCACCGGGTTCCTTGCGGCACTCCAACCTTTCGGCCGGATTCCCGGGATGTCAAGCCCTGGTAAGGTTCCTCGCTTATCGTCGAATTAAACCACATGCTCCACCGCTTGTGCGGGCTCCCGTCAATTCCTTTGAGTTTTAGCCTTGCGGCCGTACTCCCCAGGCGGAACACTTAACGCGTTAGCTTGGTTAAACGATACTGAGAGGGTCGATTCTCCCAATACCTAGTGTTCATCGTTTACGGCGTGGACTACTGGGGTATCTAATCCCATTCGCTCCCCACGCTTTCGTTCATATAGCGTCAGGAATGTTCTAGCAAACTGCCTTCGCCATTGGCGTTCCTACCGATATTAACGCATTTTACTACTACACCGGTAGTTCCGTTTGCCTCTCCCATCCTCGAGCTCGCCAGTTTCCTCGGCAGCTTCGGGGTTGAGCCCCGAAATTTAACCAAAGACTTAACGAACCGCCTGTGAACTCTTTACGCCCAATAAATCCGGATAACGCTCGGGGCCTTCGTATTACCGCTGCTGCTGGCACGAAGTTAGCAGCCCCTTATTCTCCAGGTACCATCAAAATTTTTCCCTGAAAAAAGTAGTTTACGACCCGAGGGCCTTCATCCTACACGCGGCGTCGCTCCCTCAGACTTTCGTCCATTGGGGAATATTCTCGACTGCAGCCTCCCGTAGGAGTCTGGGCAGTTCTCAGTCCCAGTGAGGCGGGTCGTGCTCTCACACCCGCTATCCGTCATCGCCTTGGTGAGCCATTACCTCACCAACTAGCTGATGGACCATAGGCCCCTCCCGAAGCGATCTTGCGACCTTTACCCCAGTACCATATGGTACTGGGCCACATCCGGTATTAGCCCATCTTTCGACGGGTTATTCCGAACTTCGGGGTAGGTTACCAATGTGTTACTCACCCGTTTGCCACTCGCCTACACTCATCGCTACGCTCGAGTTCTCCATCCTCCGTAGCAGTAGACTGCCACTGCGGAGGACGGGCGGCGAGCGCAGCTCCCTATTGGTTAGGGTAGCTTGCGCGCCGAAGCTCGGAACGAAGTGAAGAGCGTAGGCGCGTTCGACTTGCATGCCTAAGACACGCCGCCAGCGTTCATCCTGAGCCAGGATCAAACTCTCATTAGAATGAGAGAGTGTCATTCCGTTTAAGGAATGAAGCTCTATTATTTCTTGTTGTCTCGCTCAAACCGTTCGTGAGAAGCGGTTGAGGAGACGGAATTGAATTGATTGAAGCCTTTCTTATCACTTTTCGGTTGTCAACGTGCATTTTTTCTTCGGTAGCACTTCGCAAAAAGTACGGGGGACAGTGTCGCCCGTAGCCTTGGCGTAGGGCGAAGAAAAAACAGTGATACCCAATATGATTTGATACCCCTGTTTTTTCTCCGAGCGGTCAAAGGAACTGATGGTGGTTAACCTTGGGTCAAATGTTGTCTCCCCGGTTAATACTAAACGGTTTTGTTTGAAAACCCCGACTTTTCTGTAGCACTAGTACTATAAGGTATTTCCAAAAGGCTGTCAAGCGATGCTCGGTATAGATTAACAGGCGCCAAAATGTTTAAAATACAGCCCATTCAGCACCCAGACCGTACCGGCGGTAAAAGAAGATCCCGCGCACGGCGGCTACCAGAATCAGACTTCCATACTAAAACGAATACCCAAGCTATTCAATAATGATGGATACAAAACGACCCGGTGTTTCTCGCTAGGTCGTTTCGGACAGCTGGTATACAAACCAGTCTAGAGTTTATTGGGTAGACGCATTCATACTATAGACGTCTTTCGTCAATGCCCACCAAAGTGAGGTATGAGTAACAAGGGGTTTTGAATCAGAATCCTTCGCAATAGTCATCACGTCATTTTCGATATCCACGATTGACCACTTTCCGGGAGTGTATATATAACCACTCCATTTGGTGTTATTTCTCGGAATGCGCAATATCTTTGTCTGTCCGTTTTCTTTGTATACTTCAAGAGTGGCCAGCATGGGTCCATACCCTCTTTCGGGTAGTTGGAACGGGTCGTTGTTTGTTGGATGGTAGGCGGACAAGGCATAGTCAGGTGCCAAAGCGGAATAAGAATAGGTCTTGAATGCAGCGGCGAACGGTTTGTTAAATTGATAATAGACTCCCAACACGGCTACGGTGAATCCGAAAAACGCAAAGATACTAATCGCGGTGATACCCACTCGTTTCCAGGGCGATACACTCATTTTGAAGATAAACCAAATGATGCCCGCCAGCCCGATCAGTAGAACCGGAAAGATGACGTACCAAGTGATCATGTTTGTGCCAAAGTTGTTCATGTCTTGTATTTTAGGTATTAATACTAAATGTATATGACTTGGTTGATAGTAAGAAATCGCTCTGACGACAGTTTTGTTAGTCGTCAGAGCGCTGGTCGGTGGTTACGGACAGCTGCCGCTCCATGGTTCCGGTTCGCCCGCTCCATTGAACTGCAGACAACCGAGTTGGGTGGTTCCACTGACGCACTTTGATGGCCAAGTGTGAGACTCGATTCCTACGCCGTTCAGCCAGGCATTTCCGATGTAACCACACCCGGGAGGAATGTTGTAGAAAATGACATTGCGATATCCATTAACCAGAGTCACGTTGGTGTTTTGAGCCCTTAGCACCCCGTTCTGCCAAGGTTGAACCGTGTAACTGACGCCATACGAGGGTCCCTTGATGGCGACTCGTGCCGTGTCAGCCTGAGCAACGGACGCGACGACTCCGATCGCGATCACCGCGAAGAGTAGTAGAACACAGAGATTCTTCAGTTTCATAACTTCTCTTGGTCTCCTTTTAGGTTTCGTGTTGCACAGTGGCTGGTAGTGTGGCGAGTGAACATGGAAAGTCTTTTTGCTACCTCCTTCCCATTTGTTCTCCATGCCAACGTCAGTCGTTTGGCTACAGATAACTTTGCGGATGTAAGGAACGATTCAATTCACCAAGAACTGACGAATCGCCCACGACCGTCATTATACACATTACCAATAGGGGGGGGTCAAGATGGAATCTACGGAAAATGGCAGTAAATGGCTATTCTGCGCCCAAACCATACCGACGGTAGAAGAAGATACCCCAGACGGCCGCGGTCATAACAGTCAGTCCCAGAATCAAGACGACAACGTTGAGATTAACTAGGTTGGTAATGGCGCCAATGATCAAAATCGGAGCCAGCCCGGCTAGGTTCATAAAGGTATACAATCCGCCGAAGACCCGTCCGCGGTCAGCCGGCTCGGTGCGTTCCTGGAGGGTGGTCTGAACCGAGACGATAATAAACGGATCTGCGAAGCCGGATAGAAATGCCAGAATAGATACAATAATCGGAGCGAATGCTTCCTGGGAAATTGATACACCCAACGCCGTTAGAGCCGAATGTCCAGCCGTCCAAAAAGCCAAAGAGAGCAGGGCCAGCCCGTTGATAATCATGCCGCCGGTGATCATCTGGCTCTTGGCGACGCGATGCTTGATAGTGTTGGCTAACAAGACGCCCGCAAGCGCGCCGACGCCGACGGGTAGAATTAAATAAACGCTGATCTTGTCGAGGTTAAACTTCAAAAAGTTTTCAGCGAAGGCCGGTGCCATAGATAAGAAGCCGCGCTGGATGCTGAATACAATAGCCATCTGGATCATCACGAATCGGATGACCCGGTTGGTAAGAATTATTCTCATGCCTTCGGTCAGGCGATGACGGAAGTCGGCCCAGTCAATCAGCCGCAGACTGCGTTGGGCGGCGTCGCGCAGATGCTCAACAAGGGGAGGCAGCCAGCCCGACAGTAATGACGCAATGCCGTAAAGCACCATGACGCAAATAAATAGGTTGGTGGAGTGCCAGCGCTGAAGCAGCGGGCCGGCAATCGTATAGCCGATTAGAAAAGTGGTATAGCTGGTAAATGAGTAAATGCTGTTAGCCGTGAATAAATGCTCCTTGTCGACCAGCGTGGGAATCGAGGAAACTTCGGCCGGACTGAAAAATTGAGCCAGCACCGACAGGATAAAGGCGACTCCCAACAGTACCCAGGCTTGTTCATGAAATATGATCGCCATGACAACCAGAAAAAAACGAGTCAGGTTTGATAAAAACATGATTGTTTTGCGATTATGGGTGTCGGCAACCACGCCCGCTGCCGCGGATAGTAGGATGGGCGGTACGCCAATCAGCACCAACAACAGACTGACCATAAAACTGGAATGGGTCAGCTGGTAGATCAGTATCACAAGGCTGAAGTTTAGTACATTCTCGGCCAGCTTAGAACTGGCCTGGGCGCCCCAGAGCTTGAGGAAGTTTCGATATCTCAAAATGCTCACGTAACGATGGGTGCGGGTGGCGGGTGATGCGGACAAGTTTTCGGATTGAACATCCATGAGTTATTTTCTTTTTCGCTTTTTGAGCAAATCCTGAGGAATATCGGTGAAAGTGGCACTTGGCCAAGAATCAACTTCTTGCTCCGTAACATCATAATTTTGCTGGTACGCGATTTCGACACTGCCAAACAAGGCTCGTTCCCACTCCAAACCTAAAGCTGCGGCAGTTTTGCGAACTTCTACTTCGGTAGGTGCCTCGATTTCCAAAAAAGTGGGTATCCAGGGCCAGGTGTCAATGGTAATCTCAACCGATTGGTATAACCACTGCTCGCGGCGGGTTTCCTGGTAGGATCTTAGAACCAATCCAATATCCAGCAGAAATTCACAAGCACGATCAAAATCATCTACCCGTACCGAAACTTCTTTTGTGCCTTGTAGTGTACGGTTATTAAGTTGCTTATAGGCCAATGTGATTTTGCCATTTTCTTCACGAACCCAAACACAGCCGCCAACCCGCTCCATGTGATGATCGGGGGAATCGAAAATCTTTCTCTTTTGTAATTGTTCAGAGTAAACGCAGCGTGCTCCAATTTGCTTCAATGTATTTCGTATCGCGCCCGGATCAATGTCTAAGAATTTAGCTTCGATTTCGGTCTTCATGGCCGTGGCTTTTTTATACGCTGATTTGCTTTGCGCCAGTTGGCAATGGCTGAATGGTCACCTGACAATAAAATCTTCGGTACCCGTTGGCGGCGGAATACTTCCGGGCGGGTGTAGTGGGGGTATTCCAGGGTCTTTAAATCTTGAGAAAAAGACTCGTCATGGCTGGAGGTTTCATCACCCAGCACGCCAGGTAGCAAGCGGCTGACGGCGTCCACTACGACCATGGCGCCTAGCTCGCCTCCGGTCAGCACGTAGTCGCCGATCGACAGCTGTTCATCCACCAGTGAGCGAATGCGTTCGTCGAAACCCTCATAATGACCGCAGATAAAGATCAATCGTTTGAGTTCGGAGTATTGGCGGGCGATAGGCTGATTAAAAGTCCGTCCCTGAGGTGTGAGCAGAATAACTTTCGTATCCTTAAGTTTGTGCGGTGCCACGGCGCGCAGTTTTTTCAAAGCCTTGAAAACCGGTTCTACTTTCATCACCATGCCGGGCCCGCCGCCATAGGGACGGTCGTCGGTGGTGCGGTGTCTGTCGGTCGTATAATCCCGCAGGTCGTGTATGACTATATTAATTCGGCCGCTCTTCCGGGCGCGGTTGATTATGCTGGTGTTGAAATATGATACAAAAATATCGGGAAACGTGGTCAGGATGTCGAAGCGCATGGAAGCAATTCAAAATGTAAAATGCAAAATGCAAAATGAATGTAACCCCGCCCAGCGGGGAATCACATGTTTTGAATTTTGAATTGTACAATTTTACATTTCTCAACAAATCGCTGGCCGAATTGTACCATAAAACAAGCAAATTGTCCTCACGATAAAAAAACAAAAACCGCCAGTTAAGCCAGCGGCTGTTGTCCTCTCGTTATCAGGAACATGGTTTCTGATTTCTAACTTCCGATTTCTGACCTCTGCTAGTTATAGTTTCAGATCGTCCATATCGGCGTCAACCGCGGTTGGTTGCGTCTCCTGCGGCGCCTCTTCCATCATCTTGCTCTTACGGTGACCTTCAGGTTCATAGATCTTGAGGTTCACTCGGGCGTGGTGCTTGGCACCGACGACCCGGAGCAGCGTGCGAAGCGCTTTGGCGGTCTGGCCTTGGCGGCCGATCACCTGGCCCAAATCTTCTGGATTGACTTTGAGAGTGATCAACACTCCCATTTCATCAACCATGCGATCGGTCGTGACGTCTTCCGGACGGTCGACGAGGCCCTTCACGCAATACTCGACAAACTCTTGATCTTGTTCTTTAGCCATTACATCGTTGCGGTTAATTGTTACGAGCTGATAGCCGGAGATGCTGTTTCGACGTGTTAACCTCGGAGAGAGAGGCACGACAGCCTGGCATCAGTAGCTTCATTATAAAATGTTCTGGCGTAGTGTCAAATCCACCCAAATCAACTAGTCACAAATGGCTGGGTTATCAATAGAAAAACCGGTCTGTGTCGGCCGGTTGCTGAAAGCGTGATTAGAACGGAAGTTGATCGTAGCGCGGCTTGGATCGCAGGTTAATCCGTTGCCGTAGGCATCGGAGTCTGCCCGCCCGCCCGAACGTGAGGAGGTAGCCGCGGTGTCCGCAGCGCTGAATGGAGGTGAGGTTTCCTTGGTCGGCAGCCGTACATACACGGGTGACATAAGCCGAAGGTGGCCGTACGCGTCCGTGTACAATCACCACGCCAGGAAGTTCCATGATCCCATGTCTACCCTCGCGCGTTTTTGTCGCGTTGAGAATCAGGTGGTGTTCTCTTATCACTCGGTCGATGGTTCCCTTGAGCGCATCAGGGAATTCTTCATCCGGGTGGGAGAAGCAGAGGTCGTCACCGTATCGCGTATATATCGGACCGCTGTATGGAAATCCCTCCAGTTTGGCTCGATGGAATGTCACAGTTTTCGTCGGAGCGCCGATCGCAGCCGCAACAGTTTCATCAAACCGCTGCATGAGCAGGTTGTAGATGAAGGGTGAGTACGGGCCACCCTGCGGAAGTCCGCCGTTATAGGTGAACATCCGGCAGATAATCCATGCTAGATCGGGCGGGAACTGCTTGCGGAGCAGAAAGCGGTACAAGTGCTTCATGCGGATGGATGCGAATGCACCCGAGATGTCAAGACACCAGCTTGACTGATTGTGGCGGTGCCATCGGGCGTTGCGAATGACATTGCACCCGGTGTTGTATGCTGTTGCCGGGAAATCGGTTCCCTCACTCGACTGGGTCGTTCTGATGTTCCGATACAAGTGGCACGGCTCTTGCGCGATGAGCAGATGTCCGTTCCGGACGGAAAGGATATAGCGCATGAGGTTCCACAGTCTGTTCTGGTACCACCGGAGCTCGCCGCTTGCCACGAAACAAATGCGCTGTTTTCCCTTGCGCGAACTGCGCCCACCTGTAACGATGCGGCGATGCCAGTGAAGATCAGGATTTGTCAGGATCGATGCAAGAAATGCCTGGCCGATCCGCACCTCCTTGAGGAGTGCTGCACAGCCCGACACCCGCATCACAACACGCGGGTCAGAGGGGAGCGCAAACTGGCGCGGGTTGACGAACGAATAGTACCTCTGGCTGCTACGGAGCATCGGGTACACTCCTTATGATGAAAGGATCAAGAAATATGAAGGGAGACGTTGGGAAGGATTGCTCCTCTGCGACTGTCTCCCTAGGCTTCAGGTCAAACGCGAAGCGTTGCGATTCGCCTCGTACGAAAACGCTCCCCTCGGAGCGCATCTGCAAGGTACGCCAGCCCTCTTCATAACCAGTGCCTGTCGCATCTCCCCGGGCCGAGGACCCATCAATAGGGCCAAAGGTTAGTATTGTAGGGCAGCACCAGTATATGTGTGTGGGGTATAGTTGTCAACCCCCGATAAACGAAACCCAGCCCCCGTAGGAGCTGGATGTATCGATGATAAATTTGGATGGAACTATTCCGCTGGTTTCGGCTCAGCTGGCGCTGGCGTCGGCGCAGTTTCGGCGGCTGGCGCGGGTTTAATCGGTTCAGGCGTGGGAGTCACTTCAGGGGCTGGCTCGGCCGGTGCTGATGTGGCTTCTACGATCGATTCAGCTTTGGCTGGCTCGGAAGCGGTGGCTGCCTTGGTGGCCTCTTCGGGGCTGACCTCTTTCTTCTTGGGCTTCCAGCTGGTCACTTTCGGTTCGTCAATTATTTTTTGATCTACCAAAAGATTGTGCACGGTGGGCGAGGCTTGAGCTCCTTGAGACAGCCAATATTTTATCCGTTCGGCTTTGAGTGTCGCCTGAGCCGGATTCGGGTGCGGATTGTAGTTGCCGAGCAGTTCAATGTAGTCGCCGAAAACATCCTTGGTTTTTTCGGAGACGATGACGCGGAAGAATTTCTGCCCTTTCTTGCCGGTTGGTGAGAGTCTAATTGCTAACATAGAATAGTCGTAGGTTATGATGACAAGATTTAAGTTCGGAACTTTGGTGACTTAGAGTTTCAAGCCTTTCGTTACACGCGTAACTTATAACTTGCCCTTCGTAACCCGATTGATGGTATGGTGATATTACAGAAACAGGCTGTTTTTGTCAACATTAGGCATGTTGATTTATTGATTTGGTCCAAAATCGAGTGTACAGTTTATATATTAACCTTGAATAAAAGGCAAACATCCATGTCGCACAAACTACGTCGTTGGATTGGAATCGCGCTGCTGCTAATTTTGGCTGCGATTAATGTCTGGGGGATGATCACAGTGTACACAACCGCCGGAGACAAGGGGTTATCGCTCGGGCAGCACATAATTACCATTCTAGGCACCATCTTATCGATAATACTTTTCATTTCTGCACTGCTAGGGCGCCGTTACGTGATTGGCCTTTCGATTATCATGGGCATATTCTATCTGGTTGCCCGGGTCGATGAATTTACGTCTACAAACACGGCCGTGACGATATTAGTTCAGCAGATGATTATCGCGGTTATTACTATAGTGGGCGCTTGGACGTCAAAACCAAAAAAGATAGCCGCCCCAACCCAGTAGCACGCTACGATAAAAGTAAAGAACGAAAAAGCGCGTTTCCAGGTGGGGCGCGCCTTGCTCTATTTATATCATGACAACCACTTCCATTCCAGTCATTGCGAGCGAGTCAGCGAGCGCGGCAATCCCATTGTTTGGTGAACCTTCATGGGGATTGCTTCCCCCGCTGAGCGGGGTCGCAATGACGGAATTAATTGGGGGCGGTTGAAACCAGTTTACCGATTCCCGTGTTGGTTGATGACCGCTTCGGCCTCTTCCATTTTCACCGACAAGAGTTTCGACACGCTGTCCGCACCCATGGTAACGCCGTAGAGAATTGAAGCCTGTTGCATGGTGGCGCGATTGTGGGTGATGGTAATGAACTGCGTCTTGTGAGCCAGCTCGGTTAGGATGTTCGAGAACTTAATCGAATTCGATTCGTCCAAGGCGGCGTCCACTTCGTCCAGGATCACGAAAGGCGATGGATTATTAGCAATGATCGCGCAAATCAGCGCGATGGAAGTGAGCGACTTCTCACCGCCGGACAGCACATTGATGCTGCTGACCCGTTTACCCGGCGGAATGGCTTGGATTTCAATGCCGGTGACGACTTTGCCAATCGAATGCTTCTTCGGTTGTTTCGGCGCTTCTTCTGTGGCGTCTTCTTCGCCATCGAATTCATCATCTTCGTCGTCCTCATCGGCGTCTTCAAAAAGCTCTTCTCTGTTCAAAATTAATTTAGCCGAACCGCCCTTGAACAGCATCTTGAAGTACCGGGTGAACTCGGTATTGATCTTTTGAAACGATTCGTCGAACTGATCCTTGATTTGTTCGTCCAGCTCGGCGATGCCTTTGTCCAATGACTCAATGGCTTGGTGCAGATCCTCGGCCTGTTTGGATAGGAACTCAAAGCGCTCGTTGGTCTGCTCATATTCCGAGCTGACGTTCTCGTCGATGCCGCCGATCAGCTCGATCTGATGCTTGATGCTGGTGATTCGTTCTAGCAATACGGAAGCGGGCGATTCGCTGATAATATTTATAAAGTCTTTTTGTATTTCGATTAACAATGTTTCGGGCAAGTCGGCGCGCATTTCCCGATCGAGGTCGTCGCGGCGGGTTTCCAGGCGGGCTTGTTTGACCCGCAGTTCGTTTGATTCCTGGGTCACCGCGTTGAGAGTATTCTGCCGGTCACGGAACTGTTTCTGCAGGGCAAACAGCTCTTCTTTTTTCTGCTGCTCGACCTGGTTGAATTGCTCGATCTTGATTCTAGACGATTTCAAATCACGATCTAGGGTTTCGATGCTCTGATTTAGGCTCTGGTTCTCTTTGGCGGCAGCGGCGCGCGATTCAGCCGGTTGTTTGGAACTGCTTTCGGACAATTCCAGTTCGCGTCGTAAACGATTTAATTCCTGTTCCAGTTCATTCTGATGTTCGATCAATAAGGCTTTCTTGTCTTCCAGCATACGTACTTTGACGATCCAGTCATTGATCTCATTGACCAGGCTATCGCGGCTCTTCAAGAAGTTGGTCAGCTCGTGTTGTAAGCGTATTACTTCATCGGTACCGGAAGCGGGCGCTGACCGGCTCAACTCGGTTAAATACTGGCTCAGACTGCGGAATATTTCCTGGGCGTGCTTTTTGATACGTCCGATATCCTCCACCGTCTGGGCGGCATTGAGCGCCTCTATGAATTTTGCTTGACGTGTCTCGATATCCTTGAGATGGTCGTGGATCTCTTTTACCGAAATAGGCTTGCTGGTTTCCATGCGCTCCTTAGCCAACAGCAAACCGCGTTCTAATTCTTCGAACTTTGTCACCACCACGGCCTGTTCGCTTCGCTTGGTTTCCAGGGCGGTTTGAGCGGCGCTAAGCTGGTCATTGATCGGTGCTAGATCATCACATACTTCTTTGATCCGGCGGTCGATCTGTTCGGCCTGTTTTGACAGCCAGACCCGATTTGTCTCACCGGCTTGATGGGCTTCGACTTCCAGGCGGCCCTTGAGTACGGCTTGGTCTTGCAGCAGGGTGTTTTTTTGGTCGAGTAAGCGGTTGTATTCTTTTTGCAATTGGCGGAAAGCATCCTCGCGGGAACTCTCGCTCTCGATCTTTTCCAGCTGGGTTTGAACAGCGCGCAGCTCGCTAGTAGCCGACCGCAGTCTTTGGTTGGTGGCTGACTGCTGACCATCCAACTCGCTCAACTGGCCGGATATGTCCCGCCACAGCCCGGCGAAGTATTCCTTCTGTACCAAGCGTAAGTCTTGTTCGATCGTCTCGCGCCGCTCCAGGCGTTTGACCTGGCGGGTGAGTGAACGCAGCCGCGGTTCGATTTCCTGCATCAGCATTTCGCCTTGGCGCAGATTCTCTCGAGTGTGCTCCAGTTTCTGTTGCGCCTGTTCTTTCTTGATCTGGAATTGGCGCACGCCGGCGGCTTCATCAAAAAACTCTTTCCGTTCCTGGGGTGATGAAGTCAGCACGGATTCAATCATACCCTGGCCGATCACCGAATAACTGCGCTGGCCGAAGTTGGATTTGGCGAGCAATAGAATTATATCCTGCAGTCGGACCTTGGAATTGTTCAATAAGTACTCATTTTCACCCGATCGGAACACCCGGCGAGTGATGACCACCTGTGGGTAGTCGATCGGCATAGTATTGTCCTCGTTGTTGATATGCAAAGAGACCTCGGCTAGCCCTAAGCGAGCTTTCTTATCCGAACCGGAAAAAATCACGTCTTCGGACTTTTTACCGCGCAGCAGTTTCAAACTCTGCTCGCCCATCACCCAGCGCACCGCGTCGGCCACGTTGGATTTTCCCGAACCATTAGGGCCGACAATCGCGCAGATCCCCCGGTTGAATTGCATTGATACTCGGTTGGCGAATGACTTGAAGCCTTGGATTTCGAGTTTTTCGAGATACATAACTGGTGGTTTACAGACAGACTTTGAAAATAAGAAAATTTTCAGAAACTAACGATAATTACCCACATATTGTACAAGATTATTATCAATCCGGCAAGAAAATTATTATTGTAAACTAAAAAACCGCCCTTACCCGGCACCCGACCGGGAGTTGGACGGTTTATTTTCGGTTAATTCACCCTACCAGTCTGAGCCGCCGCCCTCTTGGCTGGCATTTTGAGTTTTGCCCATACACCGTGCAATGCAGTCAGAATTATTGCCGCACTGTTCGTAACAATACTTTAGCCTACCCCAGGTCGCTTCAGCCGGTTTAGGTTTGGCCATCACGCCAATACCGGCGACGAAGAGGGATACGACGAGCAGGCCAATGGCCATGCCGAGCAAACGTATCTTTGACATACACCATTCCTTTTCTCTATATGAGATAAATAATTAGCACTGATATATTTAAACCGGTACTGTACCGATAATATATTTACTGATCCTTAGCTAGACATCGATCCAGGCAGGCTTGATCGTTGCCGCATTCGTGGTAACAATACTTAATCCGACCTATAGTCATTCTATTTGATGCTTCCGCCAGTTTGGGCTGGAAAAATACACCCGCTGCGACCACAAATATGGCCGAAACCAGCAAGCCAAACCCTAGGCTGATAAGACGCTTTCTTGTCATAAGTTATTTCCTCGACCCCCCCTAAGGGTGATTACGTGTAAATAGTTCAATAACTATTAATGCTAGTTCTTCGCTAAGCAGCGAGCTAAGCAGTCGTGATCATTGCCACAATCGTGGTAACACAATTTCAGTTGTCCGTACGTAATTTCAGTTCTGGCTTCAGCCGGTTTGGGCTGTGTCAGCCAACCAGCTACTACCACAAATAACGTCGCCAATAGCAGGCCACTTCCTAGGCCAATGATTTGCAGTTTTTGCATAGTCGTTTCCTCTCCCCATTTAGTGGGGTTAATAATCAAACACTCAGATGTGGTGCCTGTGCGTTAGTCTCGAGGGCAGACTAAGCACAGGCACTGGCTGAGGGTTCGATCTGGTGGAGGGCTAGAGGAGCGTAACCTTGTGCGATGTTACGATCCGCCCATCCAATTCCAATCGAACGAAGTAGACACCGGCCTGAGCGCGGGCGCCGTTGTCATTCTGGCCGTCCCAGGTCAAGCTGTATGATCCGGGGCTCTGGATGACGTTCGGTGTCACCAGAGTTCGGACGCGCTGGCCGGAGACGCCGTAGATGGTCAAGGATACACGCGCCATACCCGGTAGGTCGTAGCGCAGCTCCGTGGTCCGGCCAGGATTTGGAGCGTTGGTCAGCTGCAGGTCGGCTTTGTCCGGCAGGGGTTGGAAGTCGGGCATGCCGGCCGGGCTAAGGAAGTCGTGCAGTGGAATGGGAAAACCATAGGCCATAGCCAGCTTCAGATAGGTGCGCATGGACTCGGTCTTCCAGAGTCGTTTGATTGCGGTCTGGTAGACCTCCTGTGCACACCAATGTCCGGGAGAAATCCTTTCGCTGAAGTACTCCCGGGCTAGTCGGTGGTGGAAGGCTTGGGATCCGCCGCGGGAATGAGACAGCTCGAGCACGGCTGATGCGCCGGCCGCGGGATCGTTCACCATCCACCGTTTGGTGAGCGGCGGGTAGTAGGTGGGATTGTTGCGGTCCCCGTCGGCCATGTCGCATCCCGGGAACTCCAGCACGATCCGCTGCTTCGTGGGAAGCAGTGACATCGATAACGGAGAGCCCATGGATAGTTGAGCGAAGAAGCCGGGCCAGATTTCACGCGTTGTCAGCGAGCCGGTTCCGATGATCTCGGTCACCCCACTCTGGACAGCTGCCACGAACATATTGCGCTTAGCAAGGTAGTCATAGCAGCCCGTACTTGTTTCGTTGAGTTGGGTGAAAGGTACCCCGGCACCCGTGTACCACCCGCCGATCTCCTGGAAGAGGAGGCGTGGGGCCGGCACGTCGTGGCACATGCTGGATAGGTCGCCAACGATGGCCAGGGCTCTGGGGCTGGACACGTACTGCCCATTGTAGTACTGCAGTGTGGATGTGACGCAGTTGTTGAGCTCCTGCGTTGTAGTAGCGTAGACCCGGGAGTAGTAACACTCGGGTCCTTCATCGAAGAAGTTGACCATCTGCAGGTCTGAACCGCAGCTATTCCAGTAGCACTGTTGATTCTCGTCGGGAATGTAGAATGTCCCAACGATGTTAGCCGCGGGTCGGTCGCCCTGGTTAGCTTCCCCGACGATCGTGCAGAATGGGGGATAGGAACACCCGGCGGCAACGTTCGCGTCGTAAGCGGCCCGGAATGTTGATTTGGCCGCGTTAGGGTCGTTCGACCCCACGATCACCTGCGAGTTCCAGCCCCACTGAGCCCAGTAGTTGATGATGGGTTGGATGATGGTCACCCAGCTAGCTTGGGACGTGTAGTAGGTGAAGTGTGACGCCGGAAGGACAGTTGTCGTGGAGCGGTCTTGTGGTAGCTCCGGCGTGTATGGGGTTGGTTGCCAGGTCGACACCGTTTGGTTCAGCTTGCGAAGGCTGGCCAGCTCCGGTGGTGGTACCGGTGAAACCGGAAATGGCCGCGAACTGGTTTCAGTCGTGGGATCCTTGGCTTTTTCCGCGACTTCTAGGAAGTCGGCCGTACTCTGGACGACCACCTCATAGAAGTGCGGCAGAACGCCGCCCTCGGCTGGCACGGTTGTCAGGAGCTGTTCTCGGTGTTCACCGCCCCAGACCTGAAAGTTGATCGATCCCAGTTCCGGATCCGTCAGCCAAAGAACGTGGATTCCGTCTATGTCCCGGAACGCCCACACACCGGTGAAGGTAGCGGCGGTGTTCGGGCTAGTGTAGCCGCTGGCCAGGCTGTAGACGTAGTCGTCCCCATTGGGACCTTGTCCGTTTGTGTCATAGGGGTTCTGGTTGCCGTCCAGGATGGCATTACTGCCATCCGTCAAGTCTGCGCAAGTGATGGTGAAATCACCCGGAAGCAGCAGGTTGATCTTGTAGTTCAGCCGGTGGTCGCCCGACCACCAGAAGTCGGTTAGATAGGCCCAACCGCTGGCTTGGACACGAGTGGCGACGTCTTGATTGGTGTCCATAGCTGAATCGAACTCGATCCAACCGTCGGTCTTTTCGTCATTGAGTAGTGTTCCGGGGTCAGGGTTGACATCCGTAACCACCGGGGAGAATACGGTTTCCCCGCTACCGGTGTAAGTAAGCCCACTGCCGATTCCAGCGATGGCCGAGCTGGCGCTTCTAAGGTTGGCGCCGCCCTCCCCGTTCATACGGCTGAGCATGGTGTTGGTGTATATGTTGCCAGCCGTTGAGCCACTGAAACCGACGGCAACCCGGGCGTTGGCGAACCCAGTGCCGATCCATCCAGCACTGAAGCAACCGTCCACGATGGCGATTGTGTTCAGCCCCGACTGGAGCAGCCAGGATATCTTGGTGGGATTGATACAGATGTCATATCCATCCGATGTCTGTCCAGGCCAAAGATCACCCGGTGCCCAGTCGTCGGTCGCCTCATAGGCGGTGATCGCATTGTTGCGCTCTGTCTGCCCCGTAAGACTGTATGCTTCGAAGGCAGCCGCCGTACTCCATGAATGGGTATCCACGAAGTACATGGCGATACTACCTTCCTTGCAGTACCAGCGCCACCGATCCACGGTGGCGTCGTCGGGTGCGTTGTCCCCTTCGTCGTTGGCCCAGACCACGTAGGTCTTACCCTGGTCGGTGAGCTTCAAGCAGAAGTTGCTGTAGTTCTGTAGCGCCCAGTTGTAGGGCGCGAACAGCAGTCCTTGGTGGTATTTCGGGGACTGGTTAGCCCCCAGTACCGGTCCCGCCAGCATTGCCAGCAAGACCACGGTGATGATTGCTGGGCGGCGCATAGCGGTCAGCCCGCCACGCGGCGAACCTTGGACAGGGTCGCCGGGTTTCGGAAGAGCATCGCCGACATCGGATCGATCAGGTGGCCATTCCAGGTGCGCTTGTCGAATCCGGCGCGCGCCCGCTCAATCTCCGCCTTCCAGGCTGGCCAGTCGGCTGATCCGACGGAAGCAAAACTGGAAGACGAGTAGATGAGCAGGTACTTACCGCGTGCTAGGTCGTATTCGTAGGCGGTCTTGATGTCTTGAAGCCGTGCTGGCCCGGAACGCTTGCCGGCTTTTTCCTGGGTCGGTATGCGAACGTACTCCGGGCGGTCGGGCTGGTCAGCCCAAGTTACCAGGATCGTGATTTCGTCGATGATCTCGGCCTTGGCCACTAGATCACTCGCTCCAAACACTTCACACCCGGCTCGCGCGATGGCGTAGTTGGTTTTGTCCGTAGCCTTGGCTACGAACATGGCATCGTATGCCTCCTGGCTCAGATTGCCAGTCGGTGTGTCGGGCCGTCGAGTCGGCGGCGTCGGTGGTGCGATAGCCGCCACGTAGCCGTTCACCGACAGGGTATCACCGACGATGGCCCACGTATAGGGCGTCGCAGCAGTAGTGTCTGGGGGAATAGGGTTCCCCTTGATCCAGACCTGCTCCGTCTGTGCCCCCGCCACGCTCGTGATGAGCACGGTGAGGATGATGAGTGTTCCGATGAGTCGCATGACAAGACCTCCTTCGATCAGGACGGACCGGATGGCCGCTGAGATGTATTCCCATCGGCAGTTGTGCAGAACTTTACTATCACTTGGATGTTTGTCAAACAGGTTGTCAAGGTGCTGTCGGGTTTCCCTCCAGCACCCCGTCTCACCCGAGGTTTGTATTCGGATAAGACTAGGATGCTTGAGAAAATGCCTAATATTACACAAAAACCTCAACGAATTGAGGCTGATGATCGAGTGGAATCGTGTCGGTTTCGCTACTAGCTCCCTATTGTCCGCCCCTCCATAAAAGCCTTTAGACTAGCAATTATATAGGGAAAGCGACCAGATTCAGACAATAGCTCATCGCCTCACATATTCAATTTGATTCCACCTTAGTACTACCTGTATACAATGTCAAGAGCGGGCCAACTTTTGTAAAATAAGCAGTCAGGCTAAAGCGATATAATAATAAAAAAAGAGCATCGTGCTTCATCCGCCCTTGCGATTGAAATACGATGCCCGAGTACCAGATCAGGAACCCCGGAACCGTCGATCTACCAGAGGATACCCTGACCGTCCTGGTAGAGCTCGCACATGCCAGGCACCCCGGCCCTGCAGAGCTCGTAGATCAAGTTCCAGGCTTGCGCGTTTCCACCCTGTGCGAATGTGATCTCGATGTTCGCCAGATGGATCGTTGTCCCGATGTCCGTCGGTGCCGTCGCCGTGTTGACGTTGCCGGCGGTCATGATCGTCGCGTTGTTCTGATCGGTCGTGACCTGGACGGTCGGTATGACCATGGGCGTGACCAACAGAACCAGCGCGAACAGGGGAACCAGAAGCCGTCTCATGAGAACCTCCTTTGGCGGCTATCCCAATGGCCGCCATTCCTCCGTGGCAACTAAGGTTACCTTCGCTGCGTTTATGCCACGGACACTCTTGGCCCATGTCACTCGATGACGAGGCCGGAAACTTGGCCGTTGCGCCATTCTTTCCCAGATTCAGTCTGGTTGGGAAAAACGCAAAATAATTCAAACGAGCAGCCGGAGTCACTCATGCCTTGTACACCGGGAACAAACTGTAACCCGAATGGCTCGTGGGCGGAAAAGATTCCGTTAGTCAGGTATATCCAGCTTGTCGCCCACACTCGATCACCGGATTTGAGAACTAACCCGATGTTCCATTTGAAGTTAATGGCGTGAACCGCGGGTAACGGCCGGATTGAACATGAGAACGTTCGCGTATTCGGGTTTTCCATCACCTGCTTGATAACAAACTCCAAATTCGGGCTGCCCGGTGTTGTTTGCAGATATTGAAGAAACTGGACCGACATGTCCTCCTTCGGGAGAATCCGAAAGGCGAAGTTTTCCGCCTGGATACACCAACCTCTGGTGATGCAGGCCTTGTCAATGTCGGATGGCTTGACGAAGCATTTATCGGTATCGGCTGATGCCGACGACTCGGTGTCAGCTGACATTGCCGGGTTGAACGCCCAGAACTGGCTGAACAGTACCGCTAGAATTACCAACGCTCTATTGTTCATGGATTCGCCCCTTTCTCTAGGTTGGCAACGAACGTATCACACTGACCTACTTGGAAGGTGCGCTTATTATGGAAACGGTTATTGCCTCATCGCTTGATGTCTAACCCAACGCTACCAAATTTTTGTCATTTTGTCAATAGGTCAGACTCGAATCGTGATAAAAGACCTACAGCACCTTCGACAGAAACATGGCAATCAAGGTCACGCCTACGGCTACTCTTACTATTGTACCCCCGACAAAGCCGATAAAATGATAGTTCTGCGTTTCGACTTTATAAATCGCGTCACGGCCGGTTAGCAGTTCGGCGATGACGGCGCCGACAATCGGCATAATAACCAGCGTGGCTAATGAATGAAAACTGGCCCCAACCACACCGCCGATTATCGCTCCAGCCGCACCCCAAAAGCTCGCCTTAATTTTTTGAGTGCCACGTAGGCTGGCAATCAAATCAAGCAGAATAATCAATCCCACCAGCAACGTCGTCAGAATCATAAAATTCTTATCGATTTCTTCAAACTTAGTAGTGATGCCATAAATCATGACCACGCCCCAGAGCAACGGCAATCCCGGCAGCGTTGGCACAAGAGTACCTAAAAAGCCGACAATCATCAGGAAAGTAGTCATGGTAATGAGAACGAGATCAAGCGCGCTCATAGTCAAGAAAAATTAATAATTCAAAATTTAAAAGGTAAAATTAAGGTAATTCTCCGGAGGAAAAGATTACAGCCAGCTTTTTACTTCGAGGCCTTTGCGGGCGGCTGCTTCTTCGGCTTCCTGCTTCGAAGCGCCAATGCCAGTAGCGACCCGCTCATCATTGAGGAAAACCCCCACTTCGAATCTCTTGTCATGATCAGGGCCCGACTCGGCAATTACCTGGTAACGGGGCGTGACGCCAACCACTTCCTGGCTGCGTTCCTGAAACCGGCTTTTCGGATCCAAGTAAAGTTGATTGGCCAGGATGTTGGCCAGCTTGGGCAGCAGCTCGCGATGCAAGAAACTTTCGGCGCCCTCAAAGCCCTGATCCAGATAGATCGCGCCAATGATAGCTTCGTAGGCATTGGCGAGAATGTAGCGGCGCGCCTTGGATTGTGAGTCTTTTGATTCGCCTCGGCTTAAATAAAGAAAATCGTTGATATTCAGCTCTTCGGCGCACTCGGCTAGTTTATCGCTATTCACCAAGCTGGCGCGCCAATTGGTCAGTTCGCCCTCGGTTTGGGCCGGGTACTGCTCATAAAGATAGCGCGTTACAGCCAATTCGAGCACTGCGTCACCTAAAAATTCCAAGCGCTCATTGTGACCGAGCCGGAATTCCGGATGTTCATTGAGATAGGAACGATGCACCAGGCTCTGAGTGAGTAAATCCTGATTCTTAAACTTGACGCCTAAACGTTCTTCGAGTCGGGCAAGATCTTTCATGTGTCCTCCGCGGACCAGAGTAGGGAACCTGGTATCAAGTTTGATACCGTGTTTCCTGCGCCGGCCAGGATTTAAGAATTAATAAGTAACAAATAATAATTAACCAATAGAAACTCAGGAACTATCTTGAAACTGCTGATTTTGGAACTTGGGGGGTGATTTTCTTGGCTTCGAGATCCTTGAAGATAGCGCCCAGTACGCCATTAACGAACTTGCCCGATGATTCGCCACCAAAAGTCTTAGCTAACTCAATCGCCTCATTGATCGCCACTTTGGGCGGAATGTCGGGCGAGTATAGTAATTCAAAAACTCCGATCCGGAGTATATTCCGATCTACCACGGTGATTTGCGGCAGCGGCCATTCGGGCGCGTATTTGACGATGATGCCGTTGATGCCATCTAAGTGCTTCTGAATGCCGGTGATCAATTGAACGGTAAACTCGCTGTCATCAAAACCGGGCGCGAACTTTTCCACGTTCGACCGCGCCGCCTGCGTTAAATCGGACTGTTTTTGGCCGTTGAAGTCCCATTCGTACAGTGTCTGCATCGCAATGGTTCGACCAAGGTGTCGGTTCGACATGCCGTGAAACAGTTTATGATTTAGCGTTCTTTGTTTCCGCTTTGGCTTTCGATTTGCCGGCTTTGAATTTCACGGCAACAACTTCGCGCCCTTTATAATAACCGCAGAAACGGCAGGACTGATGCGGCCGAATCGGTTTCTTGCATTTTGGGCAGGACGTCAGATTGGCTGCGATTTGTTTCAAGCGCGCCAGTCTCGGACCTTTTGCGGACTTCGGTAGTTTTTTCCCAGGTAATCCCATATGTGTTCGAGAGAATCATAACTAATATTTGGTATTTTGGCAAGGGCTGGTGTACACCCTGGACTTAGGCGAGGTTGGCCCCACCTACGCCAGGGCTTCGGCGGGCAGGCATCCTCGCCTACGGTACTGGGTTGACAGTAGTGATAAAAATGCTAGAGTCTGGGTAACTCAAATGGCCAAAGCAAAACAATCTCTAAACCAGAGATGATCCGATTTCTGCCCTTTTTCAACGAGGAGCTAAAAGATGCCACTTGAATTGAAGCCCATTACCTGTCCTCTTTGCCAAGGCCGCCGACCATATTATGTCGTGCTCGAAGACGACTCAATCGTTTACTGCTATCCACCGGTCTATGATGGCGTCCCGGGCTTGGTCAACGCGGTCTCAGTGGGCAGTGCGATTATCGCGGCGGCTCGGAAAGAGGGTTTCGATCCGGACTCGGTACAGCATTTTGTGCTACTGGCCGGGCTCAACGCCCGTTTCATCGGAAGCCCCGGCCACTATCTCTTTGCTCGCGTCATACTGCGTTACGGGGCGGGGGGCTCATACGCGCCGTTGGGAGGATTCTTCGCTACCACGCCAACGCCGTGCCCTGAAGTTGTCCTGACGTTGTGCCGCGTCTGGCTGGGCGAGAAACCAATTCAAGTGACGGCATCGGGTGGCGACTGGGAGCTGCCACCACCACTAACCTAGACTCGGATGAGATCATCCGAGTCGTTTTTATTTAGTATCAATACAACGTAGGCGGGCAAACCCCGTACCGAGTCTGGTACGGGGCCCGCCTACGAATTGAAGGTTCTGAAGTTTGACACAATTTCCAATTGATATTAAGGTTCGGTTGGTTCTTTGACGGTTTCCAAACCGGAAGCCCGATCCAACAACCATAGCCGACGGTTTTTACCTAGGCGACTGGAGGGCATGATGATTCCTGAAGGGTTTGTTGACTGGCTAGCGGAGTTCACCGAAAAAAGGCTACTTTTCCGAGTTGTTTGGAACCCAAGTCAACTCGAAGCTGGAACATGGGAACCATCAAGGTTAGTTGAGGTGGTCACACGGTGGAACGCGGGTGACCAGCCGTGGGTTGTGTTCATTTTCGGCGAGCACTTAGGTGGCCAAGGTTCCCATCTAGAACACACCGTTGGCAAACTTTGGCGGAATGAGGACCTAACTAGGCTTGTCCAATCATGGGACAAGGCTGGATTGTGTGAACAGTACAGCGTTCAGCGCCAAACCGTTGCCTGCGTCCGGGCTAAAAGTGGTGTGTTGGAAGTTGCTCCACGGCATCCTAAGGTCATCGCGGCCATGCTTGAACTGCGAGGGTACCTCTGGGCTCTGACCGCAAATCATCAACCGGACGATGATGGTATCCGGGTCATTCGAGAACGGCTGGGTGGCATGCTGACGGATCTGTTCCGGAACATCGAAACGGTGTGGCCGCTCACAACGGAAGATGTTGGGCGGTGACAGACAATCAGACTCGGACGTAACAGTTCGAGTTTTCTTTTGGTATTGTATACGGACCACGCCGTGGCTTCATTTTCGGTATTTAGAAACTTTTAAAAGTTTCGAATTGAAGTCATATACCAAAACAGCCCCCGTCCTCCGGAGGCTATTATCTGTTCCGTAGGCGACCAATCGCTTGGTCGCCTACGAATAAATTGGTGTGTTATATGATTGTCACCGACGCCACCTTATCCGCTGACTCGGAGAATCGCATCAGACGGACGCCTTGAGTGGCGCGGCCGAGCACGGAGACCGATTTGAGCGGCAGGCGGATTACTTGTCCACGCTCGGACATAATGATAATATCGTTTTGTTCCAGTTTGGCATTGACGATGAAGGCAGCGCAAATCTGGCCGGTCTT
Source organism: Patescibacteria group bacterium (assembly GCA_041661625.1). Taxonomy (NCBI): domain Bacteria; species Patescibacteria group bacterium. Next base: position 532,658 of record JBAZUB010000001.1, on the reverse strand, counting down.
GGGCGTGATTTTGGCGGTTTTGATACCGCTGCCGCCCCGACCCTGGACTTTGTAGTTCTTGATACCGGTGCGCTTGCCAAAGCCATTAGCCATCACTACCAGGATTTGCTCGTTCGGTCCCGGTTTGCCTTCGGAGATTACGTCCATTCCGGAGACTCGGTCATTCTTCTTTAACCGGATGCCGCGTACACCGGAAGCATTGCGACCCATAGCTCGAATATCTTTTTCCCGGAAGTGAATCGACTGGCCCTGTTCGCTGACCAGAATCAGATTGTCATGTCCGGTAGTGGGTTTGACCCATTGCAGGATGTCATCGGCTCGCAGCTTGATGGCGATCAAACCAGAACGCCGCACCTTGGCAAAGTCAGTAATGTCGACCTTCTTGATCACGCCATCGCGGGTGACCATAGTCAGGAATTTGTATTCCTTCAATTCCGATATCGGCAGAATTACTGAAACTTTTTCCTCGCTCGGCAGCTGCAGGAAGTTTACTATCGCCTGGCCCTTGGCGGTACGGCTGGCCGGCGGAATATCATAAGTCTTAAGCTGGAAGACACGGCCCTTAGTAGTAAAGAACAGCAGGTCGGTATGAGTGGTGGTGCTGAAGAAGTGTTCCACGAAGTCTTGTTCTTTGGTGGTTAGGCCGATAACACCTTTGCCGCCGCGGCCCTGGGTGCGGAAAGACTCCGGCTCCACCCGCTTGATATATCCGTCATGGGTTGTCATGACGATAGTCGGTGTGTTTGGTATCAGGTCTTCCTGAGTAAATTTATCGACGGCGTTGGGGAAGACCTGAGTACGCCGGGCATCGCCGTATTTCTCTTTGATACGCGCCAAGTCGGCTTTGATAACGCTTAGAATCCGTTTAGGAGAAGCTAGTAATGCCTGCAAATCTTTGATGATGGCCAGCTTTTCTTTTAATTCGTCCAGGATCTTTTGCTGTTCCAGGTTGGCCAGCTGCTGCAGCTTCATTTCCAGAATGGCGACGCTCTGGATCTCGGTCAGCTTGAACCGCTTCATTAGGTTTACTTTCGCTTCATCTTTGTCTTTCGACTTCTTGATCGTCGCGATTACCGCATCCAGATGGCTCAAGGCGATTTTTAGACCTTCCAACACATGGGCCCGCTCTTTGGCTCGATCCAGATCGTATTGAGCCTGGCGCCGGGTCACTTCCTGCTGGTGCTTGATGTATTCTTCGAGCACCATCTTGAGCGTGAGCACGCGCGGCTGCAAGCCATCAATTAACGCCAGCATGTTGACGTGAAAAGCGGTTTGCAGCTCGGTCAGGCTATACAGGCGGTTGAGAACTTTCTTGGGATAGGCGTCTTTTTTCAAATCGATCACCACCCGGATGCCATCTTTGTCCGACTCGTCGCGCAGGTCTCTAATGCCATCGATCTTTTTATCATTGACCAGCTGGGCGATATGTTCGATAAGATGGGCCTTGTTTACCTGGTACGGTATTTCATTGACAATAATCTGAAAACGTCCGGAATCGGCTTCGATAATTTCACACTTGCCGCGCATCACAATCCGGCCCTTGCCGGTGGCGTAGGCCTGGGAAATTTCATTGATATCAAATATTTGACCGCCGGTCGGAAAGTCCGGCCCCTTGATAAACTGCATCAGGTCTTCGACCGACGCGTTGGGGTGGTCGATTAGGTGAACGGTCCCTTCGATGATTTCGCCGAGATGGTGCGGCGGAATGCTGGTGGCCATGCCGACGGCAATGCCCATCGTGCCATTGAGCAGCAGATTGGGCAGCCGTGATGGCAACACCTGGGGCTCTTGTTGCGAGCCGTCATAGTTGGGCAGGAAGTTGACGGTGTTCTTTTCAATACTGCCCAGCATCTCGTCCGAAATGCGATCAAGCCGGGCCTCGGTATAACGATGGGCGGCCGCGCTGTCACCGTCGATCGAACCGAAGTTGCCCTGGCCCTCGATCAGCGGGTAGCGCAGAGAAAAATCCTGGGCCATGCGGACCATGGAATCGTAGACGGCCATATCCCCGTGCGGGTGATATTTGCCCAGCACCTCACCGACCACATTGGCCGATTTGCGGAACTTGGCGCCGGCCCGTAAGCCGATCGTCCACATGGCGTAGAGGATTCGTCGATGGACCGGTTTCAAACCGTCACGCACGTCCGGCAAGGCGCGCGAAACTATCACGGACATGGCATAGTCGAGATACGACTCCTGCATTTCGTCCGTTATCTGGCGGGGTGAAATTGTGCCGATGGGATTTTCAGTCATACGTCGGTAATATTAACTGTGATTACTATTATTTAATAAACTCGGGAAAAACTTGTTTCTGCAACTCCTTGACTTCCGGCGTAGTTGGGTCGCCGGCGTCGTCCAATTGCTGTTTGACATCATTAACCTGCTGATCGAATTGGTCAGAGAAGTCTGACAGCACCCGTCCGATATTGGCTATTGTCTCGTCGGCCGAATTAGGGCCGGATCGCTGGGGCCGGAAGCGCATGACGCCCAACCATATCGTCAGCACCAACATGAAACTGATACCCACTCCCCAGACCAAGGCGCCGCGTCTGGCCGGCCGGTCAGGTAATTGAAAAACCGGCGGAGTGCGTTTGGCCACCGTGTCCGGCTTGGGTTTCACGGCCGCACTCGTGAGTGGGCGGTGCTCCAGGAATGTTTCATCTAACGCCGGCCGGGCCGGTTCCGGAGCGGATTCAAGTACGCGAATCGGTACGCGGCGGGATCGTTTGGCAACAAGTTTTTTAGCGGCTCTGGGCATGATGATTACGGGGTCAAAACAACCACCTTGGTTTCAGACTGGGGCAGGTCGCGTTTGATCAGTTTAAGCTTGGGGAGCGACTCCGGCGTCTGTCCGCCCATGGCTTTGAGAAAAGGCTGCAACGGTTCGGCCGGCGATTTCAAGCCCGGTATTTTATAAAACATTGGCACAACCAACCTGGGTTCAATTTGACTAATCAATTTGACGGCTTGGTCCACTTCGACAGCCTTCGGATTCCCGGCTGGCACCAGCAGCACATCGACATCTTCAAAAGTTTCCAGCTGTTCGCTGGTCAGCGGGTGCTTGAGAGCCGCAATATGGGCGATGCTGACGTTTTCGACTTCAAAATAGAACAACGTGACACCAGCATCGGCGATGCCGCGGATAAAGATTTTTTTTACCTCATATTCTCCTGGACTGACAATCCGGTAGGGTGTGCCGCTGACGCCGTCAAGGTTATTAGCTAGTGGATTTTCGGGTTGGGAAACGGTCACAACATCAGCCTGGGAACGGGGGAATTTCAGTCCGGAAACAATTCCATAAGGGTCCGTGAAAAGTGTGCAATCGGACGTTTGAATTTTGAAGGAATTTAAGCCCAGCCAGGTAAGATACATAAAAAAATCGGTTAGGTATTATCGGGTATAATCAGGCTTCATAATAGCATAAAAACTCTCCTAGGTAAAGCGAAAATAGTATGAGTATTTCATACCAGTTGACAAGGCGACGACCAGCCAGTATACTGTGTGCGATGTGCTGCCAATTAGCGCACCTTGGGACACCTCAGATCACAACAAACGAAGATAGCGCCATCAGGCAGGAGGATGTGGCCATGCTCGTGATGAAACGTACCTATGGTGACGTGGTCCGAATCGGACCCGCTACAATCACCGTAGTCTCTGTCAAGGGGAGAGTGGTCGAGATTGGTGTCGAAGCACCGTGGTGGATGCCGATTCTGAGGGGGGAGCTACCTTGGAATTACCTGCTCCAGCTCAAGAATGCGGTTATCCGTTTGTGGGTTCAGTTCTGGCGGCGTCAGGCGATCGGACCGCCCCGACCCGGCTCCTAGGCAGCAGCTCGGGCACCTTCAAGCTGCTCGTCGAAAGACCCCCGTGCGCCACTCGCTAGGGGTCTTGTTTCTTTATGATTAGTATATTGTCTACTTAGGATCAACGCGCAGTATCCGGACGAAGTTACTGTCCGGTACGATTTCGGGTGAAGCGGAGGTAGTCAGTTGAAGTTCCGTCCGGTAAAGACCAGATCGAGCCGGGTTCAAGCGAAAGGTAAAAGTTGCGGTAGCACCCGGGCGAACGGTGGTCTCTTTCATCTTGATATCACCCGCGGAAGTGTTCCAGCTGGTATCGCGGAATGGACTGGCGCGACCATTGAGATCATATATCTTCAAGCGCATCGAACTATCCCAGGTGGCCGAACCGGTATTTTTTACTTTCACCGTGACGGTGGGGCGCCAACCGACCCGCGTCGCTAATGGGACATTAGCGCTGACCAACTCGGCTTTGTAAATGGGATCGACCCGACTGATCAGTTCGGTAGCAGAATTTATCACCAGCTGATTATCGGTATAGAGACTGAAGACCTGCTTGTACAGTCCGCTGTAGGCCGGGCTGGTTTCATAAAATTCAAACGTACCCACCTGCCCGGTGGCGATGCTGGCTTCCTTAAGTTTTATTTTACCAGCCGAATCGGGCCAGCTGCGGTCGCTGTAGCGACTGGGCCGGTTGTTGAGATCGAGTATTTTTAAATAGGTGTTTTTCGGCGTCCAGGTTATCTTGCCTAGATTGGTATATTGCAAGACCATCTTGGGACGCGATTTAACCAGCGTAGCTACTGGGACAGTTTTTTGTTTCAAGCTTGCCGCACGATCTAAGCCGGTAACATCTATGTGTATATTAAATTTAGTGCCGTTGAACAACTGATCGCCAATCGCGACCAAGTATTCTTCATCGGCGGTCAGTCGATCGCTCGGTGCCGTTACTGTAAAGTCAACGGCCACGTTGTCGCCCGGGGTAACAGTTGCGGCAGTTAACTGCCCGGCGATGCTAGCAGCTGGCCAGTTGGATGACGCCATGATCGCCGGGGATTTAACTGGCCTGATGGCCAGCAATGCCTGGTCAAAATTGTGCCACGGCACATTACCAATATTTGAAATGATAGCCCGGATAGTTTTCGTGGTGCCGCGCTCCAGATCAAATGATGATTCGCTGATTAAATCCAGCCGGGCATTTTGGGTGAGCTGAATCGTTCCGCTATCGTACAGCGTTTGGCTGGCGGTGCGTATTTGAGGCAGTAATGTATTCAGGTTCTGGCCGGGACACAACGTACAATCAATATCACCATGGCCGACGACGTTTGGCAGGGCCGACATACCTAGGAAGTCTGAGGCGCCGGCCGGCTGGATACCGTCAAGAGCGCCTTTTTCAGCAATCAAGTTTGATAAGGCGTCGATTGCCGCTTGGGTCGGTTGATTCGTCTCATAGTTACCCAACAGGGCAATGCCAATAGTACCGGGATTAAAGTTGATTTCAACATTTCCGCCGCCGAAACGTGACTGATTGCAGGTCGCATCGCGCGCCGCGTGGGCGCCAATCACCGCGTCGCCGCCTTTGCGTCCTTCATATACCAAGCCGGATGAATCAATTAAATAATTATAACCGATATCACCCCATCCCAATGTCACCGCGTGATAGTACTGGATAGCCCGAATTGTGGCGGCCGGGTCAGTGCCGCCATCGCTGGTCACGGTATGGTGAACGATGAATTTTTTAGGAGCGGCGTATTCCGGCTGCCAGGTTGAGATCGATTCATCGGCACCCCAGGCGGTTCGGTTGACGATTGAGACACTGGCGGTGGCTTTTGGAATCAGGCGCGTCAAGAGATTATGGAAGAACCCGGTTACTGCGCGGGTATGTCCCTCTGACAAAACGGTAATTTTAATGTCGCTTGGTTCTGCAACCGAGTGGGTACGATAGCGAAAAGTTTTTGATGGTATTAAGAAAAACAGATCGGTGGCGTGCCGGCTCGCGTCTTTGGGCTGAATATCGGTCGAGGCGGTGATGGTGGTCCAGCCACTCCATTGACCATCGGTGAGATATTGAATATCAAATGAAATATCAGCTGGTTCGCTCCAGGTGAATCCGACGGCTTCGATTAACGATTCGGCTTGAATGGGATCGGAAGTGAATTCGAACACAGCCGGTGAGCTGTGACGCTGGCCGGAAAGCGAATCTTGCGTGTAGGTGTCCGCAGTTACTTGGGGTGTTGGTTCGGCTTGAGCCGTCGCGGCTACGATCCAGCCGATGATGGTGAATACAAAAACGATTCCGATCAGCCGACGGATCATATGCCGTGAACCCAGATTGTGGCGCTTTTTATTTTTCATTTTCTGACTTTATTATAGCGCAAATTTGTGATTTTGTCCAGGAGCAATATTTTATAGCACGGGTACAATAATAACTTTTAGTACCGGTGAATATTGACACCAAGTTGTTGTGGTATTAGGATGAACGCGTTCACATGTCATGATGTTTCTTGGGCCACCAACAGGAGGGGAGACTTGTACGGCAAGAGGCGCCCAATGGATGAGGGGGTTTACGTAGTTCTGGCGCTTGGCCAGAAGGGCGGTCGTGTATCGGCTACCAGACAAGAACTACAGCGAGCCAAGTCAAACTTCCAGGAAACGATTCGACGTTCCTGGGGTGAACCTGATGTGGACGTCGAGCAGGCATGGCAAGCGCTCATGGCCGACGACGCCAGACTCGGGCGTGAGTGACAAGCTGATTCACGAACCTTGGAACGCCAGCGCCGGTCGAGACCCATTCGTAACAGGATGGGTCGTTTCTTTTACTGCACGAAATCCGATTGACAATGAATCGATTATTGCAGTAAACTGCGACCGGATGAGCAACGGGGTATGTGGTATTAGGTTAGGAGGAGCCATGGATGTTTTGGCCAGGTTTGAGTGCAAGATCGGCCAGGTAACGATCCGGATACTGTTGCTGTCACCACCGCCGGGTCGGAAACTACCCGTCTGCTACTTCGCTGATGTGGGCAGCGACGGTCCGGGTGATGGAGTGTCATTCGCCACAGCGCGGTATCGGTTGGCACAACTCATGAGACTACGGCCCCATCGGATTACTTGGCGCCGACTGATGACCACCCGGCACACGCAACACCTTCGTCCCGGCGAATGGGGGCACTATCGTCTGGATCACCGCCGGTCGGGCTACCCGGCATCAGTCAGGTTGGCTGACTCTGTGCCGCCAGTCGTATTGACGGCGTTTGCTGACATCATCTATCCCGAACCCGCACACGCGCACCTGCCCGATCCGATGGGCGTGGACGCAGCGCTTCAGCAATGAGGCGTTTTATTTTACTTGTTTCTTGCCGACAGCCGTGTATACTGTATCTGGTTGGGCTCGGTGTTGGGAACCACCGGTGCCAAATCAGGAGGGAGCCAATATGGAAGTGACCGATGATCAGGTTGGCAGCTGGATGCCACTAGCCGGGCCTGGTTTGATGGCAACCGGTCATTCGTGCAGCGAGTGCGGATGTGTGGAGCGCGGCCTACCATTGCCCAGCCACTGCCCAAGCTGTAACGCCGCTATGACGATCCCGGCGGCAGCCGACGAAACCGCGGTTGGGCGACTAATGGGCGTTGTTCTGCCAAGCCTGTCCGTTACCGGACTCTTTCGCAGCGCTATCCGTCCGCCGGGCATGCGGCGCGACCCGCTGACGCGCCGTCCGGTCTGCTAAGGTTCGACACCAGATCGAACCTTTTCTATTTGTAATAAAAAAGGCCGGTCGCAGTGAAACTGGACCGGCGAAACGAGCATGAAACACCCGTGGCAGGTTGGCGATTATGCGCGGGTCTGGCTGTCCATGTGGACGGGGTTGAGCCGCCCGCTGGTCACCACCGGGGCGCCTCCGGCGTAGCCCGTGATGATACCCGCCACACCGTAATGGAAGTTGGGGTGTCGCGGTGGAACTTGGGGCGTGGCGCTGGTCGGGAAGGCCTCCATGTCGGAGGGCGCGGTTGGCGTAGCGTTGTCCGGTGTGGTCAAAGCGGGTCTCCTTTCCCGAAAATGGCGGTGGATCATTCGAGAATCATGAGCTTGGCTATTACAACACGAACATCAGACAAGCTAGAACCTATCGACGATACCCTAAATCTTGATCGATGTCAATGGTTGTTGTTAACGAAACGACAGTATTATTACAAAAAAAGTTCCATAGGCGAGCAAATGTTTGCTCGCCTACGTTTGTGTACGAAAAGAAAACCGGTCCAGCTAAACTGAAACCGGTGCGTCGAAGGCCACCTTCTGGGCGCCGATAAAGTGTCCGCTTAAATCGCGGTACACGATGACACCCTCACCGGGAGCCAGCGCCAGCGCGCTGCTGGGCACCACGTCTAGCAGCGCCAGGGTGATCGCCGGTTCATCGCTGACCGCGACCACGAATCGATTCGTTCCGCAAGCACCATCCAGAAAGGCTCTCAGTCGTCTAGCCTCCATCCCGATCGCTGATTCTTCACGGATGGCGCGATCTTCGTAGGCGTCCTGGAAGATGGCCGCGCGGGTCATGTCGGCTGCTACCCTGATCTGGAACCAGTCACCGGGCAGTTCCTTCAAGCTGTGGCAGACCGCCAGCTCGGGAGCAATCTCAATCTGCCCGGGTTGGAAGAGGTGGTAACAGGTCAGTATCATCGCCGGCGAGGGTCCCGCCCGATAGACCGGTTCACCGAACTGGTCGGTTGGTATAGCTGTGATTACGTTCTGCCAGACTACCCGATGGTCGAGGCATTGTTGCAGTCCCAAGGCCGTTAGCGTGCGAGATTTGGGTGGGCCGTCCATGAGGGTATGTCCTCGCCGAACGAGCACACACACTTGGCGAGTCTGGTCGGGAATCTGCGGTTTCATGTCAGTAATCCTCCCATTAAGTTGAAGCCGATATGTGACAGCGTGATCTGCCGGTGAGTGTCGAATGATCAATCAAGATACTTAATGGTGCAATATAGCACAGGTACGGCGGAAGTAAAGTGGCGCTGCCAGGTTACGATGTCATATATGCGAATCTAATATAAAGCGGTCCTTTGGCTAGGACCGCGCGGGGGGATTGGTGGTCAGGATGATGAGTGTGCCTGCGTAGTTAGTGCCGGTAGTATCGAAGGCACGCCAGTACCACTGCCCTTTTTCCTGCTTGTACCTCAGCCATCTCAGCTGCAGGCCGTTGATGTAAGGGACCGAGACGAAAATATCGATCTCTTTCACGGGTCGGAAGTCGATACCCCAGACGATGCCAGAGATCGAATTCCAACCGGCTGGCACCTGGTCATAGAAGAACGTGAAGTTCTGTCCTATGATGTTGTAGATGTTGTCGGGCAGGCCGGCCTGCTTGAGGAACAGCGCCTTGGCTTGATTGGCCGCGGCGATGCTGTTCTCGGACTGAGCGAACACCGTGCCTGCGAATAGAACCGACACCAGCAAGACAACTAGTGCGACTTTCATGGCTCGAGCCTCCTTCTTGGGTTGCGCAGATGACCGTTACGACCTTACAGCGATTGATTGCGAGTGTCAATAGGCCAACAAGTGGGTAATAAAAACACACATCGGTTATGAGGATGATGCGGCGCCAAATGATTTGCGTCTCGTTGTAATACTAGCTTCGTTCACTTCCCACCCAGAGCAACCCCACCAGCACCCAAAACTGAACGGCTAGATCGTTCTTGAAATATGGCGCCTCGACCAAGCCGTAGACAATCAGAGCGATGAGGGCGGTGATAATTCCCAGCGACAATACGGGCGACCGGCCGCGGCGGATATTTTGCCTGCCTTTATTGAACGCAGCGGCTAGTATACCGACAAATGCCAGTAATCCCAGCAAACCTATTTCCACCCAGAAGTTAAATAAAATATTATGCGGATAGAGCAACAGTTCAGTGTGTTTAATTTGCCGATACTGATCGTACAATTTTGGAAAACCAGCCAGGCCGGCACCGAGGATGGGATGAGCCTTGAGCAGATCCCAGGTACCCTGCCAGAGCACCACCCGAACATCGGTGGAGGTGTCTTTCACCGACACGACTGATTGAGCGGTGTGGCGGAGTTGGGGAATGATCAGCACGGCCGCGACAGTCAAACCAATTATTAACCAAACAATCTTTTTCCGGTGACTGGCTAAAGCCAGGAACAGCAGCGCCGCGCCGATACCAAGCCAAGCACCTCGGGTATTGGCAAAGAATATCGCGGCAAAACTAGCCAGGACAATCAGGCCGGATAGGAAATAATTCCACTTGTGATTCTTGGTGGCCAGAAAGGTTAAAAATAGTCCGATGATCGGAGCCAGGTACAAACCAACGGCATTGGGATAGTCGAAGATTGAAGCCATCCGCTTTGGCGTTTCGGATATCCATGGTTCGGAGCTGGCCATCCAGCCAAAATATTGCGCCAGAGCCACGCCTGCTACTCCAAGTGCGGATAGGCCAAACGCCCAGACCAGCCAACGGCGGTTAGCCGAACGCAAGGCGTTAACAATGACAATGTAAAACAATATTGGCTCGATGAAATATGCCCGCCACAAACCCAGTGCGGCACGGTGGTCGGATGAAACGAAGATAGCGATCGTGGCCGCGAGCATGAATACGACCAGTAGCCACTTGAGGGGCAGGCGGATCTGTCTCCAGCTGCCGTTGACCGCTACCACGCCCAGCCAAACCACAAAAACGATAATAATCATCCACTCCAGAAACGTAAACGGAATGCCGAAGATGGTAAAACGGATCAAATATGTTGGCAGCAATAAAACTATTAACGCGATGCTGTATTGCAATCGGAATAGGGCGATGAGGGCAAAGATGAACAGGCCGATAATGATGGGAATCATGGCCGTTTGGGTGACAGAATAAGATTCTGAACGGCGATCGCCAAACCAAAGGTGAACCAGATGTGCATGATATAAAGTACCGAAAAAGTTTGATATTGAGCGACGAAGGCGAGAATGGTGGCCAGCAAGCCAATCATGATGGCTCGAAGCCAGGGATCCTGCGCACGAACAATTGCCTTGATGGATCGGAAGACCAATACTATTAAAATAGCCGAGAATACAATTAAACCAAATACGCCCGTCTCGGCCAGCAGCTCCATAAATTCATTGTTGACAATTGCCCAGCCGTCTTTCGGCTCGACGTTTGAAATCGCCGCTGCGTAGGGTCCGTAGCCGCCGGGTCCGACACCGAACCAAGGGTGGTCCCGCCAGGCTTGTTGGGCGACCTCAAACGTTGCGAGGCGCTCGTTGTATGCCGGTCCGGACAGCGCATTGGTAACGTGCGACACGAACGTGCCTGTATTCAAATTGAAAATATCTCCCAGGCCGAGCAAACGCGGCACCAGAAACAAGATAATCAAAAATACTCCGATCACCGGCAGCAGAAATTTCCAGTTGAACACTTTGCGCAGGTACAAAATGCCAATGCAAACAAACGACACCGCGATACCCAGGTAACCGCCGCGCGAAACAGTTAAGACCAGATTCAAACCGCCGATCAACAGCAACCCAATCAACCACCACAGTCGAATTTTGCCGGCTCGGCTGACCAACAGCGTGAAAAGAAGCGACAGCGGCAATAACAAGAAGTTGGCAAAATACAACGGTTCAAGCGCGGTTGACTGAATACGCGGAAAACCGAATACGGCTTTTGTATATTGCTCACGCAAGCCGGTTAAAGTTGTCGGCAGGCCCATCATGTCTCCGGCAAACTGATACAATCCAAATATAGTAACGATGAAAGTCGTAATCAGAAGAGCATTGACAATCCGATTGGTCTTGGTGGGCGAGTCGACAATCTCGGGAATAACCAGGCTGAAAATCAGCGTGAAGCAGGTGACTAAAAATACCACCAGTGAACGTTGGAAATTCAACGCATTGGTCAGCGAAATGAGATTAACCAGCAGGAACAAGCCGATCAACCAGGCGATTGGATTGGGCCGGAAATGCTTGTGCCGGACGACGATTGTCCGAAGCACCCAGGCAGCGATTAAAGCTACGGCCAATAACTGGCTGATCCGGATGGTGCCAATCGAGAAGTCATATGAGCCAATTCTTTCGAACGGTAGAAAGAATGCCACGCCGAGTAGCAAGGCGAGTGGTGAACGTAAGCCCATTGCAAGCACAATCACCGCCAATAATCCGCCGATGATGAAGATTAGTGATTGTGTGCCGACAATCAATCCCAGAGCCACCGCAATCAAACCCAGCATAAGCAATCCGAGCCACCACCAGGAACGATTATGATGTGCCCGAAAAGGAATCATATTAGTGATTCAAATGTTTGATAAAACTGGCTCAACATCTGCTCCATGGAAAATTGTTGGGTGACCCATTCCCGGCCGGCGACCGCCAGCCGATGGGCGGCTTCCGGGTGCTGGTAGTAGTATAAGATGGCCTGGGCGAGCTCTTCCGAATCACCCGGCGTGACCAATAAGCCGGTTTGCATCTGTTTGACGATCTCCGAGGTGCCTTCGATTTCCGACGCCACGACCGGACGATCCAGTGCTAGTGCTTCGACCAATGTCCGGCCGAAAGATTCGCGTCCCACCGAGGGCAGGGCATAGACATCAAAATCACGAATCCAATCAATCGGCTGGCCCTGGTAGCCGACAAACTGGGTGTGCGCGTCCAATTCCAGATTCTTGGCCAGCCATTCCAGCCGCTTGCGTTCCGAGCCATCACCCACCACTACAATGCGCAGCTGCGGAATCAGCGGCAATATTTTCTGTGCGGCTAGAAGCAGATATTCGACGCCTTTTTCCTTTTCCAACCGGCACACCGTTCCGACAATGAAGCGATCGGCGGTGGGCGGACGATAGGGCGTCCGATTGTGTTCGAAGGTCTGAAAGTCAAACCCGTTGTAAATCACCTGGATGCGTTTAGCTGGTATGCCCATGGCAATCAGCTGTTGTTTCAGCGCCATCGAAATGACAATAATCGTGACCCAGCGGGCATTCCATTGGTAAAATATCTTCAGTGGATTGAGGCTGAGCCAGCGTTTGAACCCGACATGTTCCGCCCAGACGACCCGCATACCCAACAGCCGAGCCGGGATGACTGCTAGGATTTTTTCAGTCAGCGATAGGCAGTAGACCAAGCGCGTGCCAAAGCGAATGCGGTAATAAATCAGATTACCCACCAGCACTAGCCACATCGGTATGGCTAAAAATGGAAACAGGATCAGCGACCATTTGGCGACCGGTTCGGGCATGGCCCAAATGCGGCGGGCTGGCCAGTGGCGTTTTTTAAATTCGCCCAAGAGTACCGGGCAGGTCGCTACCAGCGTAAAGGAATAACCCAGCTTCGATAAACCCTCTACCAGAGCGAAGGTGTGCATTTCGCCGCCGCCTAATTGTGAAGCGTAGGGAAATTTGAATATCAAAACGTGTTTCATGAACGTAACCTGATGATTTCCTTAACCTCCTCTTTGGTAATGGCGCGGAAAGCCAAGAGTGATAAAACATAAACCGCCGTGCCGCCGACCAACAACAGGTACCAGGGCAGGTCGCGCGTTAACCAGATCGCGCTCATCATGATGAGCGTGGCAATGATGGCTTTGATGGCGAATTTGAAATTTAGGCCTTGCCGTGTGCGGCGGTATACCAAGGCAAAACTAATGGTAGTAATCAGAAACTCCGACAGCACGGTGACCCAAGCCGCTCCATAGTAGCCGTATTGCGGTATGAATAGAAAGTAGCCGGTCAGTGACACCACGGCCACAAAGACATAGCCCCAGATCATACGTTTTTGCAAATTGACCGCCACGATCGCATTGCCGAATAGAGTGCCCACAAATATTACGCCGGTTGCCAAAATTAAGATCCGCAGCACATTACCGGCCGCGTCAAAGCCGGCTCCGGTGACGAAACGCATTAGCGGTGTGGCTACAAATAATGTAGCACCGACGATCGGCAGGCCCAGCATCAGCAGGAAATCAAAAGCTCGTTGCTGTACCCGCCGGAACCGTTCCATATCGCGCATGGCGTAAGCGGCGGTTAGCACAGGCATGACCAGTCCGGCAAACATGGCCGGCAGAGTCACCATCACCTCCAGTACTTTGTAAGTAGCGCCGTAGACGCCCACATCGGCGGCGGAATGATAGAGGGAAAGAATCACCGTGTCAGCTTTGAAATATACCAGATTAAATGCCACCGATACGCCGATCGGCCATGAAGCCTGCAGGATATTCCGCCAGATAGGCCAATCGAAAGCCAGCTTCAGCTTTACGTATCGCCGGGTCATGATTAATAAGTAGAGAAAGTTGGCTACGCTGCCCAGAACGACCACGCCGAGCACGTTTAATAATGACAGCTTCAACGCAATCACCAGTAATATCCCACCCAGCAGGACGAAACGGCCGATGTTTTCGGCGATCGCCACATGATCCATGCGCAGGCGTTTTTGAAACAGGCCCGTCAGCACCTGATTAAGCGTAATGCAGAGATAGGAAATCGAGGTAATGGCAATGCCGATCTTAACAATCCCTGGGTAAGGAAAAAACAAAGCGATTAGCGGCGCCAGTCCCAGGAAGAATACCGCGCTTAACAATCGAATAGTAAACACGTTACTGGTCAGTCGGTCGACATCGGCGCCGGGCTCGGAGATTTTCTTGACGAAGATTATATAGAGTCCCAGGTCGAGTACAATGGAAAACACCTGAAGAAAAGCGATGACAGTAGAATAATGTCCGTACCCCTCAGCCCCCAGGTAGCGTGTGAGCATTCCGACAACCAAAATTCCGATACCGGTGGAGAGTATCTTGCTAATCAATTGAATCAGGGTATTGTGGGCGATGCGGCTGGTCAGTGACATTTGAAATATTCAAAAAATACGGGCTCATCATAACATTTATTCAACTAGCTGGCAAACGTTCTATATAGGTCGAACAATCTGATTGTTCAATCGATGTCGCTAACCACTTCAAAAGAAATCGATCGTCGATTCAACATTGACAAAATGCGAAAAAAATGATATCATTAATGAGTTAGAACTGAAATCGCAACCGATGCAGTTCTAATAAAACAAAAACAAAATCAAAAGACAGTGAATCAAAAACAAAACGACATTGCGAATATTTGTTTTTCTAAGGGTGTGCTCGATAATTCGAGAGGACCTTTTTTTGCGCGCCGAAACTGGGGCACGTCGACATTCGAGTCCATTGCGCGGATCGGATTGTTCTCGATGACAGTAGCAGTATCGGCTATACTTTTGAACATCGCCCAGCTGGCGCTCACTCCCGATGTCCAAGCCTGGCCGGTGATACAACTCAATCAAGTTACCGAGCGACTCAATCGGGGGTATTTCAGCGCGGCTTCAATTGCCACCACGACACAGCTAAGCCTGGCGGAACCTAGCCGGGTATTGGGTGTGGCCACATATCGGGCGCCGGCAACTACTTATCAGGCCGAACTAGTCAGTCAGAACGTTACCAAGCTGAACATTCAATCAGGTCGCGCGTATACATTGGAGGCAAAATTCAAAAATACCGGTACGGCCACCTGGGCGCGCACCGGCCAGAACTTTCTGGCTATGAACGTGGCCGAACCGGCTGGCCGAATCTCACCCTTCAAAGACGCCAGCTGGAAAGAATATGCCTATCGGCCCACCCGGCTTAAAGAAACTAAGGTTAAACCCGGTGAAATAGCCACTTTTCGTTTCGTCATTAAGGCGCCCAGTACGGGTGGGCAATATACCGAAAAGTTTGCGCTGGTCGCAGAAAATAAAACATGGTTGGCTGGCGGCCAGGTCATTTTTGCTATTACGGTTACGCCCCAGCCAAAGCCCTACCAGGCCAAGCTGATAGTCCAAAGCCACACTTCATTGTCGGTAGCGCCGGGCCAGGTATTTACCCTGATGGCCGATTTCAAGAATACCGGCCTGAAGGCGTGGAGCAATACCGGCCAGAATTTCATTGCGCTAAACGTAGCCAATCCGGCTGGCCGAGCCTCGGCATTCAAGCATGCCAGCTGGAGTGAGTATCCTTATCGGCCATCCCGACTGCAAAACAGCGTTTTACCAGTTGGCCAGATCGGGCGGGTGATATTAACTATGCAAGCGCCATTGCAACCCGGCGTATATACTGAAAGCTTTGCTCTGGTGGCTGAAAACCTGGCCTGGGTACGAGACGGTACGGTGACTTTCACCATCACTGTCACTCAGCCTGATCATACCGTACTAACCAACGAGCCGGACATTCGAGTTGGTCTTTACAGACCGGCCGGTTCGGTGCAGTTGACCATGGCCGAACCATTCAATGTTACTGATGGCAATGGGCAATTGCTTCTGCCAGCGGCGGCTAGTGAACCGATTACAGTTTCGTATCTGGCCGGTACATATACGGTTCAATCAGCGACCGTGACTCAAACTACCACCCAGCCGGTCAGCGTCACAGCCGCGGACGGTGATGGCGTAATTGAATTGCTCAACTATGATAATCGCCCGTCCTGGAATCTATCACTTAATGATAACAAGTTTCGTCACCAGATTGATATTCAGTACGCGGCCGCGACCCAGAAGCTCTGGGTAATTAATCAATTACCGATTGAGTCATACTTACGCGGCATCGCCGAAGCCGGGAATGACAATCCAGACGAATTCTTGAAGACGATGAGTATTGCTGAACGTACTTACGCGATGTACCACGTTCAGCGCCAGACTAAACACGCCGACGAACATTACACGGTGGATGCGGCCAACGATCAAGTGTATCGCGGGTATGGTTTTGAAATCAGGGCACCGCACGTCGCTCAGATGGTTGAGGCCACGGCCGGTCAGATAGTTACATATAACGGTGAGCTGGCGATCACGCCTTATTATTCACACAGTGATGGCCGGACGAGATCCTGGGAAGAGGTCTGGTCCGGCGGTCCGTACCCGTGGCTGGTATCGGTGCCCGACCCGGACTGTCAGGGCATGGAGCTGCTCGGTCATGGTGTCGGCATGAGCGCGCTGGGTGCGTTGTCGAGGGCCCGAGCCGGTGCGACAGCTGCGCAAATACTGGCCTATTATTACACCGGCACCAGTACGGCTAAATTATACTAAAACATTATGAACCTTTCGCCATTCAATCAGCCGGCACTGGCCAATTGGAACACAGATCAACTGGAGTTGTATTTGACCCAGCAGGGCTTTTTTCATGAGGAAATCAGTGTGCCATCGACCTACTCGGGACAGATGGATCAATTGGTCAACGTGGCTAAAGAATATTATCATAACAAAAAAGAACATCTGGGACACAACTCTGAAGAGTATTTGGATTTGATCAGTCGCGCGATCTTGCATCGGCCGGTGATCGAACTGGATGACCAGCAAAAACACGTGTTGAAGAATTTTATTGAGTTGCTGGGGCAAGCGTAAAAAGAAAAGTAACTGGCGGATTATTATGTCAAGCCAGTTTTTTATATATAATGACGGCATAGGATTACTCCGTTGCCGTCGTAGGCCGAGGCTCGTTTGATGATAGCGGGTCGTAGCTACCTACTCTCCTGTATCATCATCCGGGTCATCGGGCTGGGGATCGGGGGGCCAAGTATCTGGATCCGGATCGTGTAACATGCGCCCTCCAGTTTTGTGCCATTTCGCGTCCCACGGAATATGGGACGGTGCGACACACAATTATTGTATAACGAAAAAAGAAAGATCGCCACTTTCAAAGACTATTGCTTATTAGTGAAGCTATTACACTTCGTTGGCCGGAGATATTTATTTCCTCAATTGCCAGCTTGTATTAGTAATATCGTAGAACATTGACAGATAGACCTCTCGGCGTATAATGTGGATGTTCACGGAGGGGGCATTATATGAAACCCTCGGTCTGCTAGTGGCTCGAGACAAGGAAAGGAGCTTCGGATGTTTACGCTCAAACTCCCGGTTTCTGCCGACACAACCAAGGTGCGCATACGGCCACCGAACCACGACGGAGTTCTCTCAGCCGGCCCGCTGTTTGTGAACCTGGCTCAGTTGGGCCAACCGCAGGCTTTCACGGAGACTCAGGGCGGACCGTGCGCGGTCACTGTCCTTGGGGTTGGCAAGCGGCGGTATGGGCGCCGAATGGTTTCGCTCGAAATCGACGGCGCGACTGCGACCGTGGAATCGACCATCGTCTGCAAGAAGGTTGCCCCAAAGGCTCCGACATCGGACAAAGAGAACTAAGACCGTCCAGCACAGCCTGGCGGCCTTTCTATTTATACAATCAACATCGCGTCCCCAAACGAATAAAAGCGATATTTCTTTTGGATCGCCGCTTGATACGCCTTGAGTATCATTGGACGTGTGGCGAAAGCGGACACCAGCATCAACAACGTTGACTGAGGTACGTGGAAGTTGGTAATCATAGTGTCGACAAGCTTAAACTTGTATCCGGGGAAAATAAAAGTATTAATCCAGCGCTGGCTATGTATGGGGCGAGCGGGTAAGGTTTCGAGTGTACGAACCACGGTCGTGCCGACTGCGACGATGCGTCGGCGTTCTTGTTTCGCTTTCAGCAGTCGTTGATGGGTGGCTTTATCGACTTCCACAAACTCCGGGTGCATTTTGTGTTGTTCAATCAAATTTGTTTTTACCGGCGCGAAAGTGCCGTAGCCCACGTGCAATGTGACATATTCAATTTGTACGCCCTTACGTCTCAAATCAAGCAATAGTTTCTTAGTAAAGTGAAAGCCGGCGGTCGGCGCGGCCACGGAGCCGGTTTTATCCGCGAATACGGTTTGATATTCTTTTAGGTTTGATCGGGTTTTTATGTACGGCGGTGTGGGCGCCTGGCCAAATTTATTGATGGCGTTTTGAAGTGCCGCGCCCGACTTATTGAAACGTACCTGCCAAGTGCCATCGGGGAGGCGTTTGGTTATCACACCACGCAGGCGACCCAGGCCTCTCGCGAGAGGCTGGGCGCCCACGGAAAACAATAGGCCGGCATTATGGTTCTTCCCGCCCAACAAACACGACCAGGTGTTTTTGTTTATTGGCCTCAATAAAAATATCTCAATCTTACCGCTGGTCGGCTTGTGGCCGATTAACCGGGCCGGAAATACTTTGGAATTATTCAACACCAACACATCGCCCGCTTTTAAATATTCCACAACATTATAAAAATGCCGATGCTCGAATTTTTTAGTTTTGCGATTGAGCACCAATAAACGAGAATGGTCGCGCGGTCGAACTGGCCGCTGGGCAATCAGCTCTTTTGGTAAATGGTAGTTGAAAAGTGAAAGCCTCATGGAATAGTTTTTACTGCTGTATCATACGTGGTTTAGCACAATATGAAAAGCCCTTGTCAGCCGTTAAATATCAGATATACTATAAGTGATGAAAAATAACTTGATTAATAAATACTATTGGATCGGGCTGCTCGCTGGACTGGCGATAATTTGCCCAATTTTTGCGGCTCACGCTGAAAACGTAGATAGCTTTTCATCCGATATACAGATTGAAACATCCGGACAACTGCACGTCACCGAAACCATTAAGTACAATTTTGGCAGTATCGAACGGCACGGCATTTACCGAGATGTGCCGTATTCTTACCGTTCCACGGCCGGTACAAAATACGTCGCGGCCGTCAAAGTCTTGTCAGTGGCCGATGAAAATGGAATCGCGTATGACTACGATTTAAGCCGTTCCGGTGGGTACGTCGATATCAAGATCGGTGATCCGGACATATTGATTACCGGAGTGCATACCTACATAATCGAATATACTGTCGATAACGCGATTAAATGGTTTGATGGCGAGCCGGAAGTGTATTGGAATGTTACAGGCAATAACTGGCAGGTTGATATGATCGAAGTCTCTGCTCGAATTCACAGCGATATATTGATCAGTGGCCAAAAAGTTCGCTGCTATACCGGAGCGATTGGTTCGGCGGACTCGAATTGCACGATTACACCGTTCAGTGGTGTCAGCGGTGTTAATGTGGCCGCTACCGGCGCGATACTTAGTGGCGAAGACTTAACGGTGGCACTGCGCTTGCCGGCCGGATCAATTGCCGAGCCAACGCAATTCGAACGAATTATGAAATTCGTGGGGGATAATTGGCCCGTAGTCTTGCCATTTATCATGCTGGCTATTCTGATAGCTTTATATCGCCGACACGGGAAAGACCCACGGGGACGCGGCACCATTATTCCCGAATACGAGCCGCCCAAAGACATGTCACCCGGCCTGTTGGGTTATCTGATTGACGAAAGCATTGACGCCCGGGATATTACTGCTACCATCTTAAATCTGGCCGTAAAGGGATATTTAAAGATTCAATACGAAGGAAAAGGCGACGCTTATCGTCTGCTCAAGCGGAAGGAAGCTGGTGCGGATTTAACCGAATTTGAACGGGAGCTTTTTATTGGGTTGTTCAGCACGGGTAATGATGTGACCTTGTCAGATTTAAAGACTACTTTCCCAAGAAAACTAGCCGGTATTAAAGAGAAATTAAAAAATGAAGCTGAGGCAAAGGGCTTCATTGACAAGCATTCCAATAAAATTAGGAATTTGATTACGGTCTTGGGCGGTATTCTGTTTTTCGTGGGGTTGTTCTCGTTCGGCTACAGTACTGTCTTGGCCGTCGCTCTATTGATCAGCGGCGGGTTGTGCATGGCTTTCTATCCAGCGCTGGCTCGTCGCACCCAAAGCGGTGTGTTGGCCAAAGAACAGATTCAAGGTTTCAAGCAGTTTTTGACAGTCACCGAAGAGCAGCGGTTAAAGTTCCATAACGCACCGGCCAGGAAACCGGAACAATTCATGGCCTATTTGCCTTTTGCCGTGGCGTTGAGCGTGGAGCGCGATTGGGCCAAACAATTTGAAGGCATCACTATCGAGCAACCCGATTGGTATACGGGGAATTCTTGGAGTACATTTAACGCCGTTATTTTTGCCACCAGCTTACATGATTTTTCCCGCGCTACTCAATCGCAGGCATTCACGGCGCCGGCGCCCAAGAGTTCGGGTTTTTCCGGGGGCGGCGGGTTTTCCGGCGGCGGGTTTGGCGGCGGCGGCGGCGGAAGCTGGTAGGATGAGGCCAATTTAGAATTTAGAATTGAGAATGTAGAAATATAGCTTCCGAAATATAAATTATTTGGATGGTTTGTAACAACTTAATTATCACAAAACACAGCGCATATTTTCTAATGTGCGCTGGTTGGTGTATATGGAAACGGTTAGGCTAAAATTACGTCGTCGACTTTTTCTCGCTTGCGGGTTTGGAAAACACACAGCCACAGTAATTCTGTCGATAAAACTTGTATTGTTTCGATAGCTCAACCGCTCGGTGCGCACCGTCATTCTTCTTGAAATCAGCCTCGTAATACTTCACGCCGGTTTCTTGGGCAATTTGTTCCCCAATTGCGTTAACCCGATCAGCTTTTTTATACGGACTGGTAGTTAAGCCCGTTCCAAACATTTCGAAACCCAGTTCCTTGGCTTTGATCGCAGTGGCGCGGAGGCGCAGTTCGAAGCATTTATCGCACCGGTGGCCGCGCTCGGGTTCGTCTTCCAATCCTTTGATGGCCTCTAGCCACTTCTCAATATCATAATTCCCTTCGATCAGTTCCAGTCCAAGTCGGTCGGCGTGCTTTTTTAGCTCGTTCAAACGTTTTTGATATTCTTCCGCCGGTTGAATGTTGGGATTGTAATAAAATAACCCCAGCGTGTGTTCGCCGGACAATATTTCAATCGGATAGGCCACGCAGGGCGCGCAACAAGCTTGAAGAAGGAGTTTGGGCATAGAGTTACTATACGAAATGACGCGGGATAAATCAATAAGAAAGCCGCCCATCATGAGGAGGAGCGGCATGCGATACTAGGACTTCTTGCGCTTCAGAACCAGGCAGGGCTCACCCGTCCCGCAGCTGCTGTTGAGGAATCCGCTACCACTGTCATAGTCGATGATTCCCGCCCAGTACAGCGAGGTATTGAAGACCCTAACCTGACAGACCTCAGACTTCCCGGTCTCCTGATCATGGGTGACTAGACGGATCCCGTTAGCGTGGCGATCGTTGTACGCCCGGCTCACAGTCGTAAGCCGTTCACCGGATTGCCGGTTGATCCAGAGGATCCGGCAGTTCCGGATGAACAGCCACACCCGCCGGATCCGTAGCTTCAGACCGAACCCGGTACTGCTGAGACATGGGGTTGTGGCAGCGAAGACGTAGAGACCGGCGCACCAGGCGTAGCCCGCGACGAGCGCTCCGTTGGGGCCGCGACCGCGCGAGTACATAGCGGCGATGCTAGCCACTCGGTTCGAGTGATCGTGCTGAACCAGCCTGACGAGCTCGGTATTCCGAACCGGCAGCCAGCTTGCGAGGACGAGACGTTCACCGGGCCGGCGGTGGATCCAGAGGATCCAGCAGTCTTGGACGAACCTGACGACACTGCGAACGATAGACCTGAGCTTCATCTGAACCTCCTGGGATGCTGACGTGTTGGGTCATGCACCTCCAGGATGGATACGCGGCTCAGTCTGACTCAGCTGAAGGTGCGACTGGTAGTTGTACCAACGTTACCGATACTTCCAGCGCATAGAGCCACCTCCGTTTTTGTCCCAAGTGACCACATATACGGCCGGAGTGTATATCAAAATTCAGCATTTGTCAAGCCGCCACGTAAAATCCGGTTTGAGCAAGCAAACTCGATAACTTGATAGATATTTCTAATACAACAATGCGTCGAAATGTTTAAACATGTCTACGTGATCCGGAAAAAGAAAAGCCGGCGAGCGTTTACTCGCTGGCGTGTTAACTCGAGGTACGGATCAGCTTGGGCGCTCGTACGCGGTAGGTGCCGAATTGGCATTCAAGGACTCCTAGCTCTCTCCAAAAATGCCGGAGAAGGCCACCAACGCCATTGATTGAACCAATGTCGGTATCGCCACCTTCGTTAAACGCCGTCCATAGTTCCGGGGCTGTGAATCCCCCCTTCTCGTCTGTCAGCTTGCCCATCAAGACAATGAGTCGGACCCGATTGTTGGTCTCCTGGGATGTCATGCAGTCGATCCCTCCTCTAGTTCCAAGTCGGCAGAGGCGTATCTCCAGTATGTCCCATTCGTTACGCAGATGTCAATGCATGACAGCTTTTGAAACAGGTTACTAATCAAAAAACGCGTAGATATGTTTAAACTTGTCTACGGTAGTTAGCACTAACAACGTTATAAAGACTAAATCAATTTATCCTGCAAATTGGCCGGCACCTGACGACCCAAATGTTCGTAGGCTTGAGCGGTAACGACGCGACCGCGCGGAGTACGGGCCAGGAAGCCGGTTTGTAGCAAGAAGGGTTCATACACTTCGGTGATGGTGTCCATTTCTTCGGAGGTTGATGCGGCAATGGTGTTCAGACCAACCGGACCACCGTTGAATTTGTCGATGATGGTTTCCAGGATCAAGCGGTCGGTTTTGTCCAAGCCGAATTTGTCGACTTCCAGCATCTCCAGCGCTTTCAGTGCCGCCTCGACGGTAATTCGTCCGTTATGTTTCATCTGGGCGTAGTCGCGGGCGCGCTTAAGCAGCCGATTGGCGATGCGCGGCGTCTTCCGGCTGCGGCGGGCGATCTCCTGGGCGGCGGATTCTTCCAGTTCGATGTTGAGTATCTTGGCGGAACGATGAATGATCTTCTCGATGTCCTGATCCGAGTAATAATCCAGCCGAAAAGTATTGCCAAAACGGTCGCGCAATGGCGAAGACAGCTTGCTGACCATAGTGGTGGCGCCAATCAAGGTAATCTTTGGCAAATCAAGCCGCATCGTCCGAGCACTCAATCCTTTGCCTAAAACGATGTCAAGCACATACTCCTCCATTGCCGGATAGAGTGTTTCTTCGACCGTACGATTGAGGCGATGGATCTCATCAATGAATAAAATATCGTGATCTTCCAAATTGGTCAGTATCGAACCCAGATCGCCGGCGCGTTCAATGGCCGGACCGGACGTGACTCGAATATTGACCCCCATCTCGCGGGCAATAATATGCGCCAACGTCGTTTTGCCTAAACCGGGGCTGCCGTACAACAATACATGCTCCAGTGGTTCGTGCCGTTTCTTGGCGGCCGACATGAAGATCTGTAAATTTTCCTTAATGGCGTCCTGTCCGACATATTCCCGCAGGGAGCGCGGGCGTAATGTAGCGTCAAATTTCTCTTCTTCGGGTTTGACGGCGGCGCTAATCAGTCGGTCTTCTTCGGTGGTCATGCTCGGTCGGTAGGCTTATGGGTTTAGGGGCGGTAGCGGCAAAAAGTGCAATAAAAACCGCTATTCAGTGTACCATCGGCGGGCACCACTTGACAAGGTAAGCGGCCTGTGATAAGATACTCCATTCGGTAAAAAAAGCCGATGTCAACAAAACTAAAGCAGCCGAACGAATACCTGCAGTCACGAAAAGCATGGGGCTTTTTCTGAGGTTAGAACAGGTTTATCCCTTTTCTATCTCCTTAGAAAAATTCTCTTGACTGCAGATATACGCGCGGCTGTTTTTGGTATAGAGCTTCGGCACCTTCAACTGTTAAGGAGCGTTAATGTTGCTATTGACTACTGGTGCGGTCGAATTGGCGTTAGTGTTTACAGCCGGTGTCGAAACATTCGCGTTCACATTCGATGGCGCGGCGTTGGTATTAGTATTCACTGAACTGTTTGTGCTCACATTCGCGTTGCTATTGCTATTAGCATTTGAGTTTGAATTGGTGGGGGCGGCCGGAGGCGTTTCAGTGGGAGCACTGGCTGCTTTGCCGACCAAGCAAACAGCCGGCCAAACCTTATAATGAGATTTAAACAATACGTTCTCGGTGCGTCCATCGGAATATTTTACCGTGTAGGTAAATTCCGCGTCCGAACCATTGTGGGCTTTTTCGGTGCAGTTCTTCTCACCTGGCTTCAGGTCTTCGGTTTCAATGATCTTGGTCGGTCCGGGTTTGACGACGTTTGATATCACCGGGTCGGTGGCACTGACCGTCCGTCCGTCTTTGGTGCCATAGATATCGAATATTAGTTCAGTACCTTCGATTCGAGTTTGGATCAACAAACTGCTGGCATAGTCATTTTTAAATTTGAAATCTGGTTTTGGATCGTAAATAGTGGCGTCCATGCCTACTGGCGGCTCGTAGTACGAAACCCGATACGAATGATTCTGCCGTTCTAACACCGGAAGGCCGGCATTGAGCACCGCTCGGAAAAAGGTCGTTCCGATCTGGCACAGGCCGCCGCCATACTCGGGCGTGGTCTTGTTTCCTTTGATCACCAGCTCCGGCAGGTAGTCGTTCGAAGCGTCGATGGGCACCAATGCTTTGATAACGGAAAAATCCTCACCCGGTTTTATTACCAAGCCGTTGAGCGCCTTAGCGCCAACCGTGATGTTGTGTACCCGGTTCTTGGGGCTGCCCTTAAAATTGGTCCGGCCGGTGCCGACCAGCTCTTTTATGCCAAGCGCATTGATATTGTCCGACTCACTAAGCGGCTGAATCACATCGACCGTTAATGCCGCCTCGGTTTTATAATTCAACAAGAATTGCTCCCGCAGCGTCAGGAGCGATGCGGTGACATTTATTTCCGCACCGGCCTGGTTAGCCTGAAAAGCGGTTACGCGGCCATTCTCCACCTGGAACCGGCCTTCTTTAACCGGCTGGTTCAATACTGCCCCCGGTACTGCGTCGAAGTATTCGGTCACGGCAGCGGCATCAAAGTCAGCCTGCACCGATCCCATCTGGTCACGGCTAAAAGTAAACCACTTGGCGGCCTCGGCCGCGTCCACCGCCCACTTTTTGTCTTGGTAGGTGAGGGTCCAGGGCAGACGTTTCATCGCCTGGGTAATTTGGGTAACGGCGTCGGCGGTTTCGTTGGTTCTAATATCGGGCTCATCTTGGACTAATTGCAAAGTAACCGGCTGGATCGTCAACCGCTCAAAATTGACGATTGTTTGGTCAATGGCGATGTCATAATCAAGCGCCTGGCCGGATGTTTCATCTTGTACGGTGACGATGCCGGCTGGTTTAACTTTGGGTGCGGCATTGTGGGCCGGCTTGTCATAGCTATCAAAATTATCCTGCAAAGTCTGGCGAAAGAGCGCGCGATCCACGGTATAGATCGGTTTGACTGTAATTCGGACAATTGCGCCCCGCAGAATATCGCCCAGGTCGCGCCACCAGTGGCCGGTGTGGCCATAGGCGTATACCGCCGCCGCCGTCCGGACAGTATCGAAATCCAAAATCTGCTGAGTTACATCGCCGGTGCCGCTGGAAATCAGGGTGGGCGTAATGGCCACCGTCTTTTTTTGATACGCAAAACCGAAGCCGCCATCCTCCAGCCGGCTGTCATACGATTCAAGGTATTGCGTGAGTTTTTCCCGATTCCAGCCGGTAGCGGCCGTCTGTCCGACGCTGATTCCCGGAATAATCGTGTTCGCGTAAGCTTTCCTTAGTATCAGTAATGCTGCAATCGCTACCAACAAAACGCTCACCACAGCCATTAAGCTGATGATCCGCCAGCGTCGGTTGAATTTTTGACGGGCGGGTTTATGGCTGGTGGCGGGCTTCGGCATGGTCGCGCGATTACTTAGAATCTTGGCCTCTTAGAATTTCATTTAGAATAGCCTTGGCCAGTACTTCGCGATCCATGTTTTCCAGTTCGGGTGAGGTGACAATAACTCTGACGGTGTCACCGACTTTGATGGATTGGGGAAGACGATCGACCGGCCAACGCAAAATCTGACCATTCAGCCGGATCTCCGCTTGATCTTGGTCAATCTTATCAACAAACCCTTCTTGTGATACCGGGTGGTCCATGCTTTTGGGCGACAATCCGATTAATCCTGGTCTTCCACTTCCACCACGCGAACCTTAGACTTACCGGACTTGGGTAGAACGATCGTTAGTATGCCATTTTTCAAGCTGGCTTTAATGCGGTCTTCTTTAACATCAACGGGCAGAATGATTGATCGGGAAAACCCGCCCCAGTGGCATTCCTTATAAATATAATCTTCTTCGTTAATTACCTCTTCTTGGCGTCGCACGCCCCGGATGGTAACCAAATCGTGATTGATGGATATGTCCAAATCTTCCGGCTGGACACCGCCAATGGTCGACTTTATGATTATTTCTTTAGGCGTCTGATAAACGTCTACCGCCAATTGCCCAGTGTAATCGTAGTTGTCTACCAAACTCTCGCCCATCGGCTCAACGGGCGCATTGGCTATGGGCGTGGCGGATGCTTCGGCTGATTCCGCTTCGACGTCCAGGTCTTTGAATTGAGTGGCGAATTTTTGACTTTCCATAAACATTACTCTTTGTTATGTTCACGCCTACTATCGACTGAAATTATACAATATACATCAAAGATGCGCAAACACTCCCAGCGGCATAGTTACCGCTCGGACCGGCGTATTCCGTCATATATTTACGAGGCAATGCCTAGAATGCTTTTCAATACTGATATCACCACCAGTAGCAGGAAGAAAATTAATATCCGGTTGGTTGATTGAACAAACATGCTTTTTGACCATTCGGAATATTCCTCATTAGTTCCGGCAGTGCCCCATCTGAAACCAAAAAGAATCGCTCGCATAGCAAAATAACTTATTATCGCCCAAACGACAAAGTAAATGGCGCTAACCACGAAATGAGCCCAGTCAACGTCGGGCAATGTTATCGATGGGAATGGAACCGAACTTGACTGGCTATCGACCGGCAAAATTGCCAGAAAATTGATGAAAAACACGAGCAGCGACACGTCAATGATTAACAAAAGGGCCGAATATTGGCCATTTCATAAAAGAATATAACACACCGCTGGATTTTTGAACAGGGTCGCCATAACCGCGTGGCGTCTTTTATGTTGGAATATAATATTAGCCAAAAAAATACCCAAACACAGCCATCAACGTACTTGATGGTACAAAAAACTTTTCGGGTGATTACAATTCTTCCTTTTTCTCCCGGACAAACTTAGTCAACTCTTCGAAAATGTGAACAAAGCTCTTGTAGGGCGTCTCGAAGACAAAGTCAAAGAAGAAAACGATCACGTTGATCTTGGGCGATTTTTGGCTGATCCAACGGCCAGCCCTGACGACCGGCATGGAAAAGAGATCAATTAAAAAGCCCAGAGTAGTTTCATTTTTCCGCACTACAATGTATTCTTTAGAGTCTTCCCGCAGCTTGATGCCAAAGAAGCTAACCAGAGTCAGGAACAGAATAAACAGGGATATGCTTAAGGGGTTGAATCCAAACCGATCCAGCAGGTAGATGATAAATCCAAATACGGTAATAAATATGGCTACGTATACCACGTTGAAAATAGCTGTTAGCACCGGACGTCGGCGTACTACCCGACGGATCAGTACCTGGCTGGCATTTCCCTGGGTCAGCAGTGTCTGGATACCCTTGAGCACCTGGAGAGTGTTTTCCTTGGCGGGTATGCGGACCGTCAGCGCGGCCATGAACAGAAGAAACGGGTGAAAAACGATGTTTATGCCGAGCGGAATGTATTGGATGGCGCTGCCCAGATAGAGATCATATGGGATTTCTAGTATCAGGGCCAGCAGCATCTTGGTAATAAAGATGTAAATGATGGCTCGCACCGCGCTGCGTCCCAATTTATCTTTGGCTTGCTTGTAGCGTAAAGTGCAGGCATCAATGATTTCCTGCTCGATGACGGCCGGTTGATTTAGCCGCTGAATGAAAGTGGCCGGGTCTTTTTCGATGATATCCTTCGTGACATGATAGTAGATGGTGTACTTCTTCAAATACCGAAAAAGATTGTCCCCGATTTTATGATCGACATGCGCATCAACTTTACCCTTGATGCTTTTAATATTCGCGGCCACCGACTCAACCATAGCCCGATCCGCCTTGTACCAGCCGTCATTGTAATATCGGAACAGATGGTAGCGCAGAATCGATGGATCAGAACGGAGCAGGGCGCGATGTACCGCTAAATATACCTGAATGTTTTTTTCTTGAACTGGAATTTTTTGATCCACCGTAATGTGCTCGGCGACGGTCGCGTACATATATTCAGCCAGCGCCTGGGCTTTTTCCGGTGAAATCAGACAGTGATCGATTTCCACTGCGGCAATGCCAAGCAGCCAGCGATAAGCTTGAGCGCGCTCCTTGCCCTGCAGATACAGCGGCAGCCGGTTGAATAAATAAAAATACTTATTGAGAATATTGGCTACCTGGCTGACCTTATGCTCCGGTATCATGTTGTCCGGCAGGTAGCGACCGCGAATCAACTCAGAAAGCAATTCCGGCGCCAGTTCCGATGGCTTGACCCGCCCGATCAGACGGCGTTTAAGTGTACGCTCAATGGCATTTTTTCGTATCAAGTGCACTTCCTGATACTCCAAAGCATTGCGCATGCGCTCATACACAAAAGCCATTCGGCTGGCCATCGCGCTGACTTGAATCTGCGCCTCGCCGGCGGACGCGGCGAAGTCTAAGTCGGGCTGTTGGTAGGCTTGGATCAGTTTTTGGAGTGGGTTGAGCGGAAGCGACATAGTTGAGATTGGAGTGGGTGTTGTGGCAATGGGTAGTTATACCAATACGCCACCTGTCTGTCAATTATACACAATACCGTAAGATTCGGCCACTTGGTAAACAAAAAACCACCCAGCTGTTATCGGGTGTATTGTGTTATAACTGGACAAAATAGCCCTGGGAGACAAGGGAGAGGATCGGCCTTTCCCTTGGTTTGGGGTAGATCAAGGAGAATTCCTTCTGCAATGTGCGCTACCCACCCGGATGATAATAACGGACACAGCGACAAGAATCGCACCCTGTAACAGCAGGAAAAACTTAAACGCTGGGTGCATTGACGTATCGCCAACTGACACAATACCGACGAGCATCAAGATAATAATACTCACAGAAGCGATGATGGAAGCACAGATCAGAACCTTCAGTCCTTTGTACATTGTGACCCCCCTTATACGCAGACCCCCCAAGACCATTTTTCTGTCAAAGAACAGGATATGAGATCTTATCTCTGAAGATACCTTGTGTCAAGAAGACGTAATATGTCCGATGGTTGCTAGTTAATTGTTGGCGCCATCACGGTCAGTTTACCCGATCCGAGCGGATCATAGCCCGAGGTGACCTCGGTTCCATCCATAAATCCATCCGCGTCACTATCGGGATCAATCGGGCTGGTCAGCCAAATGTTGAATTCTTGCGCGTCGGACAGTCCATCGTTGTCGGTATCTTTTAGCGTGGGATCACTGCCGGCGACGCGCTCCCAGACATCGGGCAATCCGTCACCGTCAGTGTCGCTAAATTTTTCACCCGCTTGGGATAACATCTGGGCGTTGAATTGTTTGGCGCTGGAAAGCATTTCTTCCCCTTTGGCAAAAGCCTGGCGGGCATCCAATAGTAGATTTGTTTCTCCCAGATTAGGATTGGTCCAGCGATTGACCAGATCAAAATAGCCATCCACCGCGATGATAGTTTCCTCGATCGAACGTTCCAGCGCCGCTTGGGATCCTTTGGCGGCATCGGGCGCGGTCCAGGCGTTTGACTGATCGCGGATACTTAGCAGCTCGGTTCGGGCGTCGATCAGCTGCCGTAACGTTGCGCCGAAATCGGCGGGCGCGTTACGATCCGTAATCACCGGCTTCAACCGGGCCTGAATCTGGGCCACCGCCTGAAGCGAGGGCGTTTGGGTAATCAAATAGGTCGTGGCCGTTTCGATGGCGTTGGTTTGGGCTCCTTTGACAGACGAATTGGATTTTATTTGCCGGCCGGGCAGTAAGAAATATGTCCCTATCCCCAGGCCGATGACAAACACCGCGCTGACGAGTGAGATGGAAACCGTGGTTTTTCGATCCATATGGTTTACGAAATGTTTAATATGGTTAGAATATACCACTAATTATCAATAATACAAAGCGGCTCATGCCAGTAATTTAAATAAAGAGGCCCGTGGGAACAGGCCTGTAAGTTAACTGCGTGTCTCCTAGGACCCGCGCTCTGGTTCGGTTCAGCCCTCCACCGGGGCGACCGCCTTCACGACATACACCGGCGTTCCGATCCCCATCCCTCGATTGCCGGTCTTGATGCCAAACGAACCCGGTCCGACGGCTTCCAGAACCGTCGTACCATTCAGTTGGATCGAGGTAACGTTGACCGAGATCACGGGTCGGCGCCGGGTGCAAGGTCGTTCCCGCGTACCAAACTGAAGTTCGTAACCATTTCCCACCCGACCACCATTGATCAGTCCCACGATGGCCACCCGTTTGCTGCTGCAAAACTGAGTGACTTCTCCCACAAGGTTGGGGGTTGAGCCTGCCGTTGCTACTCCCTGAATCCCGTTGGCCGTTGCCTGGTCGGACACGATACATTCCTCCCATTTGTTCGTAGCCGCCTTTTACCAAAGCCGCATGGCAAAAGCATATTAGATTATTGCAAAACTATTGTCAATATAAAAATACCAACCATGAAATAATTGGGTCAATTAGATTTGATTAATATATTCTAATTATTCTCTCGAATCACGATCATATTCTTCTGGCCGTGGTCGACGTCGCCGCCATTCCAATCATGGATGGCGTTCATCAGCACAGTCGGATCGTAGACATAATCCGCCCCTTTACGCGTACCGGGATCGTTGGTAATGATCTGGCCATTCTTTTTGTATCCTTTGATAACCAGGGCGTGATAGATTGGGCCCGGGGCTTTGTAGTTGGGATTGCCCAGCAGTCGGCCAGCGGCTAGAACAATTACCGGGTTACCGTCGGCCAATTCGTGCTTGATTCGTTCCAGGGTTACCTGGGAACCGGTGTAAATGTCGACCGTTTGGTAGCCCCACATATCTTTGATGAAGCGGGCTGTTTCCACGGCGGTGGTGTCTTTGTAGTTGCCGTAGTGCTGTTCCTCGAACGCCACTACTTCTTTGATCGTCGTTTCGGCGGCGTCTTTGGACGCGAACGTTTTATCCTGCAAATAATAGTGCACCATCAGCGCGGCGGTTTCCTCGCAGGCTTCTTGAAATGGTAAATCCCAATTCGCGGTCGGAGCTTGGGAAGTAAACGGGACTTTGAGATTTATCTCTACGGGTAGTGACGGGGCGGAATTGACTGGTTGACTGGTTGACTGGTTGACTGGGGAATTGGTATTGGCGTTTGAATTTGTGTTTATATTGGAATTAACGTTGATGTTCGCGTTGGCTGAAGTGTTGCCGTTCGAAATATCATCATGTGATATTGCCACGGGCACGTCGGGTTTACGTCGTGCGTCTATCCAATCAAAAATCGCCGTCCGCTTTGCCGCCGCGGTACCGGCACCGAAACCCAAGACGATCACTAACAGGGAAATAAAGAATGTTTTCTTTGACATAGCGAATCTAGCGTACTGAAAAATACTGATTCAGTCAATCGGGCACACAGACATGCCCCATTCGGCATATATTAATCATCGACCAGTCCAATAACACAACTCCCGTCGTATAAACGGGAGCCATGCGATTAATAGTACTCCACTATGTTAGGCACACTACCATGGAGAGGCGCGAGCCTCCTCACTATATTAAACACTTGAGCCAGGAAATAGTGTCAGGCGGCCCGCCCGGCGGGGGATAAGGCCGGAATTGCCCAAATGTTCGCTTGTTGCTCCAGTTCATTGATCCGGCGGCGTACTTTCTGGCGGGAACGGGATAAGCTCAATTTCACGGCATTTTCAGACCTCTTCATATGACGGGCAATCTGGCGAATCGACAAGTCTTCGCGATACCGTAATTGTAATATCCGCTGTTCGGTAATTGATAAACGGGATATTTCCCGCCAGAGCCGATCAATAGCCAGCTTTCGCTCCACGTTGTCAGCCATATCAATTGCCAGGAAACCGGCTTCTTCCAACGCGGCCACGGTGGGTCGGCGGAAATGATTGGCTAATAGATTGCGCGCAATGGTGATTAGGTAGGTTAAATACGAAAAACCCCGGAATTTAAATCTGGGCAGGTGTTCGTAGGCGCGCAAAAACGTTTCCTGCATCAGATCTTCGGCCACGGCGGTATTGTATCCGACGCGATACCACAGGTAATTATAGACCTTTTTGCCATATTTCTGGTACATTTTACCAAAATCGGTACTGTTTGTTTGGGCATTGATGACAATCGGCTTGTTTCCGTTTGACATAATGTTGTCAGTTAATTGTTTTTAGTTTGCGTCCCCTTACTAATTCGTATCCACCTGATATCGGATGGGATGAGCTGACTGTTACGCGGCTGAATTGGGACCGACATTGGCAGCGCTTCAATTATTATAGATTTGCCTCATCAAATTGAGTGTAAACCGTGTTCCTGAAGATTCCCCAAGTGTTTGGGGGCTTGAAAATAAGTCAATTTTCCTGTATAATAACGATGTCGAGCAAGTGCTTGACATAAGCAACGAAAAATATTCGTATCATAAGACCATCTTCTGGAATATTAACACTTTTCCGAAGCCTGAATATGGTCATTTTTGGCAACAATAAATGAAAGCCAAAACAACCACAAATATTTTTTCCAAAAAGGGAATCCATAACGCGTTTTTTGACCGTCGTGTGGCTCGTTTGTCGTCGATGGCATGGTCGGACGCCGGTTTGATATCGACACCCATCGGTAATGCGGAAATTTGGCATAGCAGTTGGCAAAATACCCGAGCCAAATGGTTGGTTGGGATGGCGTGGGCGCAGCGCTGGGCGCGCTGGATAGTTTTAGCTGCGCTACTGGCAACTTTCCTATTGCCTTTTCCGAATACGTTATCTCTGCCGCCCGTTTCGAGACCGGCTGATTTTCAGCTTCGACCGACCAAAACTGTCTGGTTGGATTCAGAAGCGCCCACATTCGCGTTGACGCTACCTGGCACGGTTAAGCCGGATGATTTTAAGATTAATCGAGTAGTTTTAACCAACTCAAAACAGGAAGCGCTCGAATCGCCTTACGTTGTTTTGCCCGGCGCGACCAAATCAGAAATGCTAGTACAGCTCGATCATCAGTCGCCACATCAACCAGGAAAAATGGCTATCGAAATACGGGGTAATGTTGCCGGCCAGCCGACAACGGTCGATGCTGAAATACTCTGGGGTGTGGTGGCGGTGAATGTTCGGCGGTCGATCGCGCCGCCCGGTCAGGCTCGAGAAATTCAATTAGCCGTACTGGATGATTTTGGCCGGACAGTCTGCGATAGCCATGTCGAACTGTCGGTGATTGACCCGAGCGGCCAGGAAAAGTCCTTCAGTACCGATGATGGCGGCGTGATAAACAATCCCGACTGTCAGGATCGCAGCGTTACCAACCAACCCGACTATCACGTCGACTATTTACCCGAGCTGGACGGTAATTACCAGGTGACCGTAACGGCCGAAACACCCGATGGTAGTCGGACGATTGCCGATAGTTTCACAGCCCAAGCGGCGGCCAAGTTTGACGTAGAACGCACTGAATTTCCCACCCGGATCTACCCACCGGCCCAGTACCCGGTGTCTTTTAAGGTCGTTCCAGCGGCTGACTTCAGCGGTTTTGTGACTGAGACATTGCCAGCCGGTTATCTGGTGCCCGAGGTAAGCCAGGGCGGTGCGGCCACAGCGAACAATAACGAACCGGTGCGGATTGACTGGGCCGTGAATTGGCAAGCCGGGCAAGTCTACACGCTCGGATACACATTCAAGGCTCCGGATATTTCGCCCGTGCTATACCACCTGGGCCCAATCAAGTTTACCGCCGCCCAGGACGTGATCTTCCAGGAGTCGCGCCGTTGGCAGATCGCGGCCGATGCCACCAAGACGTGGGACGGGGGCGGCGCCGATGCTAACTGGTCAACTTGTGCCAACTGGAATGCCGATACCTGCCCCGCCAATACCGGCGATGCAATTGTGTTTGACGGTACTAGCGGCGGTCAAACTAATGACGCGTCAACTTGGGAAGACGCCGCCACTATTACATCAGTAGCCAGTATATCTTTTACTTCATACAGCGGAGTATTTACGATATCAAAAACCTCGGCGGCGATCGCAGGAGATTTCTCCCATGCTTCAACCGGCAATGTTGTGTTTACTACGTCGGTATCTTGTGCGGGTAATTTTACGTTAACAACTAGCGGATCATTCACGCCCAATACCACGACGCTCACTATGACTGGTACGGGTGGAAAAAATCTCAACTCAAGCAAGTCATTATATAATTTAACGATTGATCCGTCATCGACCGCAACCATTAACGTTATTACCAATAGTTTTACGGTTACCAATACGCTCAACGTGGCGGCGGGGGATACGATGGATATCGCGACCGGTATTACGGTGACCCACACCGGTACTACGCTGACCTGGGGTGACGCCAGTAGTACCATCTCGGGCGCAGGCACGCTCACATTCACCAGCACGTCGGGCGGGCCGGGGACGAGCGGCGTCTTATCTTCGATCGTACGCTACGACAGTACGAGCGTAGCTATTCCATCGACCACAATCGACGCCCGAACCTATTCGGGTCGCGTAGAGGTATATTCAAACGCGACAGCTGTCAGAACGGTAGCTTTGCCCAGTGGTAACTTCATACTATCGGGCGCATCATCGCACCTTTATATTATCGCGGCCAACACGGCAGGCATGGCACTCACCGGCGTGGCCAACGCGCCTACGTTTACAATTGGAGGCGATTTGGATTTTACAGGCGCGGGCAGCGGTCTTGAGACATTGCGTACCGGCGCAGGTGCCTGGTCGGTGGCGGGGAATGTTGATGTTCGGGATGGAACTTTTGTGGCGGCAACTAACAATACTTTCTCGATGACCGGCGCAGGCAAGACGCTATACGCAAACGGTGGTTTCTACAATTTGACATTCAATACGGCGGGAACAATTTATATAGTAGGTGGTACGGCGATTACTAACACACTGACAATATCTACTGGCACTACAGTTACCTTTTATGATGTCAATGCGTATCTCGACGGAGCCGCTACCTTTGTATTGGATGGGACAATAAGCGGGCCGGGTTGGTTTTATTATTACGACACAAACGGAACCTTCCCGACCACGGGGACTGTTTCGTGCCCGATGTACTTCTATCTGTCCTCGGCCAATATGACGATACCGGCGCGCACCTACGGCAACAACGTCTTTGTCCAGCTAGAGGCTACGGGGTATATCGCCACGTTGGGCACAGCCACCGGCCAGACGGTTACCATCAGCGGATATTTGTATGTGGACGCTTATGGCGCGGGTAACCTCACCCTTGATGCCGCCACGTACGATCCAATCGTGATTGTCGGCGGCGATCTCGATTTCACGGGAGGTGGCGCCGGGCTGGAAATTATCACGGCGGGCGTTTGTCCGTGGACCGTGTCGGGTAATGTGAACTTTACCGGCGGGACATATACTACCGAAACCGGAGGGAGCTGTGGTGGTGCTAGCGCCGACAGCACACTGGCCATGAATGGCACCGGTAAGACACTTACTTCGGGCGGCAATACACTGCAAGATTATAAGGTTACCGGCGGGAGCATTACTCTAGCAGATGCAACCGCTATTGCTGGAAATTTGGTAGTCATGACCGGAGGGACTCTGACAACCGGCGCAACAGCTCTGACAGTGACCGGCACAACAACCGTAACGGGCGGCGGGCTATCACTGACCAATGACACAGGCGCTAAAACCTTTGTTGGTTTAGTCTCTGTCAGCGGCGGCACCATCAGCGGAACCAGCACCAATGTCATCGTTCGAGCCGGTATTACGCAATCGTCCAGTGGCGCGTTTACCATGACTGGATCCGGCACGATACTTTTTGATACGGCTTCGGCGGTTTTGACCGGAACCATGTCGATCCCGATAATCACCGTCACTAGTCCAGGCACGGTGACAAACAACGGCACCGTCACGATGACTGGAGTACTGTCGGGCAATGGTTCGTGGACGCAAGGAACCAGCTCGACGCTGAATAACTCACTAGTATCGGGAACGGTGATATCGGTTACGACTTTTAACGCCTCCACCAACGCCAATACGGTGGATTACAATGGTGCTGGCAATCAAACCTGTCGAGTTGTCACGTACAAAACCCTAAAGCTTTCCACCAGCGGCACTAAAACGTGCGCCGTGACCGCGGTGAATACGCTTCTGGAAACATCGGGCACGGTGACGATGTCTACGGGAGCTAATCTGACCACCAACGCATTAACAGTTGGCACAGGAACGACTTTTAACGCGGCTGGTTACGATCTTACCGTTACAAACACAACCTCGGTTACAGGGATACTCGATTTCACCGCTTCAACGAGCGGCACGAAACTCTTTAGCGGTGCGATTACGGTCAACGCCGGTGGAGTATTTCAAAACACAATTAATGAAGGTATCAGCTTCCGTGCTGGCATCACCATGAATGGTACTACGTTTAATACCGGGACGGGGGCGATAATCTTTACAGCCAGCCAAGCATTGGCCGGTTCCAGTAATATGACTTTTGGCGGGTCGGCGACGATCAACGCTGGCTTTACCCTGACCAATAATAACCTCGCGACGGTATTATTCAGCGGGGCGATTACCGGCGCCGACGGAGCGGCCTCGTTTGCCACCGGAGCGAGCTCGCTCACGCAATTTGCCAACACGGTGATGGCGACCGGCACGCTGGTTCCGTCTACCAGCGCCCACACCATCCAATATACGGGGGCAAGCCAGGCCGTGAAATTACCCACGACCAACCCGTATTATCATCTGACTCTGTCAGGCAGCGGAACGCCGACATTATCAGCTTCTATGTCGGCCATCACCGGCAACTTTGCAATTTCAGGCAGCGTCGCAGTTGATACGGCCGCAACGTTGACAGTTGGATTGGACGTGACAGTGGCAACGGCTACGACATTTAACGTTAACCATGATTTGACGATCAATGGCGGAGATTTTACCAATGCGGGAACGGGCAAAATCGATAATACATCAGGTACGCCAACTATTACGGTTTCAGGCGCGGGTTCGATTGGCGGCGTTACCGGGTCAACAAAATTTTACAACCTAACTCTATCCGGTACGCCGACGTTTGCCTCAAGTTACACGGTAAAAAATAATCTTACTTTGCCGGCTTCAGTAACGGCGGGTTCTACGACAGTTACTATGTCTGGTACGGCCGGCACTCTGGTTGGTGGAGGTAGTACCATTTATAATCTCACGATCGATCCATCATCTACCGGCACGATCACATTGAATACTTCGGATCTGACCGTTGCAAATACGTTGAACGTGGCCGCCGCCGACACACTATCTATCGCCACCGGCCGTGTTCTGACCCACACCGGTTCGACACTAACCTGGGGAGACAGCAGCAGTACGATTTCAGGCGCTGGCACGGGCACGCTGCGTTTTACTGACGCATCCGGCGGACCTGGTACGGATGGCGTGATATCAGCCATTACCCGTTTTGACGCGGGCAATGGAAATATTGCCAGCACAACATTCGATGCGCGTACGTATAGCGGCCAAGTCGAATTATATAACAGCGGTGGCAGCGCTAAAACCGTATCGTGCGCTGATGCGTCAACCTACACGTTCTCCGGTGGCTCCTCGCATTTATATTTGTACGCAGAGGGTGCAGGAAGCATGACCCTGCTTTGTGATACCACCACCGACCCGACTGTCACGATTGGCGGAGATATTGACTTTGTGGGTAGCGGAATCGGATCCGAATCCATCACTACCGGCTCGGGAGTATGGACCGTGTCAGGCAACGTCACCCTCACTGATGGCACGCTTACGGCCACGTCTGGGAATACCCTAGTCATGAACAGCTCCACTACGACCAAAACATTGACCAGCAACACTCAA
Source organism: Patescibacteria group bacterium (assembly GCA_041661625.1). Classification (NCBI taxonomy): domain Bacteria; species Patescibacteria group bacterium. The sequence goes on along the minus strand of JBAZUB010000001.1, from coordinate 494,098 downwards.
ACCTTGCAAAATCTGACGCTGTCGGGCAAGGTTACTCTAGCTAACGCGGTACACACCGTCGCGGGTAATCTGGATTTGACCGGATCAACTCTGACGGTTGGCACCTCAACAATTACCATGACCGGCACGTCGAACTCAATTACCGGCGGCGAGAAGATATTAAAAAATCTAACGATCGATCCGGCATCAGCTGGAACCATATCGTTAGTTGCATCCGATTTGGCTCTATCGGGACTACTGACGGTTGAAACAGGAGATGCGCTTTCGATTGGATCGGGTCTTTTGCTTACTACAGCATCATCTGGTACCTCAGTGACACTGAATGGCACGGGCACCATTTCGGGCAGCGACGGAACTCTGATTTACCAAACAGCGACTGCTTTTCCCACCACCGGCACCGTGTCGTGCATTGTCCGGTTTGATTTGGGGTACTATACAACTACCCAAACCATTAGCGGCCGGACATACGGCAGCAATGTGGAGGTGAATTCAACCACCCAAGAGGGTGCTAGCAGCGTCGTGACCCTAGGCACGGGACCGATCAATATTTCCGGCAGCCTCATTCTCACGGCTGGGGGTTTTGACAGTCTGACATTGACCGGTCTAACAAATGGTCCAGCGGTCAACATCACTGGCGATCTTGATATTGCCAATTCTCCGTCAAATACCGAGACAATCATTACCGGCACCGGAACCTGGACTGTATCGGGCAATGTTGACCTGACCAGTGGCGTTCTGACCGCTACCGCCGGCCATACTTTGGTCATGAATAATTCCGGTGCGACCAAAACGTTAACCAGCAACGGTCAAACTCTTCAAAATCTGACGATTTCCGGTGTGGTAACCTTGGCCGATGCTGTTCATACCGTAGCCGGAAATCTTGTTCTGACCGGCGCTACTTTGACGCCGGGTTCCTCGACAATTAACATGACTGGAACTTCCAATTCCATCACTGGTGGTGGCGTCACCCTGGCCAATCTGACAATTAACCCGTCTTCGGCCGGTACGATCACGCTGAGCAGTTCCGATCTGTCAGTGTCCAGCTTGTTGACCGTGACCAGTAGCGATGAATTGGCGCTGGGAGCCGGTCGGAATTTAACCCTGACTGGCACGTCAGGCACTACCCTGTCGCTGAGCGGCACGATTAGCGGGACAACCGGCCGGTTAATTTACAGCTCAACCGAAGCGTTTCCAACCGGCGGCACGATTACCTCGATTCTGCGCATGGACACTACCGGCCGAAGCGGCATGGCGCTTTCGGATCGTTCCAGTACTGACTATGGTGGTACGGTGGAGATATACAACAATAGTGGGTCAGCATCATCGATTGCGTTCACGATTGGCACGGGTTCATCGCAAACGATCAATTTCGGAAGTCACTTGTACGTCATTTGCGACAATGTTCAGGGTGTGGCCGTTGCTGCCGATACCTATGATCCGACCATCAATGTTACGGGGGATATTGATTTCACTGGAGTGGGCGCGACCGACAATCAAGAACAGCTCAATTTTGGCGACGGCACCTGGACAGTAGGTGGCAATATCAACTTTACCGATGGTTATGCCGCCGGCGCGGCTAGTACGTTAATAATGTCCGGCACGTCAAAAACGCTCACGTCAGATGCTAACTCGCTGAACAATTTTAACGTAACAGGAACGATCAGTACGGTAGACGCCGCCGATATCAACGGTACGTTCACAGTTACAACCGGGTCATTTACCCAAGGCGCGAACGTGAATCTGAATATCTTCGGTGATTTCACCTTGGAAAGCGGCACAACTTTTACGGCCGCTTCCGGTACTGGCAAGGTAATCTTTGACGGCGATCTTTGGTTCAATGACAAGAACGCCTCCAAACAGGACATTGGCAATGTCGAGATCGGCGCCTCGCCTGATACGACAGATATGGCCAGTGATATGACGGTAAAAAGCCTGAAGGTGCTAGCGACCGACATATTGAATACCCACGGCTATGACATTGATTCGGCCGGTAATATCACAGTATTGGGAGAACTGAACGCGACCGACGATGGCGAAGGCGATAGCACAATCATCAACTGCGCCGGCAATTTCAATATCAGCAGTGGCGCGGCTTATACCGCCGACAATTCCACGCTCATCATGGACGCTACCGGAACCGTGACCAAGACGATCGTCACAGACGGAGATTTTAATTTGTACAATCTGACCATCAATGACGGCGGCGGGGCCAACAACCTAACCGTTCAAGTGTCTGACGCCTTGGTGTTAAAAGGCAGCCTGACGATTACCGGCGGTAATCTTGATACCGTATCGGGAGTAAGTAGCGCTATCGATGTCGGCGTCGACTGGACCAACAATGACACCTTCACGGCTCGCAATGGCACCGTAACTCTGACCGCTTCATCGGGCACGCCGGCGATCGATGCCGATGGCACCGGTGCCGACGCCTTTTATAACTTGGTGATAAACGATAGCGGCGGCGGCGCGACCTACGAGTTGAATACCGCGATGGATGTCGACCACGATTTCACCATCACCGGCGGCAATTTTGATGCCAATGGCAACACTCTGACCATTGGCGGCAGCTGGGCCAATAATGACGCGTTTACCTCGGGTACGCAGACGACCACTTTTGATGCCGCCGCCGGCACGCCGACGATTGACGGTACCGGCACAGGCACCAGTTCATTTTCGACGGTGATATTCAACGATGGCGGCAACGGCATCACCTGGCAGTTAACCTCAGATATGGATGTAAATTCCGATTTGACTATTACCGGCGGCACACTCGATTTCAACGGTTCAAACACCATGTCGGTAGCGGGCAACTTCACTAACTACGACGCCATCACTCAATCAACCGGCACGTTAAAAATGGATGGCACCAGCGGCACGAAAACCATCGACATGACCGAAGCAAACGGTAATGTATTTAATAACGTAACATTTGATGATGCGGGCGGGGGAACGACCTATAAAACAAAGTATCCACTGGACCTGGACGGCAACCTGACTATCACCGGCGGTACGCTCGATATGTCAGATGCGCCGACCATCTGGTATCTGACGAATGGCGCTACCAATGCCAGTGCGGGCAGCTGGCGAATGAAATCAACCGATCCCGCGGGAAGCGCTGATGATACAACCTTATGCTCGGACGAGGGTTGGGTTTCGGATAATCGTTATTGTGTTCTGCCTCCGGGTGAGATTGGGTCGTGGAGCGCCGCCCCGACGTCGATAACTGAAACTGGCTGGATGCTAAATAATGGCGCTCCGGTGGCTGGCACTATTGCAGCAGGCGCGTGGTCAGCCAAGATCACGGCGGTCTATACACCGGGAAATTGCGGCTATACCACCAAAAGACTTAACAGCCGTTTGTGGAAAGCTAATGCCGATCTGTCTTCACCAACCGCGCTGACAGGCTGGGTGGTCCAAAACCTTTCGGAAGGAGCCAATGATTACACGGTATCACTTGGAACACTTTCTGCCCAAACTCTGTCCAATCAGGTGCTGTATCTGGAATTTTATGTAACCCTATCGATCCAATCGTGCGCTGGAGATCCTTCGGCCACCATTATCAATTTTCGCGTCAACGAGGGCGGTTCGAAGCAGCAATTGACCACTCCGGCGTTCACGCCGCAGATTAACATAGCCGGTAACTGGGACAACAATGATCTATATACCCACGCCAACGGCAAGGTGGTATTCGATGCCAGCGCAACGGGCAAGACGATCGAAGCGGGCGCCTCCTCGTTCTATGACGTAGATGTAAATAATGCCGCCGGCGGCTGGACGGTTCAAACCGACAACATGACCGTGGCCAATAACCTGTCCCTGACGGCCGGTGCGGCCTGGGCGCTGGCTAGCAGCAAAACGCTGGAGGTTGACGGAACTTATTCCCAGACCATCACCGGAGCGAACACAACCTGGAACGCCGGATCCGTACTGTATTTTAACGGCTCGGGCGGCATGTACGATGTTAATGCCAAAACGCACAGCGGCGATGTTTATGTTACTCTGCGCATAGGTCAGACAGAAGATATCGCGATGTGGAATTCGAGTGCGAGTACATACGTGATTGACGATAGCGGTCTGGGCGATATGGGTTGCTTATTCTCCGAGGATCATGGTACGACCGATGGGCAATTGAATATCTATGGTGATTGCTATTCACGACTGAATGAATACTGGAGCTATGCGACTGATTTTGATGGAACTGATATCAGCGGATCGCCGCGGCAGGCGAATACAAAATTTGCTGCCGGTGCCATCATGACGGTTGATGCCGGCGATGCTCTTCAGATCCGAGGACAAAATGCCAGCTCCAACCGAACCGCTGTCACACGTCAGTCAAGCGGGAATTATAGCATGCTGGTGAGTGGAACGTTGGACGCACAGTATTATGATTTTGACTATTTAAGTCCAGCTGGTCTAAATTTCGACGAGACGGCCACAATAACAGAAATGTCCGACGGAACCTTTGATAATCGGGCTAAAGCATTCGATCCGGGCTCGTATATCAATTTAACGAACACAACTACCACTAAGAATTTATTTCGTGTAATTTTTGATGATCCAGCCGACGGAGCCGATGCTAACGCGCAAATTAATATTCAAGCTGAGGGCGTGGGGGTAAATTGGACAATGTTTGATTGGGGCGGCTTGAACGGGGGAGAGGATTATGACATGGAATACACGGGTGCATTCGTGGGTTGGGTTCACAGCGAGACGCTATCCCTGAGCGCCAATACGATCAATTTCGGTCTATTAAACCCGTCTATTCTGGCCACCGGCAACCACGATATCAGCGTTTCCACATCGGCTCAAGGGGGATATTCCTGCTATGCGCAGGAAGACACGGAGTTACAGAATGGGTCATTCGATATCGACGATGTGGCCGATGGGACAGTATCCACTGGTTCTGAAGAATTCGGCTTGAATTGTACCGGTGCCGACTGTGATTTGGTCGCTGATACGGCGATTACGACCTCGCCATTGACAGTAGCGTCAAATAGTGGTCCAGTAACAAACAGTACCACCACAATGGATTACAAAGTGTCGGTAAGTTCAAGTACGGCCAATGGAGCCTACGAAAATACGGTCACTTATACCTGCTCGGGTAATTTTTAGAGAACAATCCGTGTATATCATTAACAAATACTGGAAACAGACATTGACAAAACTGTAATTATGTGATAAACTTAGTGTAGTGGGTAAGAAAAAAGGCCAAAACAAGCCAAAAAAGAAGTTTTTAGTCTGTCAGGTTAGCCAAAATAAAAAGACAATGAAATCTCCAGCCAAAACAAAAACTATTAAGCATTTATCGAATCCGAGACCAGTACGGCGTGTTTCCGTAGTGGTTATTTTGTTTCTTATTGGAATTTGGCTAATGCCAACGCCAAAAGAGGCACGTTCAGCTGGTATCGATACTGCCGATATCGCGATAGTACTCGAGGATGAAGCAGTAAATACAGCGGGAAATGTAGATATTACATTTACTTGGGGAACGCTAACAAACGGAAACACTATTGATATATATCTGGGTGATGTTGATGGGGGTAGTGGTGAATGGCAATTGAACAGTGTGGCTGCCGAAGATATAACCTGTGATGATAATGGCACAGGGGAAACGTATAATGGCATAACCGTTGCCGCCGCTACGGCGACAGTCCCAATGAAGGTACATGTTGTTGCGCAAACCGTTGGCGCAACGGCCACAGCGACACACTGTGTAATTGGTGACAACGCCCCAGATCCGAAAACTCCGACCGTAGCAGGGTCATATTCGGTTGCTATCGTAACTACAAATGACTCAGGTGCCGGAATTGCTTATGTCGGCAATGCCAACGATGTTACCGTGTCAGCGACGGTGTTGCCTAATCTAGCTCTTACTATTAGTAACGGTGATGGCGCGATTTGTGTAACTAGTGGTGGCGGAATTACCTCTTGTGATTTTGGTGTGATGACAACTTCGGCTATCAAGGAGGGAAGCTATCGTGTCGGCGTTGGTACGAATGCTGCCAGTGGTGCGACCATGAATATTTCAGAGAGCGGTGATTTGGGGGTAATAAATGACGTCGCCGATGGCACCGTTGATGCCGGCTCAGAGGAATATGGTATTAGTGCTGCCCCAACGAATACGGTGGGCACCTGGACTCTAACGAGTCCCTATAACACTGGTGATGATCCGATCGAAGCCCCGGCCGAAGTAGCGGATTCCAATGCTCCAGTAGATATGACGCTGGACTATGTTACCATTACTCATAAGATAGCTATTGCATCAACCACTCCTCCGGGTGCAAACTCCCACACCGTAATATGGACCGCTTCGGCGACTTTCTAAGGCACGAGTTAAAAAAACAAAAATAAAATCTAAATGAGCCGGATCAGCCACAAAATAGTATTTTGGTTAGGACACCGCCATACTCAGCGGCTGATTATTTGGTTAGGGGTGTTCGCGCTTTCGACCAGCTTGATATTGCTAATAGCGCAGAGCGGACATTCGACCGGTTTGGACGAGGTAACGGTAGAATTGATGGACAGTGAGGTAACTAGTGCGGCCTCGAGAGTCAAAGTTACATTCACCATAGAAACTGCGTTGGTAAACGGAAACACAGTAAAATATTACATCGGTGACACCACCGGCGGGGGCAATAATTGGGGCATCAGCACGGTAACCACCGGAGATATTTCCTGCGCTGACGATGGTGCCGGCGGTGGATCATATACGATCAACTCTATCACGCCTGCCTCTGCGACAACGCCCATGTGGGTTCAGGTGACAGTTGTTTCTTCCGGAGCGGGCGCTACGGAACTTGCTTGTACCATCGGCGATGGTACGCCCAATCCCACCAACCCTGGCACGGCCGGGGCTTATTCGGTAGCTGTCGTTACTACTAATGACAGCGGTGCCGGCATAGCCTATGTAGGACACGCCAATGATGTGACCGTCAGCGGCGTGGTATTGTCAAATCTAACCTTGAATCTCGACAACCCTGATACCGTCGCATGTTCTCTAAGCGGCGTGATCATGAGTTGTAATCTAGGGACATTCACTTTGGCGGATGTAAACTCTGGTTATTATGATGTTAACGTTGGAACCAACGCGGCTAATGGCGCCACCTTGTTAATATCTGAAAACCAGCAATTTCAAAATGGTGGCGTACTCTTTGACGATGTGGTCAACGACGAATCGGTTTCGGCCGGCAGCGAAGAGTATGGCATTCAGGTGGTAGCCGACGCGCCGACCTGGACTGAGCTGGGCACGTTTGCGATCGATGATTCGCCGATTCCAACCGGATCTCCGGTCGCGCTGGCTTCAACCAGTACGCTGACCGATAAAAACGGTCCGGATATAAAGATTACCCACCTGGGCGCAATCTCTTCTACAACGCCAGCGGGAGTGTATAGTCACATCGTTACGTGGACGGCCACCGGTAACTTTTAAATGTAAATGTTTAATAGGCATGATTGGGTTACCGCCCGGCCATTTGGAAGCCGGAGCTTTTTATGTTATACTTTGGCCAAATCCTGTATTCAAAAAACCTCGAAAAAACAATTATGAAACTAAAAGCCTTTAGCTACGCACTGGTGTTGCTGGGATTAGCAGTATTCATTCAACCTGCCCAAGCCGTTACCATCACTGAACACACCGTCGAATTGAGCGCCAAACCGGGCGATGTGATCGAGCGGAAACTCAATCTCTACGACGATAAATTGCAGGGTGCGACAATATATACCTCGGTTTCAAATTTCAAACCCGACCCCGATTCAGAAGGTTCGGCGTTATTGGTAACCGAACCAGCTGAATTGAAACCCGACCGGGAATGGGTCAAGCTGCAGGCTGATAAAGTTGATCTGCCCAAAACCGGCGAAATGGTACCATTCACCTATCGGATCGAGCTCCCGGCTGATGCCGATCCCGGCACGCACCTAATATCACTGGTGTTCAGTACCAAACCGCCGCCCGCCGATCCCACTAGCAGTACGGTATCGATCGGCACCAATCTGTTGGTTAATATATTTTTAAGAGTTGGCGGAGCGACGATCGACTCGGTTGATGCCACTTTCAAGGTTGGTACTTTTTCCGGTGCGGACTCGAATCTCAAGCCGTCAGACCGGGAAAAAATGTTCAAAGAAAAGAAATTCTTCCTGAAACCGCCGGTCGATTTTTTGCTGCGGGTGGACAACAAGGGTAACACCCATCAGAAGCCGGATGGTAATATTAGAATCCAAAACGATCTTTTCGGCCGCGCTTACGATACCATTCCGGTCAACAAAGAAAGCCTGATCATCGCACCGGGAACCTCCCGGGCCTTTACCGTCGGCTCATTTGGCACCGGTCTGATGATTGGCAAATATCGCGCCAAACTGACCCTGGTCTATGGCAACCCGCTGCGCGACATTACGAAGGAAGTTGATTTCTGGATTATTCCGCTGAAAGAAATCGCGATCGCGCTGGGCATCTTGCTGATATTGATTATCATCATCGTGTTCATTCGGCGGATCAGCCAGCGACGAAGCCGAGCCAAGGAAAAGAAGCAAGAAGAGGAGATGCGCCGGGCACTGCGGGAAGAAATACAGCAAACGATGCGGGAAGCCCAGCAGGCCAGCCAGCCGGACAAACCCAAGCAGCCCGAAGCACCCAAGCCGGACGAGGAACCAAAACAACCCAACCCACCCAAACCGACAGAGGAACCGAAGCAGCCGGACTAGCCAGTAGCGCCTCCATCAACAACTTGAAGTACAATTAAATCATATATTATGGATCAGAATAATCAATCGCAAAAGACGGAAGAGTTTTCCCTCAACGGCAGCGAATTGGTGGAACGAATTAAGGAGCTGATTAAGCAGGGAAATATCCGCCGGATCATCATCAAGAACGAAAAGAACGAATCGCTGATGGAAATACCGGTGACGATCGGTGTGGTGGGCGCCTTGTTGCTGCCCACGCTGGCAGCGGTTGGCGCTATCGCCGCATTGGTGACGAAATGTACAATTGTGGTGGAGAAGCGGGAAGATTAAAGTTCAAAGGACCGGTAGCGTTTACAATGTTCGCGAAAACATCCCCCATGCCAAGTAACTAAAGTTATATTTCTAGGTAACGCAATACTAAAATCCGCCCCCGCCTTAATTAAGGAGGGGGCCGTTTGTTAGTATCATCTTTCATGCACAATTCAAAATGGTTGGTTAACATGGGGGAGGTTTTCGCCCAAGCTACGCATTGACAAAAATCCACGTTTTCCATACCATACCACTGTTCCGCAAACGGTGGAACAGTTTCGTACATTCCAGACCTCGGAGAGGTCAAAGGGCGGTAGCCCAGGAGGTACCCAATGCGGCCGATGAAGGACGCGATTGGTCAGGTTGATTGTAGTGAAAGAGCGCGTCGACGAATCGAGCGCTTTTACCGCATGGTTTGCGTGGAGTTTCCATGGCTATGGGCATTACGTCATGAGTGGGACTTCAGTGACTTGTCCACGATGCCCACGGTTCGGCGACTTGGCGATCCCGGTTTGAAAGGTCATCTGCAGGCGGATTCCAGTTTGTTGCGGCCGCAGACTTGGCTAGTCATCAAGCGGGGTGTTGGTGCTCACGTAATACAGATCGGAGCTAGCCGGGGAACAACTTGGATGAGAGCCATCGATCGAACGCTATGCGCGACCCATGGCTACGTGGGTAAGGCTCAAATCATCTACGTGGCCGTGGTACAAGCGCGCGTTATCGGAGAAAATGCTAAGTGGGTCACCATCTATCGAAGTCCGGCGGGTGGCTGGAAGTGGAGCATAGGAAAGCCCTTGTTCGGCTTCGATAAGAGAGCGCTGCAATAACTCGATGAGTACGGGAACACTTCGAAAGCGTTCCTTTTCTATTTTGCCCGCGTTCTGATAAAAAATGGGCTAAGTATCGGCACTTTGTCCTAAATTTAGCTGGACATTGACAAATCCGGGCACATCTGATATAGTGTCTTTGCTAGTCTTTTTAGGGTAGGTTCTCTAAGGATATTAGAGGATAGGTCTTCCTAAAGAGCATGCGCATTATCAATTAAGTCACGTTTAAGAGCATGGCAAAAAAACTCTTTGTGGGAAGCCTTTCCTACAGCGTCACAGACGATCAGCTGCGCGAATTCTTCGCCGCGGCCGGCACCGTCGAAACAGCCCAGGTAGTAATGGACCGGATGACCGGCCGTTCACGGGGTTTCGGCTTTGTCGAAATGTCTTCCGATGAGGAAGCCAAGAAAGCGGTCGAAATGTTTGACGGTAAGGAAATGGGTGGCCGAGCGATCGTGGTGAATGAGGCCCGTCCAATGACGGATCGACCTCGCCGCGACAACGGCTTCCAGAACCAATCAGGCAGCTTCTAGTATCTCGGAAAAAGTCCCGTCAGTTCGCTGGTGGGCTTTTTCTTTTGTGCTAGTTATCTATACCTGACCGATTGACAGGTAATTGGTAACGATATAAGATAGCATCGAATTCGGTACAGTTAGGGCGCTCGGATCAATGGGAGGAAACCATGAGCGAACGGTTCGATGAGGCACTGGTGCTGTGCGCGGCTGGTGTCGTTGACAAGGAATCATTGGGTGGTCTCAATGCTGCGCTGGGCGATCCATCACTGTTCGGTGGTAGATCCAGACAACTTCGACTCGCCGTTCGGCATTGTCAGCAATATGCTGTTCATAAGATACTGCTACTGTGTCGGGGCGGGATAGTGGAGGAGGATGATCTGCGCGAGCTGAAGGAGTTGGTTGGCACGGAATATGTCAGCCATGGAACTTCGGCGGAAGAGATCAGCGGGTTTGAAGACCGGCTCCAACTGCATTGGGCGCGCAGACATCTGGCGCTCATGCGGGCGGGAATTACCGGTCACGAAGCAATGCTGCGCGGTCTGATCCAAACGAAGTGTGTTCGGCCAGACGCGCTCGATCTGACACCGGCGGAACGGCAAGCGCTGAGCTGTTGAGGCGGGTCGGTAACAGGCGGTAACTACGGTTACCGTTTTTCTTTTGACAAAAAACCGCGCCGGTCAGACGCGATTTTGTTATATGAGGGAAGCGGTCTATTTGACGAGTGTGAAATTCAGTAACATCTGATCGTAAATGGCGGTGTACATGCCGCGGTCTTCGGTTTTCGGGATATACTGGATGACGCGGTAGATCGATGTGCCACTTTTGGCATAGATGACATTATAAAAACCCAGCGGACCATTTACGGCGCGCCAAAGTCCAGTGGTGTCGGCCACGGTCACGTTTGATTCGCTCAAAATCGTACCTTCGCCATCCTGGCCAGCCGCGAAATCCTGGATAGTGGCCGTTACGTTTTGATCGACCACTATTTCAATCTTTGAACCCTGGAGTAATTCGGTATCGGCAGTTTGAGCCACGGCCACCGGGTCGGCAAACATTGCTGGGTTGGCATCGGCAGTATTATCGTCCGACCAGCCGTTTGGGTATTTAACTGTGTAATGATAAAGCGTATTAGTATAGGTCGGCCAATTAGCCGTAGCGGTAATCACATTGGTATTCGTATTAGCAGCGCTATTGGTATTTGTACCGCCGTTGGTGTTGGAGGCGTTAGCGTTCTTGGGGTGATTGCTGGTGATGGAGGCGCCGCCATTTACCAAATCGTCCCGGCTGTAAATATATACAGTGGAGGCAACTAGGGCAAACGCAACAACCGCGATGGTGATCAGGATCACCATGTGGTAGTTCATGGGCTGGGTTATGACAGGTTTGTTTTTCTTGAGCATAGATAGTATTTGTTAATTTATCCTGCCGCTATTATACAGCATGCAGTAATAAAATAACATGATTGATTTTATCCAGACTCTTCTGTAGTTATTAGGGGGCCAGGATTGGAGAAAATTAACCCAGCCGGTGTCTATCATTAGGGCTATTATGATTTGGCCGACCGTATAACACGATCGTTCATCCAGGCATCGATCATATCCCGGCCGTTCTTGAAGGCAATGTCGTTTGGAATCTCGGTAGGCGCAAACCATCTAACTTCTTCAATGTCGTCTCCGGGAGTCAATTGGTTTGATATAGCCCTAACCACAAAACAAATATTCAACGTTGCGTCGCCAGTCTGGTCGTATGTGTCCATAAAAAACCCAAGCAGACCATCAATTATCACGTCTAGCCCGGTTTCCTCTTTGACTTCTCGCCTAACTCCGACTTCGGGGTGTTCCCCAAAATCTAAAAAACCGCCAATGACATCCCATTTACCTTTTGACGGTTCTATGCGTCGTTTCCCAAGAAGAATCTTGTCACCATCAACAATAATTGCACTGGCCGTTGGCTTTGAATTAATATAAAAGGTAAATCCACACTTAGTACAACTGAGTATGTGTTTTAGTCCTTGGCCAGAATACTTCCAACCGCATTTTGGGCAATTATTGTAGAGCATGTTTTCGAGTGGTCGGCTAAGCTCTGACTGGGGTGGCCAGAGGGAATTGCACCCTCAACCGCCGGTGCCACAGACCGGTGCTCTACTAATTGAGCTATGGCCACCACACATTACTTTTCAATACCGCATCGCTAAACTACCAATTGAGTCCCGATGCGGTCATAAAATGACCGATCGGGATCCCGACTTCCGCGTAGCGGAACGTCGGGACTATGGCCACCACGAAAGCTCTTTCACATATTAGCAGCATATCCAGCATCTGACAAGTGTCATGTAAGAACGGCATTATTCAATAATCTCGTAGTAAGTGTTATAATAAAATAAAGTATATAAACACATTAATTAAATAACAAAGGAGAAAAATGAAAAGAGTATTAATCACCACTATAGTTGTAGCCATCTCGGTTCTGATAACCGGCGGCATTGTTTATGCCGCAACCACGCGAAATATTACTTCAGTATTGGGAGGAAAATCGGGAGAGGCATTTGATCTTGACGGTACTCTAATTGTGGATTCGTTGAAAGTCGGGGCGCAGGGGGCGGGCGGAGTAACTTTTTTCAACGGAACCATCATCAACGACACCAAGACTTCGGCCGGTGGTGATAATCCGGTAGCTTTTGGCGACAATGTCAGAATCGATGGCCGGGTATATCGGGGAGCGCTGGCTGGCGTGACTGACACCCAACCCTTCTTGGTAAACGATAACATGGAAGTGGCCGGCTCGTTGACCTCTGCTTCAATTTCCACTGGTGTCTTGACTGCCACGAGCCTGGTTGGCTCCGGGATTATAAGCTTGAGTAACCTAGCCAGCGATTCTGTCACCACAGCAAAGATTACTGACGGCACTATTGCCACAGCCGATTTGGCCGATAGTTCAATCACCAGCGCAAAAATCAACGATGGTACGATAGCTTCCGCTGATATTGCCAGCGGCGCGGTCACGCAAGGTGTCCAGGGTACGCTGGTCTCATATACTAATATTCTTCAAGCTGATGGTTTTGGCACCCTAACCTCTCTTTCGATTACTACCGGAGCCAGTTCGTTATTTTGTTCCTGGAGCGGGTGGGGCGACACCATTAACGACTATGAGGCAATCAGAATACAGATGCTGATGGATGGCACAGTGATTCCTGGGACGATGCGTATTACCAGGACATCGGCCGGTTTAGTCAGCACCGCCAGCTTGGAGACGCACGCGATTATATCGGTTGCGGCGGGTGCGCATACTGTAGCGCTACAATGGAGTACCGATGATACAAGTGCCAATATGTATGATAATACACTAGACTGCATCGAGCTGAAGAAATAGTATAGACAAAAACCAGCAGTTATATATAACAACGCCATAAGACAAAAAATCTTATGGTGTTTGTTTTTAGCTAGGCGTATCGGATAATAATTGATAGAATGAAAATATGAATAAAGTTAAACGATCAAAGAAGAAAATCGGAATCGCGTTGGGTTCCGGTGGCGTTAGGGGCTTGGCGCACATCGGCGTGCTGAAGCAATTAGAGAAGATGCAGATTCCGATTGATTATATTGCCGGATCGAGTATTGGCGCATTAATTGGCGCGCTCTATTCAGTTTGGGGTAGCGCGGAACGGCTGGAGAAATTTGTATTGGAACACAGCACCTTTCGGAATTGGCTGGCTTTGATGGATCCGACGCTTAAAGGGGGCTTTATGGCGGGCAATAAAGTCGAGCGGCTGTTACATACCCAGCTTAAACGCGCTAAATTTGAAGACCTAAACATTCCACTGGTTGTGGTGGCCACCGATTTACAGACCGGTGATGAGGTTCATCTGCAAACCGGGGATGTGGGACAAGCAGTGCGGAGTAGTATCGCGGCGACACCGGTTTTTACCCCCGTCAAGAAAGCCAAGTGGCTATTGGCCGATGGCGGCTTGTCCAATCCGGTACCGGACGACGTGGTTCGAACGATGGGCGCGGATATAGTGCTGGCCGTGAATCTTGATTCCAGTTTTCAGCTGACACCACTGCCGAAGCTTAACATTACCGATGTGGCCTATCGGGCGCTGACGATCATTCGGCATCATTTTTCAAACCAAACCATTTCCAATTCTGATATAATCCTCGAACCCGATATTCACGGAGAAAAATTAGTGGGATTCAATGACTTCTTTAAAATGGAAACCGTCCGGCAGAACATTTTGTCGGGAGAAATAGAGGTAAAACGCCACGCAGCTGCGATTCGCAGGATGGTTAACTAGACGGTGAAGTATTTATTGGTCAGACCCATGCGGCGGCTAACGGCCTGGAGCAGACCCAGCGTCAATCGAGCGTCAGCTAGAGCGGTGTGCGGCTCGGGTTGAGGCGGCAAAGCATATAATTGTGCCTGGCTGGACAAGCTAAGCGATTTTGGTTGAGCGAAGGTTTGACAGTGCAGCCACGCCACCGAGAAAACGTCGAAAACATGATAGTCGATTTCGAACTTCACGTTATGTTGCACACAGGCCTCTTTCAGGAACATCCAGTCAAATGAAACGTTATAGCCAGCCAATAGCCCGCCTTTGGAAAAGCCGGCAAACTCAATCAAAGCCGTTTTTAAATCTATCGCGTCGGTCCAGTTGATTGGTAGGTAGCCATTAACCTTGAGTGATTCCGGATCAGCCGTTTCAATATGGGTTGGCAGAACCTTCTTTTCGAACTGACCTATTTCGGTTGTTAAGTCAGCCGATACTCGTATAGCGCCGATTTCAATAATTTCGTTCCAGCGCGGTTTCAAGCCGGTGGTTTCTAGATCAAAGATGACAAATTCGGGAGGCATAATATACTTTAATATTTTGATTATTTACTACTCGATAAGTATAACATCAAACGGCCAATTGGTATAAATACACCAGCGGTAATTTATAGCAGCGGCCTGTCGGTTTTGTGGGCATATGTGATTGTGTTAGAGTTTGTTATCGTTTCAGCATACACCATTAGAATGAATAAATAAAAACTTTAACTAATGGTTATAGTCTAGCGCCTGTAAGGGAAATTTTATCGTTATGCGAAGAGGTAATATGGATGTATTAAAATAAATCTTGACTATATATTTCGCCCGTTATAAGATTCCGGCGGTGTTTTGGGGCCAAAGGAGGAACGGATGCCCGAAGTAACCGGCTCTGATCGTTGTGAGCACTGTGGTAGGCCGATTGGCATGGGTGAACATACCCACCGAATTGCCAGCTTTGATCCGGCCACGGGTGGCTTCCAAGCTCTCGCCAGTCAGAAGTTTCAAAGTCCCAGCCGAGAGGGCGGCGGTAACCCGGGCCAGCGGAGTATGTATGTTTGCTGTGAGGGTCATGGTCGCGAGGTATGCCCCACGGAACACTTCATCGTCTGGCTGGACGAGTTCGATCAGGCTCCCGTGGTGGTCTGGGATAGCTCAGGCCACCAGCTCGAACCTTTCTGGGGACTGAAAACGTCACCGAGCCGATAGTTGTAATGATTCGAACAGGCGAGACCTACGGGACTCGCCATTTTCTTATGCAAAATAAAATCCCTGAGCCAGAGTGGTTCAGGGGGTGTTTCGGATGACCTGATGCAGTGCGGCCAGGCCGGCTAGCAACGTCAGCTGGTGAATGGCCGAATCGGTATTGTGCGGACACAGTTCGTATCCCTGATCCAAATCGGGGTAGTCCAGATTGTATGGGTCAATACCGCACGCGTCACCCGGGCATTCCAGATGGAACCACCGAGGCGGTGTGCTGACGAAGCGACATTCGTTATGCGTCGGGAATGTCGGCACCATGGTTCTGTATACTTTCTCCATGGCCTGTTCGACTAGCGGTAGGCGCGACGGTTGGTTGCGCCTCATCCAGTCGCTTACGGCGCGACTGGCCTTGACAGTGATCGGAGCGCCATAGCAATCCCGCATTTCGATGCTGGTCGAAACGACGAACAGCTGTGGTGGTCCAGCGGTTGAGGTAAGCGGGCAGACCTGCAGTGCCCAAAACAGATATTCGAGCGTAGCGGCGACGGCATGCACAGCCGACCAGTCACCCGTCAAGACGCCAGTGATCACCGGTGGAATGGCGAATGTCATTCGGACAATACCCGAACTATCGCTTTGTGCGGTGGCACATCCGCCGAAACCCCAATGGCAGAACACGAGCATATGCCGGTAGTTCTCAAAAGGGCGAATTCCCAACAGCCGTGACTTCGACTGTGTGTCCTCAACACGGCGAGTCAATGCGTGGTCAACTTCAGCGGCCGTCTCGATCGACATGGTCACGAATAGATTCGTGCCCTTGACCCCCAGCTCGTACCAAGCCGGGATGTCTTGCTCCATAATTTTGTAAGGTTCCACAGCTCCCTCCCGGGTGGTTGTAGCCGGGCTTATCTAACCACAAAGATATAATTGAAGCAAGTATGTTTTATTAGCCGAAAAGAAAATCCCTGAGCCAGAGTGGTTCAGGGGAACTTGGGTGCCGGCGTGGCAGTGGTTACGGTGATTCCGGCGGCCTAGTCAGCGCTTGGGTGGCTTCGGCCACCAGTCGGATGTATCCGGGGTCATTGGTCACCAGCCGATCGAACTCTTCAGCCAGAAGGGCATCACCGAGGATTGACTGGATCAGGCTCTCGGGGATGGCTCCTCTGATCGAGCAACTCCTGGCTCGTTGTAGGACACCGACGGCCGCTTCGCCAAATTGTCCAGCGTGGTCGGCGACATACTTCTCGACACACGACAGTGTGTACATCTTCAATCTCCTCCGTCTCGAAGTACGTGTGGGGGGATGGACACGTGGGATACGGTGGAGCGAGTAACGCTACGTGTCTGACTTCCAATGGTGCCAACTACTAGCGCCATACCGAGCGCTGAAACAGCCATCAGGGTTAGAAATCCATAGTACACAACGGAGCCTGAAGGATGCGATCCGTGGTAGTATGTAACGATGGTTCCGACAGTGAAACCGGCGACAAACAAAGAGCGCAGTGTTCTCATGATCCACCTCCAAGTTTGTCCAATAGACCCGGGCAATCTAATTCAGACAGTCTTGTCAGGCGAATCTAACCATAAAACCAGCCGGAAGGCAAGACCCCGCGGCACATTACCCGCTAATAAACTGACAATATATTTTACCAACTACGCTGCTTTTCGAAGTATACCCCCAGCCCATTTCTTGGCTCGGGCAATTACAGCTCTTGGAACATCTCTTTTGTCCGCCGTACCTTCAACCGCGTCAATATTAATTTTACCATTACGCAGGGCACAGGTTAGGACGTAGCCTTCCACCTCAAGTCTCACTCGGTGATTGATATGGTCAACCTCCGGCGCTTCTCCATCATGCTTTTCTGAACGCTCCGAACCCGATTTAGCCGGTTCGGTAGGGAAAAGGTTTTCTTGAATAGGATGGATTTCTATTTCACGAGACATAACCAATGGGGTAATAAATATTTGAATTGTACCCCTATATTTTACCTCTAGAAATATTCCTAACGCAAGCTGGCCAAATAGAAAAGCGGGCTCAGGTGAAACCCGAAACCGCTTCAGGAGAAGCCACGGGCAGCCAGTGACCTCACGCCCGAGTCTCCTCGTACCACGCGTAGCCGTCCTTCTGGGCGGCGAGCTTGAACCCGGGTTCCGGTTTGTGCTGACACTGACTCGAAATCAGCACATGTTGGATCCGATGATGCTCGATCACCTCACCAGTTGGAACCGTAACCTTGAGTCGGCATTTACGGTCCGAGCACTCACAATCCAGTTCGACTAAGGTGTCGTTTCCCATGACCGAACCTCCTTCTAAACGCCCTGGCAGATCAATTCAAGTTTATCATTATAATATAAAAAAGTCAAACAAATTTGACATAATGAAAGTCTTATTAAAACAAACATTCCCTGACGCGGTCGGCAAGATACGATTGAAAAATATAACGTAAGTAGAATGGTGTTCTGGTGTCCCCAGGAACCCCGCAACCTCGCTACGCTCGGTGCGGGATCTTCGTCCCGCTAGGCGGGACTTCGAAAATCGGACCTGTGTTAAGTTGTTGTCTGTGGTGTCCCCGAGAGGAATCGGACCTCTATCCGCAGCTTAGAAGGCTGCTGTTCTATCCGTTGAACTACGGGGACATGTAAAAAAATTGTTCTATCCGTTGCCCCGAACCACATAGAGTTCGGGGTTCGCCTTGAGCGGAAACTATGGGGACCCGAATTATGAACAATACGATGTTTACTTCGCAGAGTCAACTGATTTTGATGGCTTGCGCTTGCGGTCGTGAAATGATTTGTACACGTCGCGCAATTGCTGGTTCGTGATATGGGTATAGATTTGCGTGGTGGTGATAGAGGAATGCCCGAGTAGCGATTGGACCGAACGGATGTCAGCGCCGCCGGTTAATAAATCGGTGGCATATGAATGGCGCAGAGCGTGCGGGGTGATCCGCTTGGTGATGCCGACCGACTTGGCGTATTTCTGCACCAGGCGCTGGATGCTTCTGGGCGTGAGCGGCTCCTGCTGTCCTGTTTGAGCGGCGCGGTCGTGGCGGATAAACACGGACAACGAAGCATCATGCCGCGCGTCGAGATACTCTTTTAGCCAGTGCTTGGCCTGGTTCGATAAGAAGACCAGACGCAACTTGCTGCCCTTGCCCCGCACTGTAAATTCATCCTTCACGAGGTTGATCTGATCGGTGGTTAGGTTTGCCAGTTCCGAGACGCGCAGGCCGGTGGAGAAAAATAGTTCCAGGATTGCCTTGTCCCGTTTTTGAATGATCGGTGATTCATTTGATTTTGAAGGCGCACCTAGCAATCGTTCCAGATCCTCACCTTCAAGGAAGCTGACCTGTCGCTCGGGCATCTTAGCCAGTTCGATCTTTTCCGGTGCCAGCGCCTTGATGTCGCGCTTGGACAGATATTTTAGAAATGCCCGGAGCGCGATCAAATAGTAATTCTGCGTGCTCTTTTTGAGATTTTCTTTCTTTTGGCTTTGCTGGCGGTTGAGCCACAGGCGAAAATTGCGGACGGCGTCGATATCGATTGACTCGGCTGTCTTTAGCTTTGACCATTCCACGAAACGATTGAGGTACGCTTGGTAGTTGCGCTTCGTGGCCAGACTACAATTACGCTCGATCTCAAGATAGTCGAGGAAGTCCTGGATAAGTTGGGGGAGCGGATGTGGAGCCATATAGAATAATTTTACGACACAATCACAGAAATGTAAAATTTAGAATTCAAAATTCAAAATTAACAATGCGAAATAAAGATGACATAGAGTGCTTCCGTATAATAAGAAAAAGCTCCTTGCACAGAGGTTGTCCTAATGTGTGCAGAGAGCCTTGTGTGATCAGTTGAGCCAACGACCAAGTTCTTTCGAGAGGACGCTCGTTCGTGGCAGTGTCTTGTGTACTTCCTCGCTCACCGAGCGAAACGTCTCACCGTGCCCGGAGCCATGAAGATGGCGCCAGCGGGCAAGTTCGAGCTTCGCTTCAGCTCTCGTCTCGTCAGAAATCGAGACGTTAGAGCGGGCAAGTTCGTACGCCCTTGTAACTTCGCCCATAAACGGCGTCGGTGACCTTCCGAATGCAATCAGTGCATTGCGACGTAACCCAAGCGGAGGAGTAACTCCCAGTTCTGCAAGCGGGTCGATCATCCACACGATCCGTCGTTCCGCATTTACTGCGGCCAACTCGATCTGGGATCGCTGGTCCTGGCCGCCGATGTAGGCTACCGGCCGATCGGCCCACCCGGGAAGCGGTGAAAGAAACTCTCGGACTCCCAGACCCGCCGTTTGACGATGCCAGTCACACGCGTGATCCTGTGTTGCGAGTTCACGCAGATCACCGTGCGATCGGCGGCATCCAGCGCGGACGAGCAGCATAGTTTCATGCAAGTCCGCCGGTGGTACGATCTTCACGGTCTCTGGTTCCCAGAGCGTACGCAACAAGTCATCGGGACTGATCGGATCATCCCCTCTGCCGAAGCGACACGTCGGAAGCGAAAACGCAATGTACGGGACACCAGATTCGTATGACGGAGATACCTGCTGCAATGCGCTCAGCGTCTCCCAGACGTATCTGCGTAGACACCACTCGTTGTACAGCACAACGTCAACGTATCCCATGAGCAGCGCGTCGAGCATCCGATTGTCCCACGGAAGCGACACGAACACCACCGGACAGCCGAACCTGTCATAGGCATCCCCCAACGCCCCCAGCACGGGAAGCGTGGTATCGCTGAACTCGCAGCAAATGCCGATACGCAGTAGCGGAAACGTCTTTCTGGTACCCGACGCTCCGTTGTCGAGCCGTTTAAGCGCTGCCAGTGACGAACCGCGCGGTTTTGACAATCCAGATTCCCACCGTGTGATGGTACGCAGATTCACATCCAGCCGCTGGGCAAGTTCGACTTGGGTAATGCCCAACTTGCCACGAAGCTTCTTCACGTCAATGACTGACATCGAGCACCCCTTTCTAAAGGAAAGAGCCACCATGAAACTGTTGACTACTTCTTACATGATATTTCCTTTATTGTCAATACAAGAATTAATATCAAATGAAAGGTGAATCGACCGGCGACATGTGATGATATCGAACCAGCCGTGAGGGTCGTGCCTTCATTCAGTATTTATCATTATTTAGTGGGATTGCTTCGCTCTCCTCGAATACTCGTCGGGCTCGCAATGACGGGTGGGAAAAACGCTCATCGTAGCAAAATTGACACAATTAAGCGTACGTGGTACTGTGCTGGGTGATATTATCATTTATACGGTGGCTTGGTTGGGCCAGAACAGACCCTACTCGGACACCGCGGACCCAGAAAGGACGTTATGCCAATCGACAAAGCCAAAAAGGAGGAGCTGATCCAGAAGTTCAAGACGCACGCCAAGGACACCGGCTCATCTGAAGTGCAGGTAGCGATTTTAACTGAAGAGATCCTTCAGTTGACCGAACATCTCAAGCTCCACAAGAAAGACTTTTCCTCACGTCGCGGGTTGCTCCGCAAGGTGGGACAGCGTCGCCGGTTGCTCAAGTATCTCGAAAAAGAGAACAACGAGAGCTATCTGTCGCTGATTAAGAAACTCAAGCTCAAAAAATAATGATCCAGCACACTGAACAAAGAGTGGGCGTCTTCGTAGATGTCCAGAATATGTATTACTCGGCCAAGAACATTTATCAAGCCAAGGTCAACTTCGGAAAAATATTGGAAACCGCTATTGCCGGACGCAAGCTGATCCGGGCTTTCGCGTATGTTATTCGAGCCGAAGCGCCGGAGGAGCAAAGCTTCTTTGACGCGCTCAGCAAGCAGGGCTTCGAGGTTCGGAGCAAAGATCTGCAAGTATTTTACGGCGGCCAGAAAAAGGGCGACTGGGATGTCGGCATTGCCATTGACGCGATTCGTCTGGCACCAAAGCTGGACTCGGTTGTACTGGTGAGCGGCGACGGTGATTTCATTCCGTTGGTGGAGTATCTGCGCTATAACGGCCAGCAAGTCGAGGTGGTGGCCTTCAGCCGATCATCTTCATCCCGCCTGATGGAATCATGCGATGAATTTACCGATCTGTGCGCCGATGAGGATAAATATCTGATCAAGAGCAATTTCAGCCTGCGCCGTTTGGTCAATCCCATGCGTTCGAAAAATCGGCATCAACCTATTGATACAGCGCCAAATGGTCAGCGGGATAATGGCAGCCGAGACAATCAAAACAGCTTATCAATTAAGTAAGTCATAATTAACGCTCTGGCCGGCAGACCGACAGACTTTTTACCCACGATCGTGGAAGTCTGGAGTCTGAAGGCCAGGCACAAGGAAACACAGTTATGCCAGTGAAACAGTTCGAAACCGAAATCGGTGGCAAGAAACTGACCATCGAGGTCGGTCGTTTTGCCGGACAGGCCGACGGCGCCTGCACGGTTCGGTACGGCGACACCGTCGTACTCGCCACCGCCGTTATGAGCAGCAAACAGCGCGAAGGAATTGATTACTTCCCGCTGCTAGTCGATTACGAAGAGCGTCTCTACGCGGCCGGTAAAATCAAGGGTTCCCGCTTCATCAAGCGCGAGGGCCGACCGACCGATGAGGCGATTTTGACGTCTCGATTGGTGGATCGTTCCATCCGTCCGTTCTTCAATGAAACAATTCGCAATGATGTTCAGGTGGTTATCACCTGTCTGTCGGTCGATCAGGAAAACGATTCCGATCTGCCGGGCTTGATTGCCGCTTCATGCGCCCTGAGTATTTCCCGCATCCCCTGGGCCGGTCCCGTGGCCGGTGTTCGGGTAGGCCAGATCAATGGCGAATGGGTGCTGAACCCAACCTACGAGGCTCGCGAAAAGTCTATTCTCGACCTGGTAGTGGTTGGCAATACCGACAAGATAGTAATGCTGGAGGCCGGCGCCAAAGAAGTACCCGAAAATGTGGTAATCGATGGTTTGAAATTTGGCCAGAAGCACATCAAGAAAATACTTGAACTGATCAGCACGGTGCAAAAAGATCTGGGTGTGCCGAAAATCGCCGTTCCCGAACCGACTGATGAAGAAAAACAGGCCGCGGAACTCCTGAATAAGAAAGTAACAGAATTCGCCGCACCAAAAGTCCAGGCCATATTGGACATGACAGAAAAGACCGCGCGGGCTGAAGCCAAGACAGCCGCGTTGGCCGAGCTTGATGAACAGCTCAAGAGCGATAATAACGTCAGCAAGGAGCTGCGTTTGAAAGCGCCGGCGATATTCGAACATCTGATGGATGAGTCAGTCCGCCGCCGGGTGCTAGATACCGGCGTCCGCGCCGACGGTCGGAAGCCGGACGAAATCCGCACGCTAACCGCTGAAGTTGGATTGCTGCCGCGGACGCACGGTTCGGGCTTGTTCCAGCGCGGTGAAACGCAGGTACTCTCGATTGTAACGCTGGGCAGTCCCGGTGATGAGCTGGTACTCGATACGATGGAAGAGAGTGGCAAGAAACGCTATATGCACCACTATAACTTCCCCGGCTTCTCGGTGGGTGAAGTGGCGCCATTGCGCGGCCCCGGACGCCGGGAGATTGGACATGGCGCGCTGGCTGAAAAAGCCCTAGTGCCGGTACTGCCGGACAAGGAAGCGTTTCCCTACACGATTAGGGTGGTATCAGAGGTGCTGTCGTCCAACGGATCATCTTCAATGGCTTCGACCTGCGGGTCAACGCTGGCTCTGATGGACGCGGGCGTGCCGATCACCAAGCCGGTAGCCGGTATTTCCACGGGTCTAATGACCGATGAGGCTACGGGTAAGTTCGTGCTGTTGACCGATATCCAGGGCATGGAAGATCATGTCGGTGAAATGGATTTCAAAATTACCGGCACCAAAGACGGTATCACGGCCATTCAGCTGGATATCAAAAACAGCGGCTTGACCATGGAAGTCTGTGAGCAGACATTTGTCCGCTCCAAATCGGCGCGCGATATCATATTGGCCAAGATGGCTGAGTCGATCGCCGAGCCGCGACCGGAATTGTCACAGTATGCGCCGCGTATTACATCAATCAGAATTGATCCAGCTAAGATCCGCGACGTGATCGGCAAAGGCGGTGAGACAATCAATGAAATTATTGATCAATGCGGCGGTAAAGACGTGATCAAGATCGATATCGAGGATGATGGTCTGATTATGATCACTTCACATAGCTCAGAAATGTCGGACAAGGCGACTGAGTGGATCAAACAGCTGACCTACGATGTCCAGATTGGTGAAGAGTTTGAGGGCAAGGTGACTCAGATTGTGGCCGATCGAAACAGCGGCGCGGAAATCGGTGCCATTGTTGAGTTCATGCCCGGCAAAGATGGGATGGTCCACATATCCGAATTATCAGAGGAGCGCGTACCGGACGTAAGCTCGGTGGTCAAAGTCGGCGACACGATAAAGGTAAAAGTCATGGAAGTCGATAAGGAGCGTGGCCGCATTAGCCTGTCGCACAAGGCGGTCGGCAAGTCCGCGGAAGAAATCGCGGCGACGCGCAATGCCGCCCGGCCCCGACGGCCATTCGGACACTCGGGTGGATTCCACGGCAACGGCCCCCGGGGTGGCGGTCACAACGACCGGCGGGGACGGTTCTTCTAAAGAACTCTCGTCATATCCACGGCTATACCGACGCAGGCGGAAATATCTCCGCCTGCGTTTTGGCATTGAAGAGGTATCTGATATACTGTAGGCATGAAAAAAGAACTTTATTTTGGAATCGTCGGGGTGATTGCCGTATTGATCCTTGCCGGCTACTACGCTGGCCAGTATTCCGGCAAAAAGGCCAATCCTGCGGTTGGTAATACCCAGGCCTTATCGAACCTGTCTGATAACACCGTTGCGTTGACGACTGCCGAGGTGCTTAAACATGGCGACCGGTCCGACTGCTGGCTGATCATGAATGGTAGTGTGTATAACGTGACTGGGTATCTGAATAGCCATCCGGGCGGTGTGGCGGGCATTGTCCAATACTGCGGCCGTGACGCGACCCAAGGTTACGATACCAAAGGCGGTCGGGGCACGATGCATTCCGGTATGGCTGACCGTGATTTACGGCAGTTGCTGATTGGCGCCTTGAATGCGACCGTCAATTCCCAGCAGGTTCAGAATACAAACAGCGTTTATAATTTTAGCGGAGGCGACGATGACTAAATGGTTTCACTTCGCACGTCTATTCCATAGATTATTGGTATTAATTATTTTCGTTTTGATTCTGTTTATGGCCGGGACCGGCTTGCTGATGAAATATTCTTCCTTCAGTTCTGAACATTTGACGTTTATCGATTTGGGTGCGGTGCGTTATTTGCATAATAAGTTAAGCGTCATCACGACAGTTGTATTTGTCATCATGGCTATAACCGGGTTATTGATGTATTTCATTCCGCCCCTGATCCGTCGGTGTCACATTACTTCCAAACCCGAGACGGCTGATCCATCTAGCTAATATTAAAGAAAGACGGCCGGAGGTGGCTCGGGCCGTTTTGGTCTGGACTTAAACTGGGATTGCGTTCGAGTGTCTTGAGCCAGGAGGATAGGAGTGTGCCAACTTAGCATCCAGTTCCATCACCTGGCAGGCTCCAATCGGTGAAAGAACTACGTGGCCGCCGAGCATCTGATCCAGCAAGTCGTAATCGCAATGCAGTTGCAGCGCCAGATCGTCGAGAGCGATATGCGCGCGCACCAAGTGCAGTCCCAGAATGACCACCTGATGGCAGAGGTAATATGGCAATGGGACGGGATACCCCATCTCCAGCAGCCAGTACCAGATCAGAGCCTCAGTCAGGCTGTCAAAACACCTCGTTTCTTCGGTTTCTGATGCGATACGTGTGGCGATTACCGACGGAATGGGGTGCCTCTTACGGTGAAGTTTGGAATAGTGGCGCCAAGCCACCCGAGGATTTACACCGGTTGATCGGCGTAGTCCGGGAGCCAGCACGATCTGGGTAAGCAGAAACGACATCTTTCCCCGCAGTTCCCTGGGCGGCCGGGCGCTATTGACGAGCCACTGGCTCCAGACTGATTCCGGAACGTTGAAAAGATGGCTGGCGAAATCGTTGAGATCCGGGTTGTTGAGGCTAGTCAGCCAGATTAACCCCTGTTTGAAACCCAGCAAATGTTTCACAACGCCCCCCCCAGTTGGTGATTGAGATTCAGCCGACTTCTGTTGGCGGTAACTTTATCCAATGAACACAATATTGTCAACCCGTTTACTGATGCGAATTTGTTTGCTACAGTACAGGTATGATTATTTCAATTTCCGGCATGCCGGGTTCAGGCAAGACGACTAATGGCCGATATTTGGCGCAGGAACTCGGTTATAAATTTTATGGAATGGGAATTTTGCGTCGCGAAATGGCGCGCCAACGGGGATGGACAATCAAAGAATTAAACCAGGTTGGCGAAACGCAAGAGTTCACGGATAAGGAGGTTGATGATTTCCAAGCTAAGCTGGGACAGACTAGTGATAACTTCGTGGTTGACGGCTGGACGTCGTTTTATTTTATCCCGCACTCATTTAAAATATTTTTACAATGTGATCTGCGTACCGGCGCGGCTAGGATATGGAAGGAGCTGCAGAAAGACGGGATCACGCGCAATGAGGGTCGGGAATTGCATACAGTGGAAGATGTGGAAAAAGACCTGGCGATTAGAATTGAGAGCTCGCGCCGGCGTTATTTGAAATATTACGGGATTGATTATATGAAATTGGATCAGTACGATTTGGTACTGGATACCAGCCATCTAACGCCTGAAGAAGTTAACCAACGCTTGCTAGAGGAGGTAAACAAAAATGTGGTGGCAGCCAAATAAACCTGCAGTCGAACGGTCGGCTCTAATAGCTATTATCGGTGGAGTGGCGGTGCTTATCTTCATTGCCGTCGTTACTTTTGGCGTTCAACATTGGCCGCTATGGAAACATACCTATACGCTGGATCAGTATGCACCGCGTGACGTGTCGGTATATTTGCACGTGGATTTGAGCACTCGGCAAATGAAGCGCTGGGATACGGAGCAAGCTATGGCGCGTTGGTCAACAGTGATGACAGCACTGGAAGATAAGTTAAAAAGTAGCACGGCCTCGTCAACCGATGCATTGGAAATGGCTAAGTATATTGGGACAGAAATTGCTTTCGTACAGCTAACCGTGGCCAATCAGCCGGAGAACGTGATATTGATAAAAACCAAATCGGCTGACAAGTTTGAGGCCGCACTGCGCCGGGCGGTGCCATCGCACTTATTACCGCAAGAAAAGAACGTCTGGATATCCGATGATGTTTCGGATATTTTCAGTCTCGCCTCAATGATTACACCTCAATTCAAGGCAGCGGCGCGACACGTCTACTGGACGAATATTGACAACGGCATATACATTTTATCTTCCACGCCAAAGTTCATTTTGGACGCGAAAAAAAACGATGGAAAATACCGCAATTCAATTGGCGATGCCATAGCGGGGTATCGTATTGGCGCGCCACTGATTAGCGGCTTTTTGCCAATAGAAAATATCTGGTCGGCCACCCAGACAAATCCAGATCTAAAGGAATATTCAACACAGTTGGGCGGAGCAACAACGGAGCCGGTTTATGTCGAGCTGAATGCTGACAACGACTATGTTTGGGGGCAAATACGCAACTACTCTCAGCGGCTGTTTGACCGATTGTCTACCAGTGATGCCGAGTCGTTAGCATTGGGTTCACGTCTGAATCTACCCACGCAATATCGTCTGGCATATCTGCATTTATCTTTGGGAAAAATACTTGAACAACTCACTGGGTCAGGCGAAAAAGCAGCGCCGCTTCAGTCATGGGTAACGTTTGTCAAGCAGCAATTAGGTGCCGACTGGGATAAAGAGATAGCACCGATTGTCGATTCGCCAGCTGATCTGATCCTGGGTTCGACAGATGTTGCCAAAAAGTCGCCGCCATTCTTACTGGCTCTGTTGCCGACCTCAACTGATACTCTAAATAATCAGCTGAACAATTTAGAAGCTTTGTTTCGCCGCCTAGCCGGTCAGCTATACCCACGCGAAGTGCCGACCACTTTGATTGATGGTACGCAGGTAACCGAACTTGTGCCGGATCCACAAACCAATGCTTGGCGCGCTTGGACGGGCGATGGTGCGCTGGAATCATTTCAGATAATGGATCTGCCAACGGGCGGACAGCTTTTGCTGGGTCGATTAAACGGACAGAATATTATCACCAATTCCACCGAACTGTTGAAGACTGTCGCTCAACCAAAGCCATCTTTAGAGATTAATACCGGTAATTGTCTCAGTCGGATTCATGGCAACGAGCTGGTTGTGGTACCAGGCAGTGGTTTAGTAAATCAAACCTCACTGATTAACAAATTCGAATCGCTGTATCTGGCTAACGGCAGCGATGGCAATCGGATAAGCCTGATGTTTTGCATGATGCTGCCGCGGGCTAACCATTAATTGGTTAATGCACAGCGTTTGCGTTGCCAAAGTGTGGAAAAAGTGGGCTCATAAATACAATCGAATTAAAATACGCTAATATTACAATAAATACGGCTATTGACAAGGTCGTTTTTATTTGCTATACTTCTGTCAGATGCTTTGAAAACCTATCGTTTCATTCCATAACGGTGTGAAAAACTGCTCCGCAAAGCATTTGGGAGCTGGAAATTTCATACTGTTCGAATAACTTGCCCTTCCGGCGGGCTGAAACAAAAAGAACTCCTCCCAAAAAGAGAGGAAAACAAAAACAAAAAGGTACATCTTATCGCTTCGGTGATGAGGCAGTACCGCAAGAATGGTATGAATCAATCATGATTGAAAGCCGGATAGACCATGAATAAGGGAACTGACCGACATACTCTGTCGGGCTGCTACAGCGCTTCGCTTAGCCACGAAGTTGGGCGCTGCAGCAGCCCAAGGAGTTGAGTCAATTCCTTGGGCGTCATTCGCTCCATTAATTAAATTATTGGGGGCTCGAAGACGCCCTTTAAAATTGGAAAGAAAAGCTTAGCCGACCCAGCTACCCCGCGCCAGGGCAGTGTGTTATAATAGAGCGGTTTCAATCTACAGACTAAATATACCCCCATGGACTCCAAATTTATCGCCGAAATCAAAGCTCGGTTACTCCAGCAAAAAACCGCGCTACAGACCCAAGTAAATGACTCAACCAAACAAGGCACCTCATCTGATGATGATGCCGGTACTCGGTTTCCTCAATATGGTATTTCACCGGACGACAACGCGCTGGAAGTATCCAACTACCAGGATAGCATTTCAGTACAA
Organism: Patescibacteria group bacterium; assembly: GCA_041661625.1. NCBI lineage: Bacteria > Patescibacteria group bacterium. The sequence continues at coordinate 465,009 of JBAZUB010000001.1, read as the reverse complement.
CATGGATTACAGGAAGAGCTGGATCAGATCGAACGCGCGTTGAAGCAGATCGAACAAGGCACATATGGTGTATGCAGTAACTGCGGCCAAGCCATACCCAAGGAACGGTTACAAATATTTCCCGCCGCTACTGTGTGCGTAGTTTGTTCCAAAGCCAAACCGTAAGTCAGATTCGATTGATGCGATACCGCACAACAGTTATCGGTCTAGTCAGTCTGGCCGGCGCGTTGCTGGCCGATCAGTTTTTCAAACTAGCCGTCCAGACGCGTTTGAATCAGATGACGACTGAAACATTTGTCGGACCTTTGCGGCTGGGATATTATCCCAACGCCGGCATTGGTTTTGGAATTCAATTACCCATTTGGCTGATCGCTGGAACGGTTGGTCTGGTCGTCATCGGATTGGCTGCCTGGTTGTTGCGTGCGCATCATCGAATCGCCCCGATGGTAAGTTGGGGGGTTGGGCTGATATTGATCGGTGCCATTTCAAACCTGTTTGATCGGATGATGTATGGCCACGTAATAGACGTATTCAATTTCAACGACTGGTCGGTATTCAACATCGCCGACGTGTGGATTATCGTGGGTGTGTTTGTTATTGTTGTTGGAATATCTTCAAAGAGAAATGCCACACCAAGTCCGAAAAGGATGCCATCGCAAGACTTGCCAAATAATTAATGATCGTTTAGAATACACTGTGACAGGCAGGCGAGATGACTCGGCTGTTATTTTATGTCTATCCATGTTTATTCAGCCACGGTCACCGGGCTCGATGCCGAACCGATCGAGGTGGAAGCGGACATTAGTTTTGGTTTAACCCGCTGCCTGATCGTCGGCCTGCCTGACGCGGCAGTCCAGGAAGCGCGCGAGCGGGTACGTTCAGCTATTCGTCACAGCGGCTTCAAATGGCCCAATACGCACGTAACAGTTAATTTGGCACCGGCTGACCTGCGGAAAGAAGGCCCCGCGTTTGATTTGCCGATCGCGTTAAGCGTGCTGATGGCTTCGCGTCAATTTATCGTAGACGATCAGGAAGCCTTATTCATCGGCGAATTATCTTTGGAGGGAGAAGTTAGGCCCGTATCGGGTGCTTTGCCTGTGGCGCTGGCAGCGCGTCGGCACGGTTACCGGCGCATCTTTGTACCGGCTGACAATGCAGCTGAAGCGGCCATTATTGACGACATCGATATCCACCCGGTGAAATGTTTAAATGATGTAATTAAGCATTACACCGGCGAAAATTTAATACCATCTTATCAGCGTGAGCCGGTATCAATTCCAGACGATCAAACATACCCAGTCGATTTTAGCCAGATCAAAGGCCAGACGCGAGCCAAGCGGGCGCTCGAAATCGCTGCGGCTGGCGGCCACAACGTCTTTTTGTCTGGACCGCCGGGGTCGGGTAAAACCATGTTGGCCAAGGCGCTAATTTCCATCATGCCGCCGATGGATATATCAGAAGCGCTTGATGTGACGAGGATTTACAGTGTAGCCGGCTTGGTGACCTCTGATGAACCGTTAATAATACGGCGGCCATTCCGATCACCGCATCACACCGCGTCATCGGTGGCACTAATCGGCGGCGGGCGCTTGCCCCGGCCCGGGGAAATATCATTGGCGCATAGGGGTGTGTTGTTTTTGGATGAATTTCCCGAGTTTCCACGCCCGGTGCTGGAAAGTCTGCGCCAGCCGCTGGAAGACGGCACCATCACAATAAATCGGATCAACGGCAGTTTGAAATTCCCCGCTCGGTTTGTATTAGTGGCGGCTCAAAATCCCTGCCCGTGCGGTTATGCCAGCGATCCAGAGATAGCCTGCCGGTGTTCGGCCTGGCAGATTGCCCGCTATCAGCAGAAGATATCCGGACCATTGCTGGATCGGATCGATTTGCATCTCACGGTTCCCCGCGTCAAGGTCGATGATCTGGTCTCGGCTCAAGCCGCTGAGCCATCAGATGTGATTCGTCATCGGGTAGTCGGTGCCCGCCAGCGCCAGCTGGAACGTTTTCGTACGACGAGCATTATTGTCAACGCCGAGATGGATCAGCCGTTAATAGAACGTTATTGTCAATTAGGCCGGCCGGCCGCGGAGTTATTGAAGAATGCTTTGACTCATATGCAACTATCAGCGCGGTCGTATTCGCGGGTATTAAAAATCAGCCGCACGATTGCTGACCTTGAGGCAGTCGATACTATTACTACCGCTCATATCGCGGAAGCCTTGCAGTATCGGACGATGGGGTAGTATATACACGTAGGCGACCAAGCGCTTGATCGCCTACGGAATTTCTAAATTGGTTTTATCACACTCGGTGTATCGTTTTTGACCGAATTTATCAGATTGGATACTCGGCGACTTTCTATTGGTTCGGCGTAAGGACGAAGCAACGCCAGTTCTTTTTCTGGTTGCGCCTTAGCGTCGAGCCAAGTTGATTCCTCGCCGGGAGATAGAATTACCGGCATGCGATAATGCACTGGGGCAACTGTGGCATTGGCGTTGGAGGTGATAATCGCGAAGGTGGGGCAACTATCTCTATCCGGATTGCGAGCTGGCTCCCAGATGCCGGCAAACGCGAACGGCTGATGTTGTGGCAGAGTAAAATAATATGGTTGCCGGTTTTGATCCCATTCAAAGAAACCATCGGCAAGTATTAGGCAACGGCGTAGGCGCAGGGCGTTTTGAAAAGCCGGGCGCTCCTGGATGCTTTCTGCTCGGGCATTGATCAGGCCGGACTTGGATCGGAGCCAGCTGGGTTGCAAACCCCAACAGCCCAAAATAATTTTCCCAGCCCGATGATTGGTAATTATGGGTAGCTGTTGAGACGGTGCCGCATTATAACGCGGCAAAAAAGCCCGTTGAGCAATCGCGTGCCAGCGCTGCTCAAGCTTTTTTACATCCGCGACGATGGTAAACCGACCGCACATGTGATGGCGATTATATAATCAACACTGGCTGACTTGGCACAATCGCTAGCTAGGCGTGGTTCCAATCAGCCAAATGAAAAATCCAATATATCCCAGCCCCATTAGTATGCCCAGAACCGCGTACACCTTATAATGACCATTGGGTTTCGAAAAAACCTGGGGATCGCGCGGTAAAGATTTTAGATTCATGAACAACAGGTAAGTGTAAGCCGCCATGATGGGCGCCACGATAATGCTGATTAAGGAACTCAGGATGCCCATCGAGATGGCACCCAAGACGCCGCCCGCTAAGCCCAGCAAAAAACCAAATGCCAAGAATCTCCAAAAAACCGCCCACCAGTGCCCATAGACATACTGCCAGCTGCGAACTAGAGCGCTATATCCTTTGGTATCTTCGGTCAACAGTACTATCAAACTGAAGGAGATTGCTATGCTGGCGATAATGCCAGGCACGTACAATAACATCATGCCGCCCATAACGACCAGCATGGTCAAAATATATACCCACAGAAACGAACCAAACTTTAACCAAGCAAAACTATAAGCTTGTTTAACGCCAACTTCTGAGTCTGATCGAACCACGTGATACATGGCGATGTACCCCAAGTATGAGAACAGGCTAATGGCCAATATCGCAATAAGGCAGATCGCAAACAGCAGTATTGATCCGCCAATGTCGAATGATTCATTGTTTACCGCGGAGCTGCCAATGCCAGATGTAAACAGCGTTGTCAAGCCACCCACCAGCATTAGAATAAAAATTGCTGCGCTGGCTAGTATTTGAAAGGCCATAATGCCAAAGTAGGTCTGCCAACGTTTAATGAACAGATTCCAGCTGGCCTTCACTAGGTCGATTACGCCCATCAATTGGTCGGGGTTATTTTGGGGAATAGGAGCGGACGCGCCAGATTCAACCTGTCGAAAACCGGCGGCGATGTCTTCCTCCTTCCAGCCGTTTTGGCTGAGCAGGCCGGTGATCTGTGCTTTGGTTTTACCCGCCGACTTCTGCTCCCTGATAAATGCGATTAGTTGTTTAGTGATCATTGTAAAAGGGTTACATTTATTGTGTGCCTGAGGCAATTATAATCCAGTGTCAGTATCGACGCAAACGTGCTCAGTTCTTTTTCTGTCTATCATGACAGCAAGAATGCCGTCATTTCCGGTTTATTAGAGTAAGAAATATGGATGGGCTCTCGACACCTTTATATTCCCCAAGTGTTTAATACTAGTTAGTATATGAGTTACAGTGTTGGTAAAGGCCTTTAATAATTAAAGAAATGCCATGTCCAAGATGAATAACGCTCAGGCTGTTTGCGTTAACACGGTCGATAATAGGCCAGGTAAGGATAAGACTACCGCTAGGTTATATTATCGCCCCCCTCCCATTTGATCTCAAAAAAATTGGAGGGACGCGAATTATTTATGAAATGACACATGACAATTTCGAGTTTGAAAACTAGTCACAGAAAACGCGGAAAGCTGATAGTTTCGTTGCTATTGATGTTTGCATGTAGCGCACTTCTTGTTTGGGGGTTGTTTGGTCTGACGAAGCGCGTTTCCAAGTCAGCACCATTATCGTCTTACGGAAAAGAAAGCGTCAGCGGATCGTTGCGCGAAGGGTACTATGGCGGAACCAGTACAGCCGAAACATACGATCAAAATATTTCCAGCCGCGCCATATGATCAGTTGATGGAATTCGCAAATTTACACTTAACAAATACTTAAATAACTACATTCTACAGTTGTATACGATCGCAGAACAAAACAGCCGCGTTGCTGCGGCTGTTTTTGCCAGGGTGTTAGAGATATGAAAGTGGATTAAGCTTGCGTCCGCCGCTGATGACTTCAAAATGCAGGTGCGGTCCAGTACTACGGCCGGTATTACCCATGTTGGCTATGTTCTGACCTTTAGATACCTGCTGGCCAGCCGTGATAAATGTCTTGCTTAAGTGGCCATACAGCGTTCGCCGTCCATCGGCGTGTTCCAGAATGATATATAACCCGTAACCGCCCTTGTTCCAACCGACCGTGGCGGCTCGGCCACCTTCAGCCGCGTAGATGGGTGATCCGATGTCGCCGTCAATATCAACACCGGTGTGGCCGCGTCGAAAATATTGATTAATCTTATGGCTGGAAGTAGGCCAGACCATCTTTTGTGAAGCCGATACTTTGACTGGGGGCAGCGGTTGTGAATTGTCGGCCGATGATTGATATTGGCCCGCCCGGGATTGAGCCAAGGTCGGTTTTGGGGTGACAACTTCCGGTGCCTCGCCGCCCGGCACGATCAGTATATCTCCGACTTTGATATCGTCAGCTGAAGCCAGTTTATTGAAATCAATAATAGCCGAACTGTCCACACTGTATAGTTTTGCCAGCGAAGCCACCGTGTCGCCCTTTTTCACCTGGTGGGAAACACCGCTCATCGGCAATATGGTTAGTTTCTCTCCGGGTTTGATATAATCTTTAACTCCCAGACGATTTTCTTGTAATATCGTATCCGTTGAGATGCCGAATTTCTGAGCAATAGTACTGACCGTGTCGCCGCCTTCGACAACATAGTATTCAACTTGGTTGCGATCTTGCTCGGTGGCGTCAGTGGTGGGCATGTTGGGCTTGATAATCGCACTACCTCCTTGGGCCAACGACACTTGAGAGTCGGATTCAGTATCGGTGCCATTGGTATCGGTGCTGGTCAACGTACTACCGACCAGGCCCTTCTGGCTCGCGTAACTGACCGGTTTAGCCAGCTGAGTATCGGAAGTTTCTTCCACGACCGTCGCATCAGATGAATTATTCAAAAACTTCACCACCAAACTACCCGAGCCGAATTCCTCGGCGGAGACTTCGCGAGTACGCAGGCTGTTGATAGTCACGCCGGCCGCAATACATAGGATCATTAGGTGGATGACAAAGCGACTGGAGAATAAAAACAGAAAACGGTTTCGAACCGGTCCGAGACGTTCGACGATGCGGCGCTTGATTGGGAAATATACGATATATAGCTTCAAAATTACGTATCGGAACAGCCAGCGCCAGATAAGTTCCAACGGTTTAAGCAATATCCAATAGATGATCAGTCCAATTCCGCGCAAAACATAAGAACACCCGCGGAGGAAACGGCGGATGAAGATAATGCTGAATTTTGTGAGATTGAGAGTTATATCGGCTTGGTTAAGCCTCTTATATTTTGGCTAATATAAGGGCTAAAACAGGGCTCCAGGTGCCAAATCATCGGAGGTAGTAACTCGCATAACTGGCAGAATATCACAATTAACCCCGACTGTCAATGACGTAAGGGGTATGATAAAATCATTGGAATAAGACGGTTTTCGTGATATATTAGCTACGGTATCTGGCCGCATTTGGAAGCTGGCTGCCGGTCATTTATTACAACACCTTCGAACTATGTCGGATCAGCGGAAACGAGCCAGTGGGAAGTATTTGGCCAGTAAAATTGAGGCAAAATGGCAGCGCAACTGGGAAAAGCACCCCCAAACGGCTCAACCTAACTCCAAACTGCCCAAGAAATACGTTCTGATTGAATTTCCCTATCCATCGGGGGATGGTTTGCACGTCGGCCATGTGCGTCCATATAGCGCTATGGACGCGATAACCCGCCAGTCGCGTTTGGCTGGCCACAATGTTCTGTTCCCAATTGGCTGGGACGCGTTTGGTTTACCGACCGAAAATTACGCCATCAAAACCAGTCAGCATCCACGAAAAGTTACCAATGCTAATATTGCCAACTTCCGCCAGCAGATGAAAATGCTAGGGCTGTCTTTCGATTGGTCACGGGAGGTAGACACCACCGATCCGGCTTATTACAAATGGACCCAGTGGATATTTTTACAACTGTTTGAAAGGGGGTTGGCCTATCAGGCTACAATGCCGATCAATTGGTGTCCCAGTTGTAAGATTGGATTGGCCAACGAAGAAGTGGTCAATGGCAAATGCGAACGTTGCGGCACCGAAGTCACCCGGCGCATGCAGAAGCAATGGATACTCAAGATCACGGCCTACGCTGAACGGCTTTTGAAGGATCTCGATACGGTTGATTATCTGCCCAAGATCAAGACGCAGCAGGTGAATTGGATTGGGAAGAGCGAGGGAGCAGAGATACAATTCAAAATTACCAATTCAAAATTCAAAATAAAGGTATTTACCACTCGGCCGGATACCATTTTTGGCGCAACGTATCTTGTGGTGGCGCCGGAGCACGAGATAATTCAGAATGGAAAATTGAGAATTGAGAATTGGGGAGAAGTGGAGAGGTATATCAAACAGGCGGCGAAGAAGTCGGATTTGGACCGAACCGATTTGGCCAAGACGAAAACCGGTGTCGAGTTAAAGGGCATCAAAGCGGTTAATCCGGCCAACAATGAGGAGATTCCGATCTGGGTGGCTGATTACGTATTGAGCACATATGGTACGGGAGCTATTATGGCCGTACCGGCGCACGATGAACGGGATTATGAGTTTGCCCAACAGTTCAAATTACCGATTCGACGAGTGGTGGAACCAAAGTTTACAAACACGAGAGACGAATCGGCTGTTCATGAAGGCGAACCTTACGTTAAGCGGAACGCCGTCGCCGCCGTGATTCGCAATCCCAAAACCGACAAGTATTTATGCATAAGCTGGAAGACAATAAGAATGCACGGATTAGTTACTGGGGGCGTTGAGGAAGGCGAGGATATTGTTGAAGCGGCCAAGCGGGAGACGAGAGAAGAGACTGGCTATAAAAATATCCGGTTGGTTCGTGATCCGCAGGTCGCTATTCACAGCCTATTTTACCACCGGGTAAAAGAGCAGAACCGCTGGGCCAGGTTCCAGTATCTGTTCTTCGAATTGGAAAATGAAGAACGCGACCCGGTCGACGAAAAAGAAGCTGCGTTACATGAAGTTCTATGGCTGGATGAAAAGGAAATGGCGAACTTCTTTACCGTCGTTGAGGGCGAATTTGTCATGAACTTGTTGAAGAATCCCAATTATATTCATACGGGCGAGGGTGTGATGCGAAATTCCGGCCAGTTCGATGGGATGGATTCGGAGGCGGCAGGCAAGGCGATTATAAATCAATTAGTAGGGAAGAAAACATCAAACATAGTTTACATACACGGCTCGTCTGGTCGAGATAAGCGCAATGATCCTGACTATATTACTCCAAATCTTCGCCATTGGCACGGCTGGTTCGTTAGAGAGCTTAGTGAGAAAGGATATGATGTTGAAAACCCCGAAATGCCAAGAGATTGGGCACCCGTATATGAAGAATGGAAGGAAAAGTTTGATCAGGTCTATGTTGACGAAAACACCATCCTAATCGGCGATAGCGCTGGTGGCGCTTTCGTTTTACGTTGGTTGGGTGAGACGAAACGGAAGATTGGACACCTTATTTTAATTGCGCCAACTTTAGAGCTCGAACCTAAAGAGAAGCGCTTGGTCGATTTTATAGATTATACTCTAGATAAAGGTATAACCGAGAGAGCTTCGGGTGTCACAGTGTATATCTCAAATGACACACCGGCGCGGCTTTCCAGCGCCAAGAAGATAGCGCATACGTTGGGGGCAACAATAGTATCTATCCCAGGTCGGGGTCATTTTACGCTCATGGATAGTGCCAAGAATAATCAATTCCCTGAATTGCTTGACGAGGTGATTCGAATTACATCAAAGTCAGTGCCAACATATAATAACAGCCTGGCTCGTTTCGCAGTTCAGTATAAGCTCCGTGACTGGGTGTTTTCCCGCCAGCACTATTGGGGCGAACCGATCCCGATCATTCATTGTGATAAATGCGGTGTCGTACCGGTGCCTGCCAAAGATTTACCGGTTGAATTGCCCCACGTGGAAAAATATCTGCCGACCGACACGGGCGAATCACCCTTGGCGAATATGACCAAGTGGGTCAACACGAAGTGCCCCCAGTGCGGCGGACCGGCTAAGCGCGAAACCGACACGATGCCGAATTGGGCCGGTTCGAGCTGGTATTACTTGAGGTATTGCGATCCGCATAACACCAAGAAATTTGCTGAATTTGATAAAATGAAATATTGGCTGCCGGTTGATATTTACAATGGTGGCATGGAACACACTGTACTGCATTTGCTGTACTCCAGGTTCTGGCACAAGTTCCTGTTCGACCAGAAACTAGTTCCATCCGCGGAACCCTACAAACATCGGCATTCGCACGGCTTGGTATTGGCCGAAGACGGCCGCAAGATGTCGAAAAGCTGGGGCAATGTGATCAATCCCGACGATGTGGTGAAGAAATACGGTGCCGACACACTGCGCACCTACGAAATGTTTATGGGGCCGTTCGAAGATGCCATACCGTGGTCGACACAGGGCATGGTGGGCGTGTATCGATTCCTTGATCGCGTGTACAAAGTTATTTCATCCCTGGGCATGGAAAGAAAGACATTAGTCGACACGCCAGGTATGTCGATTAAAATACATAAGCTGGTAAAGAAAGTTACGGAAGACCTGGAGCGATTTCGGTTTAATACGGTCGTAAGTTCGATGATGGAGTATTTTAATGATCGTGACTTCGCCTCGAAACTTTCACATGAGGGACAACTTGAGGGGAATAGTGTTGATTATGAAGCAGTGAACAAGTTCCTGGTATTGCTATTCCCATTCGCACCACATATCGCTTCGGAATTGTGGGAGCAAATAAATGGCGGCGATATTCAGAAAGAATCGTGGCCAACGTTTGATTCGAAATGCCTCAAGGATGAGAACTTTGAATTAATTGTTCAGATCAATGGCAAGGTGCGGGGAAAAATTCCGAATGTTACTACGGGAATTAATCAAGCCGGCGCAGTGGCGGCTGTCATTGCCAATGAAAAATTGAAAGACAAGTTGGCCGGATACAAGAAAGTCGTTTACGTACCGAATCGGTTGATAAATTTTATATTATAATAAACAACGTGGGCGAGGATGATCATCCTCGCCCACGGATTCAGTATGGAAACAGTCAAACTTGGAAATAGTAATGCGCACAAGATAATGTGCCGAGCCACCGAGGTCATCAAATCCGGTGGCGTGATTGTCTATCCGACCGACACGGTCTACGGTTTGGGCTGTGATCCGTTCAATATTAAAGCGGTACACCGGCTGTTGAAAATAAAGCGGCGCAGCGAGCAAAAGGGCCTATTGTTGCTAGTAAATAGCTGGCTGCAACTGCGCCAGGTGGTCAAACCAACACTAAAACAATTAATATTGCTTAAACAATACTGGCCGGGGCCGTTGACTGTCGTACTACCGAAGCATCGGGCCGTTTCGACTCTGGTCACGGGCGGTCGCCGAACTGTGGCCGTACGATGGCCGCGGCACGACTTCGTGTCGAAATGTTTAAACATGTTGACCTACCCCATCATATCCACCAGCGCCAATTTGTCCGGCCAACCACCGGCTTACACTATTGGTAAAATAAAAGACCAATTCCAGGGCAAGCGCTACCAACCCGACTTAATAATCGATGCTGGTCGGTTGCCCAATCGGCCACCTTCGACTATTATTCAATTTACGAGTCGAAAGATCGCAGTGGTGCGCCAGGGAGCGTTACATATTAAGGAAGCTAATGCCTAATATCAGACAGCAGATACAATTCGCTGGTATTAGTCCAACCAAGTCCGCCGGACAAAATTTTTTGATGTCCGGCCAAACACTGGAAAAAATTACGGCCACCGCGCAGATTAAAAAAACTGACACGATTGTTGAGATAGGCTCCGGCCCGGGGAATTTGACGGTACATCTGGCCCGGCACGCCAAAAAAGTCTACGCGGTAGAGCGGGACTGTCGCATGATCGGGATTCTGGAGAAAAATACTTTGAAATATGACAATGTCACGATCGTTAACGACGATATTTTCAAATGGCGCAACACCCATTCAGAGTTATTACCCGATGGCGGGTACAAGATTGTCGCCAATTTGCCCTATTATCTCACTTCCCGGGCATTGCGTGAGTTCTTGGAGCGCTTACCCAAACCCAGCATGATGGTCTTCTTGCTCCAAAAAGAAGTCGCCGAGCGGATGATGTCCGAACCGGGTCAGATGAATTTGTTAGCTTTGTCGGTGCAGTATTACGCCGATGTTGAGTATCTCTTTGATGTCGATCGCACCCAATTTTGGCCGGAGCCGGAGATTGATTCGGCTGTGGTTAGGTTGTCAAAAATTCAACCCAGTGGACCAGAAGACAAACAAATGTTCCGAATCGCTCGAATTGCTTTCGCGGGCAAGCGCAAACAGCTCCAAAATACCCTAAAAAACGGTTTGAAAGTCAGCACTAAGGAAATGTTAGCCATTTTTAGTGAACTAGGACTGTTGGGTACGGTGCGGCCCCAGGAATTATCCGTCAAAAACTGGGTCAGCTTGGCTGAAAAACTTCCGATCGAGTAAAAACCCGCCCAATTGACAGACATTTGTTTGACACTGGCGGTTTATTGTGATATAATGGTGAAGTAAAAAAGTGGATAAATATCGGGAGTGACGTAAAAAAAGTCAGCCAAATGGTTATTCCCAGCCCCACCCCACATGAACCCAAAACCAAACACACTTGTAGCCTTGATTATCACCGCTGGGGCCGTTGGAATCGGCCTGGGCGTTTTTCAGTTGTACCGCGAGCTCAAATTACCCGCTCCCAAGAGTGAAAATATCGCGACAATCAATAATACCCGCAACGAACTGATCGCTCTGCAGGAACGGGACACCGATCAGGACGGTATTAGCGACTTTGACGAGCTGTATTCCTATGGTACGTCGCCGTATCTGCCCGATTCCGACAGCGATGGCATACCCGATAAGGACGAAATAGACGCCAATAAAGACCCAAACTGTCCCGAGGGCAAAACCTGCCGGGATCAGTCCGTCAACGACAACACTAACAGTAACAGCAGCAATACGAACGCATTGGCCAATTTATTCGATATTAACAACAACTCAGTCGCAAACGACAATTCAAATACGCCCATCACCAGCAATACGATCGTCAATCCCACGCTCGACCAGGTGTCCAACGAAGAACTTCGGGAAGTGCTGAAGAAGTCTGGCGTACCGTCCGAAACGGTCGACAAGATGGACGACGCGACCCTGCGCCAATTGTACGCCGAGGCCCTGCAACAAGAGAATTCCAGCAGCAATACCAACACCAACAGTAATACGAACGTAAATAGCAACGCCGTTACGAACAATAATAGCGTAACGTCGGGCAATCTCCAGAACTTATCAGCCACCGATATCCGGAAACTGCTGGTGGACAGCGGCATTTCCGCCAGCACGCTCGATCAATATGACGATGCCACCCTCAAATCAATATTTACCGAAGCGCTAAATTCTAGCAACGCCTCACAATAAAGTATGTTCGGCACGAACCCACCCAACCAAAAAAATCACAAAGCCCGCTACGCCCTGGTTGGTTTTGGCGTCGCGCTGACTCTGACCGGCACCCTATGGTTCGGTTTTGTGGCGCGTGCTATCCCAGTTGAAGTTGTGAGTCCGGTGGTTGTTGCTACCGACATTTCTACCGAAAAGCAGAGTCTGTGGCAGAAGGTGCAGTCCGCTCTGGTTAAGGCCAGTTCGGCGGCTTATCGTCAGGTCATTTCCCAATTCTTGAATCGGATGGCCTATGATACCGCCGTCTGGATCGCCACCGGTGAGCGGGGACAGAAACCGCTGACCATCAGAAATTGGGGCACCTACCTGCGCGACACCGGCGAGGGAGCGGTCGGCGACTTTCTCAACAGCATTTCCAAAGACTTTACGGGCATCAATCTCTGTACATTCAATCCGCAGACAACCATCAAGCTGAACGTCATGGCGCGCCGGGCCATGGAACCGCCCAAACCGTCCTGCCCGCTTAATGGACCGAATGGCATTCTAGCTAACTTTGACCGGATCGGTCAGATGACCATCTCGGACATGATTGACTTTCAGAAGAACTTCAATCCGGAGTCCAGCGAGCTGGGCGCGTTTATGACCATCAGCTCGACGGCGCTGCAGAAGAAAAGCGATGCCGAAGAATTGGCCAAATTCATCCAGCGGAATACCGACTTTCTTTCATCCAAGGCGACTATCACCGGCGATGCCAAGAGCCCGCCCGAAATGACGCTCCAAATTGCCCAGGTGCCGCTCTGGTCCAGCATTCAACAGTATTTTACCTACACGGGCAATCCGTACGGCGACGCGCTAAAATTGTTCGGCAATACGCTATTGAGCAAATGGCTGTCTTTGCTGAAGGACAAGGGCATATCAACGCCAGGCGGAATGAACGGCGCTGGCAGCGGCGGCGTGGCCGCAGCCAAACAGCAATTAATCGAGCTGGCCAAACCGGATTTTCAGACGCCGGGTGCGTTGGATATTCTTAACGTATTGTCCAACTGTCCGTCAAATGTTAAAGATCGCCAGCCGGAAAACTGCGTGATCGACGATCGTTTTCGGGCGGCGATCGACCAGCACCTGACCGTCAAGCAGGCGATTGACCTGGGATATCTTGAGGGCACGCGCACGTTCGGCTACGATGCCACCGGCCAGGAGCCGGAATACAACAGCGGCTATCCCTACCGCAGTTTGGTGATATTGAGAAAATATCGAATCGTGCCTTCGCTCTGGGAAACTACGGCGCTGTACTTGAAAAACTTTCACGTTCCCGCTAAAAACTATGGCATCAAGGAGCTGGTGGATATCTACGACAAAGTGCAGATACCAAACGATGCCGGCGTGATGGTGACGAATCCTTTTTACCATTTGATCGATCCAAATTGGGTGCTGGTATCGCCGGAAGCTTATTGTGCCAAGGAGGGGTCCGGCGAGCAGCTAGTCAACGAACAGTACATGCGTGTCAAAGATACGAATGGCGACGGCACGATTGATACGAACGATGTGCCGGTGCGCATTGTCACCCGGTCGAATACCTACTGCGGCGACGTTCGAACCTGCATCGATGAAAATCCGGACGGCACCTGCCGCTTCTATGGCTATTGCAGCGAGGAACGGCCCATCTGGCATTTCAAGGGTAATCAATGTGAGCCATACCAGAACACCTGTACGACTTTCCGCGGTCCGGACAGCAAAACAGTGTCCTACAATCAATCCACGACCGATGGCCTGGGCTGTACGGCCGACAACGCCGGTTGCCGCTGGTACTGCGCGACCAACGATACCAACATTGAAGATTTTGATTGCAGCGTCGATCTCAATCAGGCCGCCGGCAGCAAACGCAACTTCGACAACGGCGTGGAGAAATGCGAAGCCGGCGGCAAGGGCTGTAATCAGTACCTGCCGATCGCGGCCGGCACCAACCTGGCCGCCAACTCCAGTTTTGAGACTTTTACCGGACAGCCCGACGATTTAATTGCCGACACGTATACGATGTTCCCGCCAGCCGATCACTGGGATTGGCAGATTGCGGGTAATGTTATCGCCGTTTCGCAGCCCTACTCGGGAGTTTATTCCATGGGTGTCAACGACGCTAACACGCTGACGTATTCGATTGAGACCGGAGCGCCAATATTAAACCAGGAATATTCGCTGTCCGTCTATGCCAAGGGCCCGGCCGGTTGCCGGATATCACTGGATGCCAGTGGCGCATCGAATAACGTACCATTAACCGGCGGCGACTGGCAGCGGGTTAGTGTTTCGGGCAAAGTGGCTGGCGTACCAGCCGCTCAAACCCGTCTGTCGGTTACGATCAAGCCGGTCTGCGGAGATATCAGTAAGACCGTCTATCTGGACGACGTCCAGTTAGAAGTCGGCAGTAACGTGACGGCTTATCAGGAATACGGTGCCGGCGGTATCACCGAACGCCAAACAACAGAGAACCTTATTTCTAATGGTACGTTCAGTGTTGACAATGGAACTGATTATTACAACAAATCCGCTTTCGATAACGATATCCCATATGATGGCAAAGCTAATGGCTGGGAAGGCGCCGCTATTATCACTGAACCATCGGTCGGTTACAACGATAATTATGCAGCAGACGGAAGTGGTGGAGTAGGCACTCAGGATGTCACCGTAGCCTATGGAGAGGAATACGATGTTAGTGCGTGGGTTTATGAACCGGGAGCGTCGCCGATTAGAACTCATTGTCTCGATGAGAATCACACGATAGTTGGTGGCGCGTGTAATCTCAGTGCTCTGGCTGGTGATCCACGTACGCAGTTTGTCGGTGCTAATAATTCGGGCTGGCATTTTATAAGTTTCAGTGTTCGCAACGATAATATCGATGCTGCCTTTGTACGTGTTCGACTGGCTGACGGCAGTAGATTTGACGAGGTGTCGGTTCGTCAGATTCGAAAGTCGCTCGACTGCCGCGTCGATGAAATAGGTTGCGACCTTTATAAGCCGATCGAGAGGGGCGACAGCGTACCCGGTATTGTTCGGGGAGACGATTACTGTTCCGCCGAGTTTGCCGGATGCAAATCATACCAGCAGATGCCGGTCACCAATGGCGCGCGTCTAAATTTGGTCTCGCGCAACGGAATTAATCTTGATCTAGCCACAGGCGGTCTGAACGCATTTGATCTGATTGCTTCCTCTGGTCAAAGCTGCGAAGCGGCGGGAGTGGGCTGCGAACAATTTACCAACCTCGACGAAGAAGCCCGGGGCGGTGAAGCTATTCAATACTATAAGCATATCCGCCAGTGTCTCAAGCCCGATCCGGCGCAGTGTCTTACGTTCTATCGGTGGGAAGGCAGCGATGTTGACGGCATGGAACTAATCGCCGAATCGTTAAAACAAACGGCCGGTGGCGCACCGTACACAGAACCTGCTGCGGCGGGCGATTGCGATCCAGCTCTCGATCCTGACTGTTATACTTTTTACAACCCAACTGGTGCGTCGTTCAAGCGGCTCTACAGTAATACGGTCAGTTGTTCCGATGACTGTCATCCATTGCGCAATACACTGGATGGCCAGATTTATAACTCTATTCCGTCGCAGAGCCTGAAGTGTACGGCCAATCAGAATAACTGCCGAGAGTATCGCGGCAGCACGGGTTATAATATTCGTAAAATAATTGAAGACACGTTCGAAGACGGCGATACCGCCGGTTGGGATACGCCAGCCAATGTTACAATCAGCACGGAATCAATCAAACCGGGAGGACTGTCGGCTAAGGTGAACGGACAGATGTCGTATGCCGCCAATGACACGACCGAGTCGGGCAAGACGTATATGGTTGAGTTCTGGGCCAAGGCATCCGGTGCGGCACTCACGCTCCAGGCCGGTTATCGCAGTCCGAGCGGCGGTCACCCCGACCAAGTATTCCCAGGTACGGCTGATCTGGCTACCGGACAGTGGAATCGGTACCTGCTCGGCCCGCTTCAGTATGACGTAACAGTGGCGTCAGACGAACAGTTTGTGATTTTTGGAGCCGGTAATTTCTATATCGACAATATTATCGTGTGGGAAACCAGTGGCAATGTTTATCTCAAATACGGCACATTCAAGAGCTGCCCCAATGCGGAAGTCGGCTGTACGGCGTATAAGAACCGCGCTAATGAAACCGTGAATGTAAAAAACTTCAGCGGTTTGTGCCGGCTGGACAAAGTCGGTTGTACGGCGGCGATCGATACCCATAATTCTACCACCGCATTCCAGAGCACGGTGGGCAGCGTCACCACGATGGAGGACACGGTCCGGCCGATCGTGGTGGATTCACGCTTCAGCTGCTCCGCCAAAGATAAGGGCTGTACCGAATACGGTTTACCCAATATTACGCTGGATGATCAAGTCAAAGAATTCAAGAAAGTATATCTCAAGAACAACCCCGACATTTACACCTCCAGCCTGTGCAATGATGGCCACCTATATTGCGACCAATACCAAACGGGTATAAATAACAGTTCCACGCTCAGTTTCCGCACGCCGGGTGAGAAAACCTGCGAATACAAAACCGGCAATAATGTCGGCGGCCGGACATACGATACCTGGTTTATCAAAGGAACCAATAAATTCTGCCCGGTGGAAAAATATACCTGCGTCGGAGGTCCCAACGCTGGGCAAATTTGTTATGGTGAAACTGATAACGTATGCCCCACCTTTTGCCAGCCATATCAGGCCTATCCCATGCCGGCCCGGGTCTGTGTCGGGCCGAACGACCGGGATAATCCTGAAGCCGGTGCTAAATGTTATGGCGGTCCGCGTGACGGCGGAGACTGCAGCCAGTTGGTTGACTCAGATCATCCCACGCTGGGCTGCGGCGATGGAAAATGTTATCAGCCGACTGAAATCTGTTATGGCGGTTCGCGCGCCGGACGGACTTGCGACAGTGATGCCGACCCAAATGACGACGCGTTAGTTGATATTACTTGCGGTAAGACCTATGACGAAGGATCGGGCTATTGCGCTCCCAAAGTTTGCGCGACCAAGAATCACTGCGATAACGATGCCACCAAAGAATGCCTCAGCGATTCCGATTGCTCGGTGGGCGGACACTGTATGAACGATAAGGCTGTTCCAGCCGACTTGGAATCCCAGTGCGGCGGCGACCAAATCTGCGGATATAGCTGGGTCGGCCAGTGCCGGGAAGAAGCCAGCGGCTGTTCCGAATTCCGGGATCCGCAGTCACCGGCGCCAAACATGTCGCTGAGTCAGCGGGTTTGCAGCAATAACCTGGCTCTGATTTGCGACGAAGATTCTGACTGCGGCGGTAATAACACCTGCATACCATACCCCGGATGTAATGCTTCCTGTCGGGTCGAATTTGACGCCCAGGGAGCGTTCTATCGAACTGACGCATCGTGCAAACCATATCCTAATTCCGCGGCTACATATCGGCCGGGCTGCCAGCCGTACTATTACGTCAAGGAAAGCGTGGACCAGGCCAGCTGTGCCGGTTTGGTTAATCCCGATGAAGGCTGCGAACTGTTCAATGATACGACATCAAGCAATGGGCTAGTCTTCGACAGCGACTTGAGCCGGGCCAATATCGACAATACCAACGAACCGACCCGGTGTGATCCCGCGGCGGGCATCGGCTGCGACTCCAATACGGTGATCAAAGTGGAACGTGATCGCACCTGCAATCAATGGCTGTATTGTCGCAGCAGCTATACCGACACTGCCAAAGGTCAAAAAGAACGCAAATGTTTGTCGGTGGGCAATTGCCGCCAGATCGGTACCAACGGTGAGTGTACCCGGCCGGTGGGCGAGGGGCAATGCGATAACGATCCGGTCCGGCCTTGCCGCATTAACACGGATTGTCTCAACAATGGCCAGTGCCTCCTGCCAGCCGAAAGCTACAAACACCCCGGCATGCATTGCCACAACGCGCCGGCTACCACTTGCACGACCGGAGCCGATTGTCCGCCGGGCGATATCTGTGAACCGCCCGACAACGTGAAGCTGCAATCAATCCGACCCGACAGCCATCCCTATGATATTACTTATCCGCACCAACCGGGCCAGGTGACTGACGGCACCGATAAGCTGGCTAATATGTCCGGCTATAGCCACGTTGGTCTGACTTGGGGCTGTTCCGCTACGGGCAATCTTTGTTATTCCGATGGCGTCTGTTTTGGCGGTATCAACAATCTCGGCATGTGCCGGATTGCCTCGGACTGTCCCGGCGGCACCTGTGGCACGGTTGGGCCGGGCTCCGCCTATCCCGACCAGTGTCCGGGAGCCGACAATAATTGCAACGTTGTTCACGGTTATTACCCCGTCGCTGCTATGCGCGAGTCGGCCGGATTTGCGATTGAAAACAGCGGTTTCGGCGACCAAGCGTCACACGCCATAACCCCGTGGGAGCGGTACCCTATAACCAATCCAGTTAACTATGTCGAGGCGAGGGAGAAACCAGGCATTGGCGCCACCGACTACGGGCTGTATATCAAGGGGGCGGTCAATCAGGGCGCCCAGATAAATCTGCAAACCCAGGTGAAATCTTATTCATTCTATACGGTCTCATTTGATCTTTATTCGGGCGGTTCGGTCGCGGTGGCAGCGATACTCTGCCACGGTCCGATAGCGGCACCGGTATGCAACGAAGTCGGCCGGGTGCAAGCTACCAATCAATGGCAGCGGGTAGTGCTGCCTCCGAACTCATCCTATCGAACCGGTCCGGTTTCCGGCGATGTCTATTTACGTTTAGTTAATGTTACCGCTGGAGATCAAGAGTTTTATGTGGACAATGTCAATATACTGCCCGGACTGGAAAAGAAATCGACCCAGAAGCCGGTTGAGCTGCCGACCGATCCGCAGACCGTCCAGCGCTCCTGTCGGCTTTACCCCCAGGAGGACGCTCCCAGTTGTGAATATATGGCTTATGATGATGGCAGTAACACGGCCGTAAAAATCTCGCAAAAAGGCTGGTATGGTTACTGCCTGGAATATGACCCGCGCAACAGCAACATGTGCCTGCAGTGGTGGCCGGTTGATAAGATCAAGAGTGAGACATTGACCGGCGATCCCCAGCCAGGCTTAGCCGCTCCGATGTACCAATGTCTCCAGGAAGGCATCTATGAATTCCGCCGCGCGTTCCAGAAAACCGGTTTTGACCACGACTGTATTGCCAATGGGGACTACAGTTGCCCGATCGGCTATCAGAAAACACAGTGCTGGAAGAACGAACGTACCGGCCGGCATGACAAGTGCGTACTATTCTGTATTCCTAATGGTATTTCGAAAAACGATGTTTGTCCCGGTTACCCAGGTAGCAGAGTGTTCTACCATCCCGGCTATTGGACACAGTGGGACGGGGGTGATGTATTCTACGAATCGGGCGCGGAAGATGGCGGGCTGGGCGCGGTAGAGATTATCGCCCGGCGCTGCGACGTGGTTGGGCAAGTCGTTACTCCGCTGGGCGAAAATCGGGCCTGGAATAACCGGGTTCGAGTCGGAGCATACAACGTCTGGGATATCGGCTATACCAAAGCCGCTGATATGGATCCATACGGCAGTATTGTTCCTCCGCTCCAATCCGGAACCGAGAATGATATCAACGATCCAGCCACATGGAACTCGCGATACAATGAAAATTGGGGCGGGACGATTTACGATGGTATCAATGCCAGTCCACCGGAAAAACAACCGCTTTATGTATTGGAGCCCTCCAATCCGCGGATACCGTCATATTTTGACGAACCCGATTGGGCCAACAAAGCGCGCGCCGGCAGTCCCTACGCCTGCAAACATGGCACAACGGTTTACAGCTGGACAAGTGGATTCCCCCCGCGGCTGACTAGATCGACGGCTTACTTGTGTGATGATACCAGCCAATATGGTGCTACCACGCGCTATTACCCCCGGGAAACATTCGCCGGTGCGTATGTCCCCGGTAACTGTGCTCGAGGCAGCACGGCCAACGAGTGCAAAGGCGTCGGTCTGAAGCGGCTCCAGCGTTTATTTACCAATGTGTATGGAGTTTGGATTTGGAGCGATGGAAAATGCATTACGCCCAGCGCTAATATTTGCACGGGTAACGAATTAGCCGGTAATCCCTGTGCCGACGCCACCGAGTGCAACGTAGCCAATGGGCAATGCAGCAGTAAAAAATGCGTCGGCGGAACTAATGATGGCTCGCCTTGCGGCTGTCCGGGCGGAGAAGTGTGTTCGCTGGGCATGAAGTGCGACGCCGCCTCGGGGGCGTTGAACGGTCAAGCTTGTGGCCTCGGGGCTTGCACGGCAGTGGGCGATTCCTGCGTGACAGACCGGTGCAGCGGCGGAGTTACTGACCAGCAAGCATGTAATCCGGCCAATGTCTGTTCCGCAGGGGAAACCTGTACGCGCGGCGGCGGCGAAGACAAATGCGTGGATGATTCAAACAGCACATGCGACTGTCCCAATGGTGGCACCTGTACCGCCTACACTTTCTGCGCCAATGATCTCAACCTGCAATGCGGTAATGATGCGGGCTGCGCTTGGGCTTGCGATATGGACGACGATGGAAACGGCGACGGCGTGTTCTGCATCAGCGGTGACAATAGTCCCTGCGGCGTGGCGCCGAATCCATTGCACAATTGCCAGCCTGTTTCAGGGCGGTGCAGTGCCGCTTCGAATCGCTGTTCGAACAGCATGTCGACAACTTGCAATGACACGTGCGATCCCGGCTATACCTGCAGCGCCGGATCCAAATGCGTTAATCCGGCCATAGGCCAGTGCGCCTGCCCAGGCGCCGGAGCCTTCTGTGCGCAGGGCGTATGCAGCAATGATGGAGGCATTCTTTGCTCGGCAGCCAATCAAGCGGCAAAATGCGGTGGTGCGAATACCTGCGTTGTAGCGGCCAATGTTTGTCTCAAGGAAAACGCCCGTTGCGATTGTGGTAGCGGTGGCGGGACTTGCGTCGAAAGCCAACGATGCAGTCTGACGGGCGGGAATTGCGATGTGTCAGCTTGTGTTGACGGTCTCTGCTCGGACTTTTTCTGTGTCGGCGGCGGTTCAAAAGAAGGGGTAGCCTGTACCGGGCTAAGTGATACAACCAGCTGTTTCGACAATGTCGGAACATGCAGCAATGGTTCCTGTACCGGCACGGTTGATGGCCTGCGCGACGGTGTGGCGTGTAATATAGCCAATGGTAACGCTGATTGCTGGGCTCAGGGACAGTGCGTTACGGCGATCTGCGTCAATGGAGGCATCAACGAAGCCGGCGCCTGCGCTTCGGATGCGGCCTGTTTAGGAACGACCGCGGCTGGCGCGTGCACGGCTTTCAATGGCGTGTGTATGGACGATACGGTCGTGCCCAATATGACTACCGGTACGCCTTGCCGAGTCGGGGGACCAGCTACAGACTGTGTTAATGAGCTCGGTGTGCCATTTGGTTATTGTGCCGCTCAAACATGCGCTGGCGGTATCCGCGATTCGCAGGACTGTTCCGCAGCCGCCCCGGCACAAGCAGATCGAGATAAATGGTGTAATTTACAGGAAGGTACCGTAGGTCCATTGGAGCAGTCGTATCTGCCCGCTTTGTCGACTAATCCGATATATTCCCAGATTACCAGCGACTTTAATAATATGAACCAGTGCCGCTGTCCGGGCGGTGTCTGCGGTCTGTTTGACGTCCGTCCCAACGAAACCAGCTTCCCCAATGATTTCTGCTGGGTGCAGCCAGCCGTATTTAATATCAAGATCAACGCCCGCAGCCAGGGTGATATAACGATTCCCAATGGCGGCGGCACCGCATCGCTGCAATTCAACACCACGGTTAATTTGGAGCAACTGCCGGTCAGATGGATCAATGTCGACTGGGGTGACGGTACGACGCCGGACACGATCAAGTTTACCCCCGGCATCTTCGCCAAAGAACAGCCGACCGATCCGCATCTGATGCTGCACGATTATTCTGGAGCGGGCGGACCTTACACGGTCAGGGTTTGGATCGAAGACAACTGGGAAAAAGGCAGTGGCTACTGCACCGGCGGTGCTAACAATAATAAGAATTGCTCCGGCGACGGCGATTGTCCTGGGGGTGTCTGCGAGGGTGTTTGCCGCGGTTCCGGCGCCAATGACTTCAAACACTGCAACGCGGTCAACGCGACCGCGCAGTGCGGCGGCGCGCCGGGATATTGCTCCAGTGTTTATCAGGGCCGTATAACTGTGACGCTCTAACTACATGAAACTGCGCTCAACATTTAATCGAGTCTGCCGTTCCCGCTGGTTGCCGGTGGTGATATTGTTGGTAGTTGGCTTTGGGATAGCTTTTGCCGTGGTCCATCCCGCCCTAGCGTTGCCGGATGGCAATCCTCCTGCTGGCATGACAAAAGCACAGGAAGAAGCGGCCATTACCGGCGGCACAGCGATTGGCGGAAAAATTGCGGAAATATTTTCCCACTTTCTATTCAGCATTATATCGCTGTTTGGCAAGCTGCTGGTGGTACTGATCGGCATCATGGTTCAAATCGCGCAATTCAATAATTTTACCAAAGCCACGGCAGTACAGCAGGGCTGGCAGGTGGCGCGGGACGTTTGCAATCTTTTGCTGGTGATCGTATTGCTGCTGATCGCTTGGGGGACGGTCTTGAGAATTGACAGCTACCATTATCGGCGCATGTTGCCCAAGTTTATCTTGATGGCCATACTGATCAACTTTTCCAAGAGTATCTGCGGCTTCCTGATCGACATCGCCCAGGTGATTATGATCTCGTTTGTTAACGCCTTCAAGGGTTACGCCGCCGCCAACCTAACAACCGGCGTCGGCCTGGAAAAAATATTGAAATTCGGCAATAGCATATCCGGTTCAAATTTCATCGATACAGCCGGTGCCTTGCTGTTGGGTTTAGTACTCATTGCACTGATGCTGGGAGCCGTACTGATGCTGTTATTTATCCTCTTGGGCCGTATTATTGTACTGTGGATACTGGTAGTCCTATCGCCCGTGGCATACCTGGGTGAAACCATAGGTGTATTGAAGAAGGCTGCGACGACCTGGTGGAAGATGTTTGGTGATTATTTGGTGGTAGGGCCGCTGGTGGCGTTTTTTCTATGGCTAGCCATGCTCGTTATCAGCATCAATCCGGGCCAGGTGGGCAAGCAGCTAGCTCCCGGCGGTACCGGATCTACCACGGTAGTTAACAGCACCACCGATACTTCGAATACGGGGAAATTTGCCGCTGCCGTGTCCGACATTTCATCGTCTGACAATTTATTGAGTTTTATCCTAGCGGTCGGGATGCTATTTGCCGCCAGCATGGCTGCCCAGCAGATAAAGACGCTGGGTGGTGGCATGGGTGTGGCGGCGTACAATAAAGCCAGCAGTGCCGCCGGCTGGATCGCCAAGAGTCCGAAGACCGGCGCCGGCTGGTTGAATCGTAAAATGGCGTCAGGGGGAATGCCTTTTGGGGGAGTTGGCAAGGGTATAAACCTGAGTCCGTTCGCGGCTTGGAAGAATATTACCACCGGCTATGGCGAAAAGCGAAAACGCGAAGAGCGCGATATGGCGATGCACGCGGAAGAACGGCTGGCCAAGGGTCACGTCTGGAGCCCGATACTAGGCGCTACCGCGCCGTCGCTGGTCAGCCAATATGCCCAGGGCTTGTTTTACCATAAGGGCATTCGGAGAGCCTTTGGCCCCGATAAACAGAACGCCATGGGTGTCAATAAAAAGAATCTGGGCAAAAAGACTGACCAACTAAGCCAGTTGCAGGCGGAGGAAGGCCGATTGTCAACCAATCTGCGGCAATGGAAACCAAGCGACCAAGAGGTGCAAGATCGTGCGTCCGATATTATAACTCGCAGCGGCGGCACGATAAAACAGGCTGATGCCAATAAACAGGCGATGACAGATCTGCGCAATGAAGAAATTGCCGCCAACCCTCAATTGCTCGCCGTAACTCAGCAACGCGCAAAAGTGCAAGCCGAAGTAGCGGGGCTCACAGCCGGGCTGGAGCGCATCAGTCAATGGAAACCAAACGACTATTATGCCGATCAGAAACGTCGATCGGCGATTGATGAAGAAGCCAAAAAAGTCGGTACCAGCGATGGTGATCGACAGCGTGTGTTATTGGACAAGGCGATCAGTAGCGGCAACCCGATTGAAGCCATGGGTGTGATCAAGAAAGCCTTTGAAACTAAAAATCAGGACGACTTGGTCAACAGCACCACCGCGACCGATAATTATTACAAACGTAAGGATGGCCGGCTGATTGGCGAAAAAGAATTCCAGGGAATGAGCCTGGCCGACCGGAAGGGATTGTTGGAGAACGATACGCCAATGATTGCTCGTGGCACGAAACTGAAGGAGGGAGCCGATGGCCTGCAGGCGTTCATGAATGAAGTGGTGGTCAAGAAGCTGAGAGTGTCAAGGCGGACAGCTGACGCCTTTACCAGCGAGATGCAGGACATCGCCGAGAGCAACGACCAGTCACATTTAGCCGGTTCCATTGGCATGCGGCCGGACGGGGAGTACTTCTATCGTTCTCGAGCCGACCAGCAAACTAAGGTGGCGAAAGCGCGTGATAAGAATATCCGCAACAATTACATGAAGGGGAATGATAAGGGCATGTTTGACGGTGACCGGCTGAATGCCATCGCGATCCGCGAGGTGGCCAAAGAATTCAAACGTCTGGCGCAGCTTTTGAAGAGCGGCCAATTTAACGGCAAGCTAGCCGGTAAAATGACCACCCCGGACAATATGAAAGTTTTAGGCGATATCAAGTTAACCAGCCTGATCAGAGATGAAGATAAGGGCGCATATCAAAAATTTGTTGACGCGCTGTCGGGTTATCAGACTGGCGAGACCAGTATATCCGATAAACTGGACCAAATTAATAAAGAACTTCCGCCTCCCCCCAGCCCATAAAAAACTATGAATCCAAACGATAACACCAACACTAATCGGGGTATACCCCAGCTATCCAATGTCGCCACTCTGGAAGAAATGCGGCGTGATTTTGAAATCGTAGCGGCACAAGATTTATCCGTGGAGGCGCTGGGGTACGCCAATCTGATAAAAAGACTGGCTGAACTCCAGCCCGAGATCACCAGCAATCCGATGGGCCATGATTACGAGGATTTGTACTACAAGTTCCGATGGCTGGGCCTGGAGCAGCATGAGCCGACCCAGATTATTGAATTATTCCAAAAACATTTTGCGCTGACCTATGAGATACCCGAGTATGTAGTCTGGGAGAAACTGCGCCGCCGGCTGGTTAGTCTATTAAGCATCGAAGCTCGGACGAAGTTGAAGGCGGACATTCTTAGTGCTTTGCGGCAAAACGAGGAATCGATCACCGACGAAGGAGTCATTAAAGATGGCGTAGGTCAAAAAGGCACGGTCAAAAATTGGCTGATGGATCTGCAAATCGCGCTAGGCACTCAACCGATCGATCCAATCAAACTTTCCGATTATCTGGTAAGCGGTAATAATACCCGATCGTTATCCGGGGTGAGCCGGGAAAGAATCAACGCATTAATTCAGCTAGTCGAAAAATTGAAACTGCCATCCGATACGATCGAAGGTTATGAAGCTGCAGTGCCATACGACAATGAAGGCGAGGTAGGCGAGATTCTGGGCGGTCAATTAGTCAGCACTGGCAAGGAACACGCCAAGTTATCACAGGAACTGAGCCAAATTGACCGGATTTTAAAAGGCGTAGTGCCAGCCGTCTCTACTCCGGTACCAACGACAGCGCCCATAGCCACTACCGAAAAGAAACCACCGACTAAAATCGGCAGCCAGCAAGTGGTGGAACTTTACGAGCAGAATCCGGCCATGCGCCAGGCGATCGCCGATGCGGAACAAAAAATATTATCGGCTATTGGCGGCGGGAAGTTTGACGTACGAGTTGAAATGGGTACGGCTATCGCCCAGGCCGACCGGGCCCGGGTTATTGCCATGTTGATTGTGTTAGCCAAAACGCAGGACCTTTTCACGCTAATTGAGACCGATGGTGGGTTTCGTGACTGGCTACGCGGGCAGTATGGACCGGAGGCAGAAAATCAATTCACCAAGCAACCGGCCGATCCATTGTTTTATAGCCTTTGGCTGCAACAACTGCTGGAAGAACGGCTCCAGATGGCCGCCAGTGATGCCGCAAAAGTAGGCACTCTAATAGCTAATCTGGTCGGCCGCCGCTATCTCAAAGCCGCCTACCTGGAAACCAGCACCGGCCGATTTGTCTGGGCGCCGATCCGGAAGCAGAAAGACCGCCTGGTGTTTGCGCAATAGTTATATCATGGAAGCAAAGTATAGGGGCTTGAAATCTCAACCGCCCCCTATACTCATTAGCCTTGTAGCAAAATCATCGGGAAGCGTTACTAATCATCTGCCTCCTCCTTCTCTAAGGAGAGGGCCGTTTGATAAATACGCTAGATTTATAGATATTCTCTTGGTAATTAGAACGGGGGGCGGTTGTTACTTCAGCCAATCGCAACCACCCCCACCCCCTCCTCCGAGAGGAGGGGAGATGTACGGGTGCTCTTCGCCTTCGCTCAGAGCATTGTAGAACGTTCCCCTCCTTTACCAAGGAGGGGCTTAGGGGTGGTTGAGGAGTTGTTCCCTCTCAGCGCACACTTCCTTCAATTTTACCAACACATTATCCAAACCTTCAAACACGTCTTGGTTCGTAAAACGTATTACTTGTATGCCCAAAGACTCTAACCATTGTTGTCTTTTTTGATCATATGCCCTTTCCCTCGGTGTACTATGTGTTGCTCCATCAACTTCGATTGCTAGCTTAAGTTTTGGACAATAAAAGTCTAAAACATACTTTCCAATCCCTTGCTGTCGACGAAATTTATACCCACAAAATTGACTGTGTCGCAAACACTCCCATAACCTCCACTCTGCGAGAGTGCTTCGGTTTCGTAACGCCTTGCGCTTTGATTTGTGATTTCGCAGATTAAACAAAACCGGCATATTGTTTCCAGTCCTGCCGTTGCGGCTATTCTACCGTTCAACGTTAGATTAGTCAAAAACCTAATAAACACTGTAATTTACTTGAAATGGAAACTAAGGTACAATGATCAAAGTACCGATTCTTTGTGTTTGACTATATGCGTATTGGCATTGTAACTCAAGCCTATTTCCCCATTCACGGTGGCGTCACGGAGCATGTTCATCACACGGCGGTCGAGCTGGAAAAACGCGGCCATGAAGTGACGATAATCACCGCAAATTTTAACCGTGACGATAAGCAATACGACAGCCACCGAGTCCGTCGAGTGGGATTCGATGTGACCCTGCCCAGCAACGGAGCTTTTTGTAATGTCACCTTCGGTTTTCGGCTGGCCGAGCAATTGCGCGACTTGGAGCGGGAAAAGAAATTCGATCTGGTGCACATTCACTCGCCGGTTGACCCAATCCTGCCGCTGGTCGCCACCAAGACATTCATCGCGCCCAAGATCGGTACTTTTCATACCTACATGGATTCATCACTGGGTTTCGAGATCCTGCAGCACTTTACCATGAAGATATTCCAGCGTTTGTCCGGACGGATCGCGGTTTCGGCGCCGGCCCGGGATTTCTTCAATAAGTACTACCCGGGTGATTATCGGGTGATACCCAATGGGGTTGACACCGAGCGATTTCGTCCAGATGTCGGAAAATTGGAACAATATCAGGATGGTTCGCTCAACATTGTGTTTGTCGGTCGGCTGGATCCACGCAAGGGATTAAAATATCTGCTCAAAGCCATGCCGATCGTCGCCGCGGCGGTTCCGAAAGTCCGTCTGATCGTAGTCGGCGGGGGAGCGCTTAAGGAGTATTACCGGACTTTTGTCATGGACGAGATTCGGGATCGGGTAATTTTTGAAGGCTTTGTGCCGGCGGCGATTCTGCCTAGCTATTTTGCCACAGCCGATTTATTCATTGCGCCAGCCACCGAAGGCGAAAGTTTTGGGATTGTACTTCTAGAGGCAATGGCAGCCGGCGTGCCGATTGTCGCTTCGAATATTACCGGTTACAACACGGTGCTAAACAATGGCCAAGAGGGGTTTTTGGTACCAAAAGAAAAACCGCTGCATTTGGCGGAAAAGATAATCGAATTGTTGCGTGATACGGAACTGCGCCAACGGCTAGGCAAACAAGGCTGTCAAACCGCCCGGCAATATTCCTGGCCCAAGGTGACCGATCGGATTGAGGCCTATTATCACGAGGTACTGGGCAGGAAGTAACAAATAACAAGTAAGAAGTAAGAAGGATAGAGGCTCACTTTGTGAGCTAATTTGCTTATAATGCAGTGTACTCGAACAGAACTGCGCTACTTGTCGTTTATTACTTTTTACTTGTCTTTCTATCTCTTGACACCTGATTTATGTTGTATTATTATGCAATTAGCACTCGAATTGTGTGAGTGCTAAATATCCCCACTTATGATAACTGACCGCGAAAAAACCTTGTTACTGGCGATTGTCAATGAACATATCCGAACGTCGCGGCCGGTCGGTTCCCAGATTATCGTGGAAAAATACCTGTCCGATGTCAGCTCGGCTACGGTGCGCAATGATATGGCCAGGCTGGAAGAGACGGGCCTGATCGAACAACCCCACACTTCCGCCGGTCGAGTGCCGACACCGCGGGGCTACGAATATTACGTGCATTACTTCCTGAAAGAAAAGCAGCCCACCGCTACCGATCAAAGCCAGCTGGAAAAAGCCGTCAAACCGGCTCGGGGCGGCGAAGAGCGCGTACGTTTAGCCGCTAAGGCAATGGCGGAAGTGTCAGCCGAAGCGGTCATCGTAGGCTTTTCGGCGCGGGACTTCTACTACACCGGACTGTCGAATCTTTTCAAACAACCGGAGTTTGCCGAGCGAGACGTGGTCTACAATTTTTCTGAGATTATTGACCGGCTAGACGAAGTAATGTCCGATATTTATGACCAGGTGGATGACGATATTCGAATCCTGGTCGGTCAGCGCAACCCGTTCGGGCGGAACTGCGGCGTACTGTTAACCCGGTGCCAATATGACCGACAGGGCGGAGGAGTGATGGGCATCCTAGGTCCGGTGCGGATGGCTTATGGCGAACAAAAAGGTTTGCTGCGCTATGTTCAACACTTACTTAAACGATAATAATATTGGTATGACTCACAGTCACGACGAACCCGTTAAAGATGTACCAGATAATAACCAGCCGGTTAATCCCGTTTCAGAATTGGCTCAATGCCGCCAACAAGCCGAGGAGTATCTCAACGGCTGGAAGCGGGCCAAAGCCGACTATGCCAATCTGCGAAAGGAAACGGACAAGCAGCAGATGGAGTTCGTTAAATACGCCAATGCAGCGTTGATCCACGAACTGCTGCCTTTGGTGGGACATTTTCAGGAGGCTTTCAGGCATTTACCAGATGATCTAAAGGATTCTGATTGGGTTAAAGGCATCCGGCATATTCAAACCAATTTGGACGCGCTACTGGCTAATTGCGGCGTTAAAGAAATCCCGACCGTTGGGGAAAAGTTCGACCCCGAGCAACACGAAGCCGTTGGTACGGTAAAGGGCGATCAGCCCAGTGGCACCATCGTTGAAAAAGTGAAGCCCGGTTTCAGAATGTACGAGCAGGTTTTACAACCGGCCAAGGTTAAAGTCGCCGAATAGTAAACCAACAAATAACAATTAACAAATAGTGAAAGGGGGAGGAGAACGAGAAAAGAATTAGAAGTTAATAGTTAATAATACATAAATTCTTAATTATTAATTGAGTAAACATATGTCAATCATCAAATGGCAACCATTAGTAGAACCGTGGGACGAGCTCGAGCGCTGGTTCGGCAACGCCGCTCCAATGGCGCGCGGCGGCATGATGCCCGCGGTTGACGTCTATCAGACTAAAAATGACGTGGTCATTGAGGCGCCCTTGCCGGGTTTGAAAGCCGAAGACGTCACGCTCTCGATCGAAAACGACGTATTGACGATCGAAGGCAAAGTAGAGCATAAATCCGAGATTGATGATAAGGAATACTACCGCCGGGAAGTACGGATGGGATCATTCCACCGGGCGGTGGCACTGCCGACGTCGGTGCAATCAGACAAAGCCGACGCCAAGTTTGAAGACGGTGTGCTCAAAGTGGTCATTCCCAAAGCGGAACACGCCAAGCCCAAAACGATCGATATTAAGGTCGTGAAGAAGAACTAAGGATAGTCTAGCGATACTTCCAGCGCATTCGACCCATTGTGGGATAATGCGCTGGGTCATCGACAGATCATTCGTTTAAAAAAGTAATTCACTAATGTAAATAAGGAGAACTCACAATGGCAAAAACACTCGGAATTGACCTGGGTACGACAAATTCAGCGATGGCCGTGATCGAAGGCGGCGAGCCGAAGGTGCTGGAAAATCGCGAAGGCGCCCGCACAACGCCGTCAGTAGTGGCGATTTCCAAGAGCAACGAACGGATGGTCGGCATGACTGCCCGCCGCCAGGCCGTGACTAATCACCAGAACACGATATTTTCTATCAAACGGCTGATTGGCCGCCGGTTCGATGACGCGGAAGTACAGCGCGACTTGAAAACGCTGCCGTACAAGATCAAGCAGTCGGGTGAGGGTGTGGTCGTGGACATGAACGGCCAGGATTATACGCCCCAGCAGATCTCAGCCATGATTTTGCAGAAACTAAAAGCCGACGCCGAAGCCAAACTGGGCGAGACGATCACCGACGCGGTGATTACCGTTCCGGCCTACTTTGACGATGCCCAACGACAGGCTACGAAAGACGCCGGACAAATTGCCGGCTTGAACGTCAAGCGGATCATCAACGAGCCGACGGCGGCCGCGCTGGCTTACGGCTTCGATAAGAAGAAAGATGAAAAAATCGCGGTCTATGACCTGGGCGGTGGTACGTTTGATATCTCGATCCTGGAAGTCGCCTCGGACACCGTTCAGGTGCTATCCACCAATGGTGATACCCACCTAGGCGGGGATGACTTCGACAAGCGGATCATTGATTGGATCATCACTGAATTTAAAAAAGACCAAGGCATCGACTTGGGTAACGATCCGATGGCTCTACAGCGGCTGAAAGAGTCGGCTGAAAAAGCCAAACACGAACTGTCGACCACGACCGAAACGGAGATCAACCAGCCGTTTATCACCACTGACGCTTCGGGTCCGAAGCACTTGGTACTGAAACTAACTCGAGCCAAGCTGGAAGAGTTGGTTGGTGACTTAATCACCGCCACGCTGGAGCCGGTAAAAAAGGCTTTAGCCGACGCCAAACTGTCCACTTCGGATATACAGGAAGTTGTGATGGTCGGTGGCATGACCCGCATGCCCTTGGTGGTGCAGACGGTCGAAAAATACTTCGGCAAGAAACCGCACCTGGGCGTGAACCCGGACGAAGTCGTTGCCGTAGGCGCGGCTGTTCAAGCCGGCGTGCTCCAGGGCGAAGTGCGCGACGTGCTATTGCTAGACGTCACCCCGCTAACACTTGGCCTGGAAACTCTCGGCGGTGTCATGACTCCGTTGATCGAACGCAATACCACGATCCCGACTGCCAAGTCGCAGGTCTTCTCGACCGCGGCCGACAATCAAACCTCGGTTGAAATCCACGTCCTGCAAGGTGAACGACAAATGGCCGCCGACAATAAAGCTCTGGGCCGGTTTATTCTCGATGGCATCCCACCGGCACCGCGCGGTGTTCCGCAGGTGGAAGTCACCTTTGATATCGATGCTGACGGTATCTTGAGCGTCACGGCTAAGGATAAGGCAACCAGCAAAGAACAGAAGATCACTATCCAGGCCACGACCAGCTTGTCCAAAGACGAGATTGAAAAGATGAAAAAAGAAGCCGAAGCGCACGCCGCCGATGACAAGACCAAGAAAGAATTGATCGAAGTGCGTAATATGGCCGATACGCTCATCTACACTTCCGAAAAAGCCCTGCGTGAAGCCGGTGACAAGGTCAAGGACGATGACAAGAAAGACATCCAATCCAAGATCGACGCGGTGAAGAAAGTCAAAGATGGTGACGACAAAGCCGCCATCGATAGGGCCACCCAGGAACTTTCCCAAGCCATTCAGAAGATCGGCCAGGCGATGTATGGCAATCAGCAACCCGGTCAGCCCGCAGATGGAGCTCAACCCGGAGCCGGTGCCACCGAAGCGCCCAAAAAGGACGAGGGACCGGTTGAGGGTGAAGTACAAGATAAGAAATAGATAATTTAATTTAACGTAGGCGAGGATGATTATCCTCGCCTACGGGTTGGTGGAAATAACCCGCTGGCTCGGGTGACCGGGCCCGCTGTGAGAAACCGGCTAGCGTGGATAGAAGACTCCGAAATATTTTCGGCACTACAGCTCGTGTGTGTTCAGAGCCCTTTTCAAAAAGAAAAACCACACTCCGGGGGGATTGTGGCTGGGCGCGGGTTGCACGATTGTGACAGGAGACCGAGACTACTCCTCGGGGGGTAGGATACAAATGTAGTCGTCATTCTCGAGCCCCAATAGCATGCGTAACCCACGCAAAGGGCGGGAAAAGGGTAGGGGCCGCACGGAAGCCGTATCGGACGAAACGCCGGTGCCGTGTGTCGAACCAGTGGCCACCGCAACGATATCGCCGCGACACATACAACCATGCGAGCCCCACCAAACTGGCGAGAGGTACAGGCCTAGAGTGTCAACGCGTCTGATTCCAGCCGATCTCCATCGACCTTGTCAGTTCTGGGTGCGAATTGGGTAAAGTATCGCGTTGATGCCCTGGTTAGCCCGTACCTCCCACAAATCATTGAATCAGTACGATTGATTACCTAATCGTAAAAAGGTGTCCAATCGTACCGATCCAAAGGGATTTGTGGAAAAAGAGCGATAAAGTGCACTAGAGAGTATACACGAGAGTTATCCACAGGTCAAGGGTTATTATTAAATATCGATAATATGGACAACCAATCTCAACGCCAGATTCAGATCAAAGTGACCGATGACGTCATGCGCGGGGTGTACGCCAACGCCATGTCAGTGGTACACTCAAAGGAGGAATTTACCATTGATTTCATGAATATCTACCCGCATCAGGGCGCCGGCATCGTCAATGGAAGGGTGATAATCTCACCGGGTCACATGAAGCGGATTATCGAGGCGCTCCAGGACAATCTGGGTAAATATGAAAATCAGTTCGGCAAGATCGAACCGGCCAAAGCGCCCGAGCCGATCGGCTTTCAAACCGCCTAAGACTACTATTCAACTATGAAACAAAAAGAGGCTATCAAGCTGCTGGTGCTGTGCGGCCTGGCTGTACTGCTGACCATCGGGGGCTGGCTGTTGATCAAAGATGCCTTTACCCGGCTGCATTTTGAAATCTCCGTGCCGTCAATCAGCATCCTGACACCGTTCATCGGTTCGCTGCTGTTGTTTTTCGCGGCTTACGCGGTTTTCGGCGCACTGACCGTCTTGGCGCCAAAAGCGATTTGGGGCTTGATATTGTCATTGGTATTAGCGGTGGCGGGCTTGATAGTGGTGGGGTTCAATGTCTATTCGCTCGTGGCGATGGTTATTTGGGCGCTGGGACTGAGCCAGCTGGCGGCGCGCATCCGGGAAGAAAAACGCGAACGGCGCAAAGCATCGATTCACAAGTATATGCGATCCGGCGTCAGTCTGGGCTTGATCGCCTTGTTGCTGGCCATTTCGTTTTGCTTCTACTCGGTCAGCATCCGTTCGGGCGAATCACAGCTCGATCCCAGCGAGTCACTCTCGAAAATAACGGTAAATCGAGTAAATCAATATTTGATTACACAGCTGCCGGGATACGATCCCAATATGACCGTCAACGAATTTCTATTCTTGGTCGCGATCAAAGGCAGCCAGCAAGCCAAACCGGCGGGCGCGGCGGTCGTAACTGATCTACCGGCCACCGAAGACGTCAAAACCGAGGTATCGGACAGCGTGCCGGGCTGGTTAGGCGTCGATATCAATAAGCTCAACCAGCAGATTGATACCATTTCAGAAGATCAGCTCAGGGCGCAGCTGCCGGCCGATTTCCTGGACCAGGTTAAGAAAAATCCCCGATTGTTAACCGAAAAGTTCGCCGAGCTCCAGTCGAGTATGATTGGACAGCAGATTGATGTGGCGCGGAATGAAATCGCCCGCCAGTTCAATATTCAAGCCGGCAGCCAAGAGGCGATCGGTTCGGTGCTAGAGCGGGCGGTGGCCCAGAAGTACCAAGACTTGTTCGGCCCGTTCATATACCTGGTTCCGCCGTTATTGGCACTGGGTTTGTTTTTCATTCTCCAGATATTCAATTTTGTATTCGTTATTATTACCATAATGTTTGCCCGGATAATATTTACGAGCATGCGTTGGATGGGTTTCTATCACATCAAAGAAGAATCCGCTCCGATCGAAACGCTGGTACTGGATTAATATATGGCCAAAGATTACTACGAGACATTAGGCGTACCCAAAACCGCCACCGAAGCCGAGATCAAGACAGCTTATCGCAAGATGGCGCATCAACACCACCCCGACAAACAGGGCGGTGATGAGGCAAAATTCAAAGAGGTCAACGAGGCCTACCAAACATTGTCGAATAAAGACAAGCGCGCCAAATATGACCAGTTTGGGCGCAATTACGATGGATCGCAGGGTTTTAATTGGCAGGACTTCGCCCGGCAGCAGGGCGCATCATCCGGCTACAGTACCAATGTCAATTTCGAGGACATGGGTTTCGGCGATATCGGCGACATCTTCGGCGATCTGTTTGGCATGGGCGGACGCAGTCGGCGCCAAGCCACGGATTACAGCGGGAACGATGTGGAAGCCGCGATCGAATTGGATTTCCGGGAAGCTGTTTTTGGCACCAACAAAACTCTGAACCTGCAGAAAACAGTGACTTGTTCCCGTTGCCGCGGCAACACCGCCGAACCGGGGACGAAAATCGAATCATGTTCCCAGTGCGGCGGTACGGGTCAAGTGGAACGTTTACAAAACACTGTCTTAGGACAAATTCGCACCCGGGGTATCTGTCCCAAATGCGCCGGAGTGGGCAAGATACCGGTCGAGCCCTGCCATCAATGTCATGGCCAGGGGATTATCCGTGACCACCAGAAGCTGGAAGTAAAAATACCGGCGGGCATAGACGATGGCCAGACGATTCGACTGTCCGGCCAGGGTGAAGCCGGGCAGCATGGCGCGTCGGCGGGCGATTTGTTTTTGCGCATCAGAGTCGGGACCGATCCGAGGTTTGCGCGCGAACGCGACACTATTCGCACCGCAGCCGAAATTACGATTTCTACGGCGGTACTGGGCGGCACTGTGTCAGTCGAGACGATTGACGGCGAAGTAGATTTAAAAATCCCAGCCGGAACGCCATCGGGTCGCGTCTTCAAACTCAAGGAACGCGGCGTGCCAAAGTTAAACAGCCGCGGCCGGGGTGATCAATTAGTCACGGTGTCAATTCGCGTTCCCCAACACGCTTCGAAGAAAGTGAAGAAGATCATGGAGGAATTGGAGGAAGAAGGTGAGTAATAAATGTTCCGTAGGCGAGGATGGCCCCGCCTGCTACGCCTGAGCGAAGCGATGGCGGGCAGGCATCCTCGCCTACGTTTGCTAGAGATTCACAATATCTCCAGAATTTGCCATAATGAAACAAAGAGTTAATATATATGCCCAAACCAAAACGCCGCGCACATAAGAAGAACCTAAGCCATCCGCCCACCAATCTACCAGTAGTGCGGCGGAGTTGGTACGCACGCTGGCACGACTTCCCGGCCCACCGGGAGATTCATTGGTTATCGGCTATCGCGATTGCTTGGGGAGCGGCGCTGGTTATTTTGGCGGGGATAGTTGGCTTGAACCAAGATTCACAACCAACTACGACCGCGGTGCGCGGTGCTACCGTCAGGCGCGTTGAGCCGGTTCAACCGATGGGACAAGTTCTAGGCGAAGAAACACATCGCACACCGACCGACGCCCCCGGCATACCGGCCGATGTCAGACCAAGGTCGTTTGATGTAACATTGCCCCAGAGTTTATTATTGCTAAACTAAAGGATTAAGATCATATGGCTTTATCACAGAAAGAAGAACATATACTGAAAACAATTGTGGTTGCCTCGGAAAATAATCCGAATAAACCCGAATATCCTCCCGATCATCCGAGATTTCCCGCCACACCAACGTACAAGATAAAAGTATCAGGTTTTACCAATGTCTGGTTAAAAGATGAAAGCAAGAATCTTACCGGAACTCACAAGGACAGAATGGCTTGGGAGATGGTGGTTACATATCGGGATTTATTGCTATCGAAAAAGGCGGGGAGAATTAAGAAACTCCCAGCATTATCAATATTGAGCTCTGGCTCCGCGGCTCTTGCGATACAGACACAATTAAGAAAATATAGTCTACCAAATCTACGCGTCTTGATGGATTCTCAAACAAAGGTTGATAAAGTAAGTTGTTTGAAAGCTATCGGCTGCAAAGTATATTTAAAGGATCTCGGAAGAAAAATCCTGAATTGGGAAGATATACTACGGTTAACAAATAATCGGGGTGGTTTTGATATAACCTCGAATGATGCATATGATCCGACAGTCAGATTCTACGACTGGTTGAGTTATGAAATCATTAACAGTGACGCCGAATATATTTTTGTTCCATACGGTACCGGACAGCTATACGAAAACATTATGAATATTATAAAGAATGAATTAAGTTACAATAGATGTGATCCACGTTTTCGTGGTAATCGACAGATACTTAAGAGAGCATCCGTTCTAGGGGCTACAACGACAAACCCAAGAAGTAAAGCAGATAAGCTATATGCTCCTTTTCTACCCTTTGCGAATTACTCTAAACAATGGATACGATTTTATCAATACACTGGATTAACGGGGAAAATGAGTCGGGTATATAACCTTCGTGAGAAGTACCTAGAACAGGCGATGAAGGTAGCTGGTACACAGGGAATTAACTGCGAACCATCCGGGATCGCTGGTTTAGGCCTTTTATTACAGATCAAGAAAAATATACCAGCAAACAAGAAAATAATTATTGTAAATACAGGCAAGACAAAGAATCCGTAATCTTTTATCGACATTATTAGTGAATCTATAATTTGCACATTGCGACTAAATCCCAATTGTGCTATAATATATAGGTTAGCAGGATATACACACACAAAAAGCCATGATTTTTGCGGCAGTTGCCAACGTCAACTCTAGCTTCATCGCCAATATCGACTGGTCCAAGCCCAGTTGGGACTTGTTTATTATTTTGTTTTTCGTAATTTCGGCGTTTCTCTACGGCTTGTCGCTGGGTCGCGACCGGATCGTGGTAATCCTGGTCAGCATCTATATGGCACTGGCGGTGGTCAACACCGCGCCGTATCTGGGCAACATCAATGCCGAGGTGGGCGTAAATAATCTATTTGTCGTCCGAGCATCGCTCTTCCTGGGCGTGTTCATTGTTCTGTTCATGCTGCTGTCCCGTTCGGCACTGCTCAATACAATTGCCTCCGGTGACAATCGGGGCAGTTTCTGGCAAATTATCGTGTTCAGTATGCTGCACGTTGGACTGCTGATCAGCATTACCCTATCGTTTTTACCGCCCAGCGCGACTAACACTTTAGCACCGCTGACCCGGCAGATATTTACCAGCGAGGCTGGCCGGTTCATCTGGATTGTCGCACCGATTGTGTTGATGATGTTGATCAAATCCGAGCCGAGACGGAGACGATCGACGGCGGCGTTGGACGATTAAATAAGTAACAAGGAAGAAGTAATAAGGAAGAAGGAAAAAAGGAAGGACGCTCCCGTCGGGAGCTTTTTAGAATAACAAAGAAAATATAAAACCAGTCATTGCGAGCGAGTCGGCGGGCGTGGCAATCCCGTTGTCGGTTGGTACAAACTGGGGGATTGCTTCGTCGCTCGCTTTGCTCGCTCCTCGCAATGACGAGATGAAAAAGGGCGGTTGAGATTTACTTAGCCGGTTTAATCTTCGGCCCGTCCGGAGCATCTTCAATCTGGAAACCCAGCCGTTCGATCTCACTCCGTAGTTGGTCGGATTGGCGGAAGTCTTTGATCTGGCGGGCGAGTTCGCGCCGGCGGGCTAATTCCAGCACATAGGCAGGGATTTCCACCTGGCCGGCTCGTTTTGGATCGATTGAGAGATTCAAGCCCAGCACTTTGTCGAATTTCAGCAGGGAGGCGTATTTATTCGGCCAGGGAGCGGACGCGCGCAACAGACCCGAGACTACACTAAGAGCTTTGGCAGTGTTCAGATCATCGTTAATAGCCTGGCTAAATTTTTCCTCAAACTTTGGCAAACCTCGGCCACGTTTGTCGGGTTCGGAATCAATCCGGTGCCAGATACTATCGAGCCCGCGCTGGGCGGCTTTGAGCGCGTCCCAGGTGAAGTTTAGCTTCGATCGGTAATGGGCCTGAAGTACGAAGTAACGGTAGGCTAGAGGATGGATTTTCCTTTCCTGTAAAGTTTTCAATGTAATGAAATTACCCTTCGACTTGCCCATGCGGCCGTCGTTAATCTGCAGAAATTCGCCATGCAGCCAGTAGTCCACAAACTTCTGGCCCGTGGCCGCCTCGGACTGGGCGATTTCATTCTCATGATGTACTGGAATGTGGTCAACGCCGCCGGTGTGAATATCGATCGTCTTACCCAGGCATTTTATGCTCATTGCCGAACACTCGACGTGCCAGCCGGGAAAGCCGACACCCCAGGGTGACGGCCATTCCATCTGACGTTTGGTGCCGGTTGGTGAAAACTTCCACAGTGCGAAATCAGTCGGGTGTTTCTTCTCGGTATTGCGAGCCACGCGCGCCCCCTCTTTCTGTCCGGCTAAGTTTAATCGCGCTAACCGCCCGTACTTTTTAAATTTCGAAGTATCATAATAAATGCCATCACTGGTTCGATAGGTAAATCCTTTTTTCTCTAGGGTTTTGATCAGCGCGATTTGCTCTTTGATATGCGCGGTTGCTTTTACCCAAACGGATGGCTCAATAATGTTCAACCCCTTCAGGTCGTGCTGGAAAGCTTCTGTATAGAACCGAGCCAGTTCGGCAGCTGATCGTCCTTCGCGGCGCGCGCCGGCTTCAATTTTATCCTCACCCGTATCGGCGTCTGAAGTTAGGTGGCCAACGTCGGTGATATTCATCACGTGTTTCACCTTGTAGCCATTCCAAAGCAGCGCCCGCTTGAGCACATCTTCGAACAAGTAGGTGCGCAAATTGCCGATGTGGGCGTAGTTATAAACGGTTGGTCCGCAGGTATATAAACTGACCGCACTTTTCTTTAACGGTTTGAAAACCTCTTTGGTTCGAGTCAGTGTATTAAAAAACTGCACCATATATCCTCATTGTATCAATAATTGGATAATAAATCCATCAATACTCCAGCGAAACGGAATTGAAAAAGCCTCCAGTTCTGGAGGCCGGGTCGCTAAGGCGGGATCGTAACTATTACATGTCTTTGTGGATGACGTTTTGATGGTTGGCTTTATTCTTCTCGTTGTTCCACTCGGCAATTATTTCCTTGACATCCTCGGTGGTAACTTGGGGATAGAGACCGCCTTTGTACTTGTCGGGATTGG
The DNA here is from genome assembly GCA_041661625.1 of Patescibacteria group bacterium. Lineage (NCBI taxonomy): Bacteria > Patescibacteria group bacterium. Next base: position 425,180 of record JBAZUB010000001.1, on the reverse strand, counting down.
TAATTGCATCCAGCCGAACCTTGGCGGCGGCTTCGTCAATGATATCAATAGCCTTATCCGGAAAGGTCCGCTGGGGCAGGGCTTTTTCTGACAGTTTAATCGCCGCGGTGATCGCTTCATTGGTTATTTCAACCTGATGGTGGTCTTCGTACCGGTTTCGAACGCCCTGCAATATTTCGAGCGTCTCCTCGGCGGTCGCTTCGCCAATGGTTACCGGCTGGAAGCGTCGTTCCAGCGTCAGATCGTGTTCAATGTACTTCCTATAATCCTGTACCGTGGTGGCGCCCACTACCTGCAGGTCGCCGCGAGCCAGAGCCGGTTTGAGAATATCGGCGGCATTAATAGCACCGCTGGCTTCGCCGGCTTCGGCCAGTGTATGGATTTCGTCAATGAAAAGGATAATGTTGCGTTCCGACACGGTGATTTCATCCAGGATGCTCTTGAGCCGCTTCTCAAATTCGCCGCGATATTTCGTGCCGGCCACCAAGCTGGAGATATCGAGCTGCAGCACCCGCTTCTTTTTTATCGGTCCGGGCACGTTGCCTTTGGCAATCTCGGATGCCAGCTTTTCCACGATGGCGGTTTTGCCCACGCCCGATTCGCCCAGAATCACCGGGTTGTTCTTGGTCCGGCGGGATAGAATTTGGATTACCCGGTGCAGCTCATAGCTGCGCCCGATTACTGGGTCGATCTTGTTTTCCTGGGCCAGTTCGGTCAGATCGCGGGAATATAGATCCAGTATCGGCGTTCGGCCGGGCGTTAAGTTACGGCCTCGACCCCGCGCCCACCACAGGGCGACAGCCGCCATGATCAGGAAAACAATTAATATGTAGGGGAAGTATTCCATAGTTTATTTGAGCATGCCTTTTTTCTTGACGTAGGCGAACAATGACAGTCCAACGACGGCGCACAAACCACCCAGAATCCAGAAGCCATTGGCTACGTGAATGAAAGGCGTATTGGCAGCGCCGGCACTAAACATGAAAACCACAAAGTTTACCGGCAGAGCCAGCACGGAAATGATGGTCAGCGTCTTGATAACGTCGTTGATCTTGAATGAAATCAGGGACTCATTGGTTTCCTGCAATGCCTCAATCGCTTCCTTGAAGCCCTGCAGCGTGTCCCAAATGTCTTTAGCATCTTCCACTAGCTGTTGGAAATAGATCATCAGACCGGTTAGGCGATACACCCGCTCGTCCCGGCTCTCGACCAGCTTCTTGATGATGTTCTTGTGCGTCTGCATAACCTTGCGGAAGTTCGTGATGTTGCGCCGGATGATCAAGATTTCCTTGACCATGGTTTTTTCTTCGCCGGCAAATATCTTCTTTTCAATAGTAGAAATGTCGATACTCAAATGATCCATCATCGGGTAGCAGTACTGCATCAGTGAGTTCAAAACCGTGTAAAGCAGCGATTGGATACCGTCCTTGAGGTTCTTTTGGACCGCGTCATCATTCATATTGCACAGTTCAAACAGGTCAACCAGCGGTACCAGCTGATCGTCATGAACCGTGATCAGGTAATCCGGCCCAATGAAAAAGTCCACCTCGGCCGGGAAAATTTCACGCGTCTTACGGTTGAACACCGGAAAGAGCAGCACTAAGAAAATATAGTCGGGGTATTTTTCAATCTTGGGACGCTGGGCGGGTGAGAGACAGTCCCGCAAATCAAGCGGGTGAAACTTAAACTCGCGCCGCAGGTATGACACCTCGTCGTCGGTCGGCTTAACGATATTGATCCAACGCAAGCCGTTGTGTTGGACTGTTCGGACGTTTAATCCCATTTTGGTTGTATTTTTGTTTCGTGTAGCTAATCAACATATATATTGTAGCACATTTTCAGGAATAAAGCAAGAACAATAGGATAGTTTAAACGCCGGTTGGGGATCGGACCCAAGCGGCGTTTGATTGGTGGCTCGAGGTGTTAACCCCAGCCGTACTTGGCGTTGAGCGCCGCCCGTTTGGTCGGCGCGGCGAACAGCGGCACATGGACGTCGTTTATGACGTTCAAGTCCTCGGTCAGGCAGTCGGTGAAGACCACCCGGACCGTCAGGACGTGATAGCCATCTCCCTTGTTCTCGATACAGAATCGAGAGCCTGGACCACCACCGTGATCAGCCTCGATATCCACGTGGCGCCAGTGGTTGTTCTGGTCCACCATGTATCGGATCGAGGCGATCTTCATGCCCTTGGGAATGCGGCCGGGCGCGACCGCGAACTGCATGCCCTGGCCGGGGAACAGCACTACCTCCTCAGTGGTGATAGTGGCAATGCTGTCTGCCACGGCCTTGGTCTGCTTCCGCAACGGGTTGAAGTACCCGTTTTCGCGGATGTAGACCGACGACCCGCCGCCCGATATGATATCGGCGGCGACATCGCATGGGTTGCGGGGGATGCTGATCCAAGCACCTCCGGCTGCGGCACACCCACCCAGCAAGAGGATGGCGGCCGCGAGAGCAAACAATGACGCATAAAAGAGCTTGTTGGAACGCATGACATGCCTCCTATGGCTGTGGGTGACTACAGTTTCGGTTCTGCTGAATCGAATATATTAGCATAGCCAGTGGAATTTGTCAATGTTTGGCGGGCGCAGTTGTTGTAAAAAAGCCGGTTTTGTGATATGATATTTAGTGAAATATGGCATTTCCCGAAAAACCAGAAACACAAAACACTGAGAGCGGGTTCACGCCCGACAACGCCCGCAATGAAAGGCCGCCCGAAAGCGGCCGCGTTGAAATTGAATCAACTTTAGAGAAACAAGAAAACCGTTCCCAGATTCAAAACGAGAACCAAACCGGTCGCGAATCAAGGGCCTTTCCCGGCACCACGGCGCCAACAATTCCGGCCACACCAGCAGTCAAATCACCCGAGCTGGTTAAAATTGAACATATTCTTCAGGAAGATCTGGCGGTTATTTACCAGCAGCTCGATCCTAAACACCAAGCCAAGATGAAGCAGGAAGGAGAGCTGGCTGCCACCAAAATAGACCAGCTGATTCGAACCGCTAAAATAACGGCTAAGAAAGTACTGGACATCATCCGTCATTGGCTCAAATCAATTCCCGGCGTAAATAAGCACTACCTGGAGCAAGAGGCGAAAATAAAAACGGATAAAATACTCGCCATGAACCGCGACCAACGGCCATGATATGGGTGGTGCTACCAGTCGTCGAGGTTACGCCAATGGACTCATTTGTGTCCCGGGTGTCCGGTTTTATTTGGCCGGTAGTTATCATTGCTGGAAGCCTGTTGGTGTTGGTGGGTCTGCTCTGGATGATCCGGGCATTGTTCATCACGTCCGGCAGCCACATACCAGCGGCGTTTCAGAAAACTATATTACGCGTAATGGTGCCGAAGGAGCACATGGAGCTCGAAGAGCGTTCCGACCGGCCTCAGGGCGGCATGAAAGAATTGATGGCCGTAGCCGAGGCGCTGTACGCCAACATCGGGGGAATAGTCCGTTTCCAACGCTGGTACTCACGATTGCTGTTTGGACGGCAGGATCATATTGGCATGGAGATTGTGGCCGATCAGGATGAGGTGACATTCTATTTCGCAGTACCGCATAAGTACGCCGAATTTGTGGAACAGCAGATCCACGCGCAATATCCCGAAGCCGAAATCGAATCGGTGCATGATTATAACATCTTCCATCACGAATCGTTTATCGTCGGCACATATTTGCGGTTAAGTCAGCGCAGCATATTTCCGATTCGGACCTATCAAAAAATGGAATCAGATCCGATGAGCGCCATTACTAATGTACTGAGCAAAGTACGGGAACCGGAAGGGGCAGCCATACAAATATTAGTCCGGCCGGCGCCGCGGGGCTGGCAGACCGGCGCCCAAAAGTATACCCATCAAGTGATCACCGGAAAATCTAATGGTGCCGGATTGGGATCAACCATGGACGTGGTCTGGAGCTCGGCTTTTTCCAACCGCGATAAAGAACAAAAAGCGGCGGAAGAACAGCGATTTTACCACATGTCGCCGATGGAAGAGGAGCGGATCAAGTCGATCGGCGAAAAAGTCAGCAAAGTTGGGTTTGAGGTCAATGTACGAATTGTCGTTGCCGGCGCCGACAAAATGCGGGCCAATCTGACTCTGGACAATATCGTAAACACTTTTAACCAATATGCCCTGCAGGAAGTGGGCAATCGATTTGTCCGGATCAAGCCCCGCGGCCACTGGCAGCACAATCTGATCCGGGACTTCATCTATCGACATTTTCATTCCCGGCATGCCATGATATTGAACACCGAAGAGCTGACCAGCTTGTTTCATTTGCCATTGTCTGACACTGAAACTCCCAATATTCGGTGGGCGTCAGCCAAACGGTCTGGTCCGCCGGTTAATATTCCCAAAGAGGGCCTAGTGCTGGGTAAGAGTAATTTCCGCGGCCGGGAGACTTTTGTGCGGATCAAGCGCGACGATCGGCGCCGCCATTTCTACATGATCGGAAAATCGGGTGTTGGTAAATCGAACCTGATTATCAACATGGCAGTGCAGGATATTGAAAATGGTGAAGGCGTGTGCGTGATTGACCCGCACGGTGATTTGATTGAAGATATTTTAGAGCATATCCCGGTTCAGCGGGCGGACGATGTGATTATCTTCGACCCGTCAGACACGGAACGCCCGGTTGGTTTGAACATGCTGGAAGCGGATCGTCCCGAGGAGCGAGACTTTGCCGTTCAGGAAATGATCGCCATTTTCTACAAGTTGTTTCCACCCGAGATGATCGGCCCGATGTTCGAGCACAATATGCGCAATGTTATGCTGACCTTAATGGAGGACGCGCAGCATCCCGGCACGATCACCGACATCCCGCGCATGTTTACCGACCCGGAATTCCAAAAGTACAAGTTAAAGTTTGTCACCGATCCGATCGTGCGGGCGTTCTGGGAAAAAGAAATGGCCAAGACCAGCGATTTCCACAAATCGGAAATGATGGGCTATCTGATTTCCAAAGTCGGTCGCTTTGTCGAGAATCGGATGATGCGAAACATCATTGGCCAGCCACATTCCGGATTCGATTTCAAGGCTGTTATGAATGAGAAGAAAATCCTGCTGGTCAATCTGGCCAAAGGTAAGACCGGCGAAGTCAATAGTTCATTGCTGGGCCTGATTATTGTCTCAAAACTGCAGATGGCGGCTCTATCGCGAGCCGATATGCCGCAAGAACAGCGCCACGACTTCTATCTCTATATTGATGAGTTTCAAAACTTTATTACGGACAGCATTGCCACGATATTATCCGAAGCCCGGAAGTACCGGCTGAATCTTATCATCGCCCACCAGTACATGGGCCAGCTGGTACAAAACCAGGACACTAAAATACGCGACGCGGTACTGGGCAACGCCGGCACCATGGCAGCATTCAAAATTGGCGTGGAAGACGCTGAAACGGTATCAAAGATTTATGCTCCGGTTTTCAACGAATACGATCTATTGAATATCGAAAAGTACAATGCCATCATCAAGCTGTTGGTCGACAATCAGCCGGTGCGAGCCTTCAACTTCCAGCCATTGCCGCCAGTTAAGGGCAATGCTGAATTAGCGGCCAAGATAAAGCAGTTGTCGCGGGTCAAATATGGCCGAGATCAATCCGCCGTGGAACGCGAGATTATCGAAAGCAGTCAGCTGGGTGCGTCAAAAGCCCCCATACCGACCACCCATCCAGCCGAGCCCCGGGGCTGATGAAAACGGCCTGAATCGAGCCAGTTGACAGCCGGAGCTCTCTCTGTTATACTCCAAACTACTTATTTTATTGACAAAAACTAAAAGCGTCCAAAAAAATGCCAAATTCAAACAATCTCCAAAAAATCCACGAAATGATCGAAACCGCCCAAGCTAATCTGCAGATTGCCCGGCAGCTTTTGGATGAAATGGCTGGCGGTACTTTGTCGACTGATACGTCCGTGAAACAGCCGGTAGCGGGCCGGATGCTGGATAGCGATGAAGGCAAGGTTATTGAAGGCATTTTTGACGGTCAGAATATGATCGGGCCAGATGGCAAGCAATATTCCGTGCCGGCTAATTACGCGTCAAAATCGAAACTGATTGAGGGCGATACGTTAAAGCTGACGATTACCGGTGATGGCTCGTTCATCTACAAGCAGATTGGCCCAACCGACCGCATCAGATTGATTGGCATACTTACCCGGGATGAAGAAACCCACGAATACCGGGTCTTGGCTAATAACAAGAGCTATCGGGTGCTTTTGGCTAGTATTACCTACTTCAAAGGCGAGCCGGGTGATGAGGTTGTGGTGCTGATACCAAAAGACAAGGACACCAAGTGGGCCGCGGTTGAGAATATCATCAAAAAGGCCTCCGGTCTCTCGGCCGCTGATTTACCCGAACCTGAAACAGTCGCCGTAGAGGATATTTAAGGCCGGGCGGTAACATATCCGGATGACAGCCGCACTTTGATGCGCGCGGTAGTTTTTGATTTTTGCCGGCGGGTCGAATTCCTGCTACAATGAACAGACAAACTACACACTATGGCCGAAACACTCTATCGAAAATATCGCCCCCAGACGTTTGACGGTTTGGCGGGTCAACAACACATCCGGATCACTCTCGCCAACGAGATTAGCACCCAAAAATTAGCCCACGCCTATTTGTTTTCGGGACCGCGCGGCGTTGGTAAGACAACCACCGCCCGGATCTTCGCCAAAGCGGTGAATTGTCAGAATCGAAAGCCGAACGAGAGTGAACCATGCAACGAATGCGAAGCTTGTCGGGAGATCACCGCCGGGCAATCGTTAGATTTGATCGAGATTGATGCCGCTTCACACACCGGCGTAGATAATGTGCGGGATAATATCATTGAGAATGCCCGATTCACGCCCGCGCGTTGGCCATATAAGGTATTTATCATCGATGAAATTCATATGTTATCGGCGGCGGCGTTCAACGCTTTACTAAAAACCCTGGAAGAACCTCCCGCGCACGCAATTTTTATCCTCTGTACCACTGAACTGCACAAACTTCCTGAAACAATCATTTCACGTTGCCAGCGGTTTGATTTTCGCAAGATTGCCCGGGATGATTTATTTGAGCGTCTGAAACGTTTGGCCAAGTCAGAAGGCAAAGAAGTGGTCGATGAGGTGTTGTATGGAATTATTCGATTGGCGGAAGGTTCATCGCGCGATGCCGAGAGTCTTTTGGGCCAGGTGCTGACGGTGGGCGAAAAGAAGATTACCGCCGAGCTGGCTCAGATCGTATTGCCGCGCTCGCATGCTGATGCGGTTATGAAGCTAATCGAATGTGTTGTCCGGCGCGACATCACCGGAGCCCTGGAAACAATCAACACCCTGGCCGAAGAAGGAGTAAACTTCGTTCAATTCTCGCATGAGCTGGTCGATTGGCTCCGGTTATTTTTGTTGATCAAAGCCGGTGGTAATCTAAGCGGTGCCAACCAGTTTGAACTCAGCGCCGACCAAGATCAGGCGCTCCGGGCGTTGATACCTGAAATTGAAATGAACCGGTTAGTCGCCTGGATAAATGCCCTGCTGGATCGAGAGCGGGATATTAAGAATCTGGATATACCCCAGTTACCGCTTGAGTTGATAGTGATTGAGGCTTGCAGCCTAGACGCTCCCCGAACCGAAAGCGACCAGCAGCCGCCAGCCGTTCCTCCGGCTGCCACGCCCACCGAATCGAAATCGGCTGACACACCAACACGGTCAGCTACAAAGTCTTCCGGTCATAAAATGGAACTATCCGAGATTCAAACCCGCTGGCCAGAGATACTCCAAAAAGTCCAGCAAGAAAACCAGCCTCTGGCGCTGGTATTGAAACTAGCCCGACCCGGCGCGATACGTGATGGCAAGCTGATCCTGCATTGCCAATATCCGATCCATGCCGAGCGGCTCAAGCATCTCGGCACCCGCCAGGCCATTGAGAGCGTGCTTGAGACAGTGCTTGGCGAGGCCTGGTCAATCGATGCCGACGTGGTCGCGTCCGACGAGCTCTCTGATGCTGATATTGTTAGTCCGCTACTCGAAACATTCGGCGGGGAAGTAGTGGGCTAAAGGATGGTTGACGATTGAATAATAAAAGCGTAAAGTGGGTTCGGCGGATGGCGCATATTTTTATAGTCGAATATTTTCTGATCAGCGCTCTGGGATAAAAAGGACGCCATCCCGCATCGCCGTACTTTAAAATCTATTCGATGGCACAGCTCCGGGATCGTCTAATGGTAGGACGCCAGGTTCTGGCCCTGGTAATTGGGGTTCGAGTCCCTGTCCCGGAGCTGTGCAATTGAGTGGTAATCAGCAAAAATTTGTGAAACGGCTGGTGTGGGGTGGCCCTGGTAATTGGGTGTCGAAGCGGAGAAAGCAAGTGGACTGCTTCACTTGCGACCGCTGAGACGGGTTGAGCGATCTCCGCTTGGCGGAGCGCTAAACCCCGGATCGAGTCCCTGTCCCGGAGCATTGCTCAGAAACAAAGAATAACTAATCGGTAAAATAATATATGTACGACCTCATTATCATCGGCGGTTCAGCGGCGGGAACGTCAGCGGCAATCTACGCGGCACGGGCTAAGCTAGATTTCAAAATACTCGCCATGGATCTCGGCGGGGAAGTTGCCCACTCGGGCGGGGTTGATAACTATCTGGGTTTCAACGAAACGACCGGGGTTGAACTATCGCAGAAATTTAACGCCCAGCTGGATCATAACCAGGTAAATGTTGAAGTCGGTTTTGAAGTACAAAAAGTTGAAAAGATAGTACTGGGTTATCGGATTACCGGTCGAGACGCATCATCGCAAACGGTCTCGTATGACAGTAAAACGGTTATAGTCGCGTCGGGAGTTAGGCCGCGACACCTGAATGTGCCAGGCGAAAAGGAACTTTATCAGAAAGGCTTATCATACTGTACGACTTGCGACGGCCCATTGTTCAAAAACAAGACTGTCACCACGATTGGCGGTGGTAATTCAGCGTTGGAATCAATCCTGATGATGCGAAACCTGGCTACGCGGGTATATTCCATTAATAAAAATCCAGAATTCAAAGGTGAACAAGTATATATCGACAAGGTTAAGGCCGACTCGAAAGTAGAATTAATCCACGATGCTGCCACCGTACAAATTATTGGCGATCAGCAAGTCACCGAGGTGGAATATATGGACAAAGCCACCGGTCAGCTCCGGCGCATTAATACGGATGCCGTCTTTGTGCATATCGGCATAATTCCCAATACGGAAATGGTCAAAGATCTAGGCATACTCGACCCGGCTGGTTTTATTGTGGCCGATCAATTAATGTCCAGTAAACTGCCCGGATTGTTTGCCGCCGGAGATGTGGTAAATATACCGTATAACCAAATTATTATCGCGGCTGGTCAAGGCGCTGCCGCTTCATTAGCGGCTCAAACCTATTTACATCGTTTAGCCTAAATACGGTCAAACGCGGGGTAGTCTACATATAAAGTGATGTGATGCCGGCATCGGAAGTGATGCCGGTTTACATTATTACCCGATAAAGGTAAACCGTTAGATACCGATTGTGGGGCATAGTTGACAACCTTATCCGGTCGGCCATGGTGGTGAAATAAACCAATGAAACATATTTGCCGTATCGGGCAAAAAATGGTAAAATATGCCGGCATATGCCTGACAAAATAAAAGACTATTGGTTAGTTTATTGCGTCGCCTTTTTGGTGTTATTGGTCGGTTTGTTTCCAAGCCAATCCCAAGCGGCGGACTGGGCGATTGAAAACTGGCAAACTGATGTAACGGTGACAAAGGATGGAATCTGCCAATTCCATGAAGTTCGGTCGTATCTGTTTACGGGTTCGGTGTCTGAAGTGGCTGCGCAATGGCCGGTCGCAGCAAACAGCGTAGTGCAGGACTTTACGGTATTGAATGAAAAAGGGGACACCGTGGTGCATGAGGTTCGGCCGGTGCCAGATTCCAACGACCTGCTGCGCTATAATTTATCAGTTCCGGTTTCACCTGGGCGAGCCAGCTGGCAGATTTCATATAACGCCACCGGCTGTGTCAGTTATTTTGACAACTTCGATCAATTGTCATGGCCCCTGACTACCGATACGCGGACTGAGATAATTGATCAATTAAGAGTCCGGGTGCGGTTGCCGCGCCCAGCGGAATATTTGGATCGTTTCAGCCAATCACTAACCATCGGAACCGCCACTGGACGACGTGATCTAGCCGGGAGCCGAATAATCGATTCGCAAACGATTGAATTTGCCGGCTCAATCTTGCCAGCCAAGAGCAGTATCAATTATTCTGCCAGCTGGCCCAAGGAGGTATTGGATGATCCTGGTACGCTCAAAGTAACGGCTAATGGGGTCAATAATGAATCAATATCAGTTCGGATATTGGTAGGCGGGCAAAATTTGGGCATAACTACGCCGTATGTTTTTTATCTCAGCAGTCCAACCCTGAATCGCGAAGTGATTTCATTAACGGTGCAGCATTTTGGCTATCATTCCGAGAGTCGAGAACTGATATTGATGCGTGGTAAGTCTGATTATTTCGCGTTTGAATTGCGGCCAGCCTGGTGGTACCAACCGGTTCGTTATGGATTAGCGGCATTGGTACTAGTGTTCTGGATTCTACCCTGGTTGGCCTGGTGGTTCTGGTATCGACGTTGGCGTCGCGCCGGCCGCGATCCAAAGATCTCTCAAATAATAAAACCAGAGTTGGGCCCCGGGCAGCTGACACCCAGCCAGGTAGGCGTGATCGTCGATGAGCGTGTCGATCGGCGTGATTTAACGGCTGGTTTGATATTTCTGGCCGTACATAGGTATCTGGCGATTGAACGAATTGATCACTCCTGGAGCCACAATCGAAAAGGTTTCGTTCTGGTGAAGCAGGACAAAAACGATCAGGTGCTCGGTACTTTTGAACGATGTTTGCTTCAGTGGATCTTTGAACAAAAATCTAGGACCACCTTTTCCGAGCTGGCCGCGCGTATGGTGACGCGGCCTAAACATCTATCGACCGCACTGTACGATAATGTAGTTGCGCTGGGATATTTTACCGAATCTCCCGCCACAGTGCGACGCCGGTATCTCCGTCGGCCGGTAAATTGGTTGCTGATTACGCTAGCTTTGAACATTGCGGCACTGGTCAGCGATCCGGGTATATTCGTCGCGGTGCTACCTTTGTTGATGGCTTCGGCGGTGGCGGTTCTGTTTGCCGGTATCATGCCGAAAAAAACACTCAAAGGGGCTGAGGTGGCACACTGGTCCGCGCGGTACGCTAGTGTGTTATACGACCAACCGCAGAAGTCCGACCGATTGATACCGCAATGGGAGTTTGAGCGGGCGCTACCTTATCTGCTGGTGTTGGAAGCGGACGCGATGTGGCTTTCAGCTTATAGCCGTACCCTGATGGACTGGCCCGGCTGGCTGCGCCCGATCGGCACGGCCCGACCGTACTCTGCCACTCAATTCGTCCAGATATATAACCAATTAATCTCGGCTAGCGACGCCGTCTTTAAAACGATCTAATAATTAGCAGCGGCTTAAACGTCGTTGCGTAATAACCACATGAAATTAAAAATCGGATTACTATTACTAGCACTGGGCTGTGGCGTCGGGTTGTGGTATTGGGCGCAACATCAGAATCCCACCGATAGTCAAATTAAAGGCGTCCAGACTGACAGTCGCAGCCAACAATCATCTGGTTTGGGCTTGGTCTGGTTAATTAACAGTCCGACTGGCGGCCGCTTAGCCACAATGGGGGCGGATAATCAGCCCCGACTGCTTACTCCCGAAACCAAAGATATTAAATTGGCCTGTCGCATGAATGATACGCAGTATGCCTACTTTGACGAAACCGACGGTTTCAATAAACTATGGCTCGGGTCGGTTACGCAAGCCGAGCCGACATTTATCATGGCCACCCGGCAGGAACCGGTTGAAATAATTTGTGATCGGCTAGGCAATCATCTCATGTACACGACTTTCGATAGCGACCGCCAAATTCTAAATCAGGTAGATCTGGCAACGCGCACTTCTCGATCTGTCGATACGGTCACCGGGCGAGCGGCTTATGACCAGACTGGGCAGCGAATGATTTATCCGATGTCGGACGGATTGTATTATCGTGAAATAAATCGAACGGGCGAGCTATCCGAATCGCTTCAGGTTGTGGCCGGCACGGTTGAATCGGCGATTTTTTCCCAATCTAATAATGCGGTGATTTACGTCGCTCAAGAGAATAACGGATACGTGCTGTATCAGACCGATTGGCGCAGTCAAACCACGTCACAATTGTCGCGTTTCGACATCGAATTGGGCGAGCTGGAATGGTCGCTGAGTTTGTCTAATGATGGGGAAGTGATATTGTATCGCTTTGCTCCAAAGCAGTCGACCTGGCAATCAACAATCGGAAGCATCAGAGCGGATGGCACTAGCCAGCAGACGTTGCAGGAAGGAGTCGGGCGAGCTGCTTGGATGCCAGGCGAACCGGTTGTCGTATACGAGAAATTACGTTTGAGTTCAGGGGATATCGCCGTTGATCTCTGGCAAATGACGGCTCAGGGGAGCAACCGCGAAATAATTGTTGGAACCGGGCAAAACTATTTGACCGGGTACCGAGCGGTTGACCCGAGCAGTAGTGAATCGGCGCAATAATATATTATCCATGACGAGAATAGAGCGGCCATTAACACCAACTACCACGCCAAATCCAGGCAGTCACGCTGGCGGTCGTTTGCTTTCAACATTGTGGCGCAGCAACCGCTGGTTGCGCCGACTTATTGGCTTGGCATTTATACTTTTAATAATCGCGAGCGTGGTAGCATATTTCGGCATTGCTAATATACCGGTGATCAGTCAGATTGTTTATCGTCCCATCGTCCCGATTCGCCCGGTATTGGGAGAGGGATGGTCGACATCGATAGATGCATTGGGGGGCAGCGGCACAATCAATGAAGGCCAGCTGACAACCATGTTAAAGCAGCTCGACCGTTTGCCTGGTACGGCCACCGTGTTTTATGATTTGCAAGCTGTGGTTGAATCAGGGAAAGTCCAGGTCAATGGAAGACTATTTCAATCAAACGGGTACTACCGCTTTGTGGCAGACGCCGAGCCGGTGATAACGGAGGGACACTTGGCCTTTGCCGCTCGGAATCTGCGTGTCCAAAAGATTAACCTGCCGGCATCATACATTCAACCATTGTTCAACCAATTGGCCACGGTGAGCAATGGCGCAATGCTAAACGCATATATCCAGAACCTAGCCACCGAATCCAGTCGGATAAACCTTACCTTCAAATCAACCAGCCTGCGATGATATTACTCAAACGTCTTCAGCCATTATTATCGGTTGTTATCGCTTTGGTCGCCTATGAGGTGGTTTTCTATCAGCCGGGCTGGTTTTATTGGTTGTGGGCAGTTATGGCTTTATTGGTCGCGCTGTCACTCTCATGGCAAACAGCCGGAAAACCGCTCCACGAATACGGTGTATTATTGATCAGTCTAGAGCTTTATATTAGCGCGACTATTTTGCTTTTGTTTTTTACCGAGGGAGTGATATTTCACCAATTAGTCATAGCCATATCGGCGATATCCCAGTTAATTTATTTAACTAATATTTTTTACTACTACTATCGGACAGAGAAGTATAATGTTCACTCATTGCAGAGTATCTCTAGTTATCTGAATATTAGTGCCATGTTTGCTGTGGCAGTGGCTGCATTTAGCGCTATACTGTACATCAATTGGCCCGCCTGGTTGTTGACGTTGATTGTGCTGGTCGTTGTCTGGCTAATATCTTTACAAATGCTGCAGGTCAATCTAATTGAATTCCGACGCCAGTGGCTGCATACGCTCATAATAGCCATCGTGTGCGCTCAAACCTTTTGGGTGGCGAACTGGATGCCGTCGGGCGTTTATGTCAATGCTTTGGCAGTCACCATTGTGTTATATATCACCTATAATGTGAGTCGCTATTATCTGATTGAACATTTGACCCGGCCGGTCTGGATGCGCTATTTCATTGTCGGTATTAGTGTGCTATTATTAGCATTAATTACGGCCCGTTGGGTTTAGTCTGGGCATTCGTTTACGCTTCCTTGTAAACGGACAAAGCCCGTTAATAAGGAAGCTTTGGCCAATATCTTCGTTACCGCCTTCGGTTCGACCTCGACGTAGCTCCACAATGCCTTCGGCCGAATCCTTGGCGGTGCCCCCGCCCGACTGGCTTGACGCCAGTCAAGGCGGGCGGGTCGATCTTAGCCAAAAACGAACACCCAGTAAGTTAACAACCATAATATATGGACCTCAAACCAACTCCCACATCACCCAAGATGAAAAATACGGAAGATTTAGAGCGCCTGTACCAAGATAAGGAGCTAAAAGAATTGCATCGACCGCGACGTCAGAACGGTCGCTTATTTACCCTTATATTGGCATTGGTCTTGGGCGGATTCGCTGGGTGGTTCGGCTCCTGGTTCTACAACAACCAGAACCCAACTTCCTTGAGCTGGAATGGCACCCCATTTCGCAACAGTGGCAGCGACAACGCGCGACTCCAAAAGCGCAACGATCTGAACAGCCACTTGCCGGAATCGGCTGTGGGTATTTTTGAAAAAAAAGACACCAGTTCAATAACTGATCCGCTAGCCACAGTCTATGCTGAAACCGATCAGCTGTCTTCGGGGTTGTTGGTAACAAGTGACGGCTGGATTGTAGCGCCGAAATGGTCCGTACCCGATTTAAAAAAAACCTACGTGGCTATAACAGCCAATGGTCTGGTGATAACCGTTGATCAGGTGATCGGTGACCCCAGTTTGCCAGTCTATTATTTAAAGATTACCGGACAAAATTATCAGGCGATAGATTTTATCGATAATGACAAAGTTGATGCGCTGGATGATATCCTCTACTTGCGCCACGATAATGGCCAGGACATTCGTTTGGGCGCTGGTCTGGTGATTGATCCCTATTATCTGCCGGCACCGACCGCGGCCGACCGTCTGCTCAGCTCGGAGACAATCGCCGCTCGGGTGCTAGTGCAGGATGTCTTGTCGGAAGATTATCAGGGAGCCGCTATGGTAAACTATGATGGCAAGCTGGTCGGTTTGGTTGCCAGCGCCTCGTGGCCCACCGCTCAGGCAGTACCAGCGGGGGCAATTCGAGCCGGTTTAAACAGCCTATTAAAAAACGGCGCGGTTGTTCGAAGTGAGTTTGGTGTACATTATCTGGATTTAAGCGCCAGCCGGGATGTCTCGTCCGTTTTTTCGCAACATCGGCAGGTGGGCGCGTATATTTATGGTGATCGCGAAGCCGACCGTCCGGCGATCGTGGCTCAGAGTCCAGCGGAAACAGCTGGTCTAAAAAAAGGCGACATTATTACCCAAGTGAACAACGTGAAATTAGATACCAACATGACGCTATCGGACGCGGTGCAAAATAATGCGCCGGGCGATGAATTAAGGTTAACGATTTTGCGCGATGACAAAGAGACGGCCTTCACCCTTAAGCTTGGTAGTCTGAAATAACTTCGCATGCTCATATCTCTCATTATTCCAGCCTATAACGAAGCTCAGCGGATCCGGCGCACGCTGGATGACTATGTCAAAGATTTTTATCCGGGCAATGTGGAATTAGTAGTGGTGCTCAACGGCTGTCGTGACAACACCCGCGAAG
Organism: Patescibacteria group bacterium; assembly: GCA_041661625.1. NCBI lineage: Bacteria > Patescibacteria group bacterium. The sequence goes on along the minus strand of JBAZUB010000001.1, from coordinate 409,544 downwards.
TAGTCGAACAGGCCCAGCGGGAATCGGGCCACGCCATAGTCATTCATGAACTGCCTAAAGGTGGCAAGGGTCGAGCGATAAAATATGGCTTTCAACACGCCCAAGGCGATCTAATTGGCTTCTTGGACGCCGATGGATCAACCAGCCCCGCCGAATATCGCAAATTGGTCGAGGCAATACTTCACGAATCATATGATGGAGCCATCGCGTCAAGGTGGGTGACGGGTTCCCGGGTAGTGGGCCGGACCACTTTTCTGCGCACTTTGTTCAGTTACGGCTTCCATTATTTTACCAAGATGTTGTTTTGGCTGCCTTATCGCGACACTCAGTGCGGCGCCAAACTATTCCGTCGCCAGGTGGTTGAGCGGATCGTAGACAAACTTACAATAACCGATATGTCGATTGATATTGATATACTAGTACAACTAAAACGGGCCAAATTCAAGATCCGCGAAGTGCCTACGGTTTGGGTTGATCGTTCCAGCGCGGAAATGTCGGGCGCCAAGTTGCTGCGTGCCAGCTGGCGGATGATCGTGTCATTATTAAAGATTCGTTTTTCACATTGAACTAACTACTATGGAAACATCTGAACCATTGCAACGAAAAAACGTATTAGTCACGGGCGGGGCTGGATTTATCGGTAGCCATCTGTGCGATTCATTGATCGGAACATGTAATGTCATTTGTTTGGATAATCTCATCTCGGGCAACATTGAGAATGTCAATCATCTGCTGCATTTGCCAAACTTCGAATTTATTCGGCACGATTTGTCACAGCCAACCGATTTGGAAGTATTTCCAGAGCTCAAAAAGTTCAAATTGCCATATCACGGTCTTCAGGAGATATATCACTTGGCCTGTCCGACGTCGCATTACGAAAAACACGCGCACCAGTTGGATACGGCACTAGCCAACAGTCATGGTACCAAGAATGTCCTAGACTTGGCGGTGAAATACCACTCCAAGGTGATGTTGGCGTCCAGTTCGGCGGTCTATGGCGAACCGGAACCGGGCGAGCAGGTGTTGTTGGCCGAAAACAATTACGGTCGGGTCAACCAACTGGGCGAGCGGGGGTGTTACGATGAAGGCAAGCGCTTTGCCGAGACCCTGGTGAAGATTTATCGTGAGGAATACAAGATTGACGCTCGGATCGCCCGGATATTTCAGACCTATGGGCCGAGGATGAGCCTGGAAGACAACCGGCTGATTCCCCGGCTGATATCGCGCGCCATCACCAATCAACCGTTGGTGGTTTATGGCGAGCCAAACCTGCGGACTAGCTTATGCTATATTGCCGACATTATCGAAGGTATCGGTAAATTCATGCAATCCGAACTGGCTGGCCCGGTCAACCTGGGCAGTGATCAGCCAGAAACCTACCAAAAGGTTGCGGATCTGGTAAAAGAATTGACCGATACGTCATCGGTGATATCATTTGAATCGGAGTCGCCTTATATCGCGCATCGCGGCATGCCGGATATCAAGCTGGCCAAGGATAAACTGGGCTGGTTCCCGGTCGTTCCGCTCAAAGAAGGGCTTGAGCTGACGATCGCGAATATGCGGGGCAGCCGGGTGGTCAAGATGACGGATATTAAGCTTTAGGTCATCCGGCATCCTTTACGCCCATAATTATTCCTATGCAAATTACCGGATCAATTCCCCGGTGTTCATGTGATGTCGAACGTATATAAACTATTAGTAAAAAATACAATTTGGCTTTCGGTGGCTGAACTAGTCAACGGGTTATTAATGTTTGTCTTGACGGTAAAACTAGCCAGGTATTTGGCGGCAGATAATTTTGGTAAAATTGGGTTTGCCATTAGTTTGGCGACATTACTTTCGGTGGTCGTGGATTGCGGATTTGGCACGCTAGCAATTCGTGAAGTCGCCCGTCAGCCGCAACAGGCAAAAAAATACATCGACAATATATTCACTCTCCGGCTACTCCTGGGTATAGGTTATATCGGTCTGTTATATATCGTATATTTGATAAGCCACAAGGAAACGGTGGTATTATACTTGATCTTGTTATATGGGGCACAAGTCGTATTTCAGAATTTGATTGGTGCGATTGTTACAGTCTATCGATCTACCCAAAGGATGGTTTACGAGATGATTGGTAAAATCACAATTTCGGTGGTGACATTCGGACTGGGAATGTATTTTATTATTCGGGGAGCTCCGTTAGTTGCGTTTGGCTGGATGTATGCGTTGGCCGCGGTCGTGGGTATGATCGTCACTATGGTCATTGTTGCCCGTAATTTCTTTGCTGTTTCATTAAAAATTGAGCATCAATTCTGGGGACACCTTTTTCGTGAATCGTGGCCTTACGCGCTCAGCATGATTTTTATATCGATCTACTACTTTTTAGATACGGTAATGTTGGGTTTCATGAAACAGGACGCACAGGTTGGTTGGTATAACGCCATATATAAGATAGTCCTATTTATACTGATATTTGCGAACGTGCTTGGAGTAGTGCTATTTCCTCAAATTTCCGCATTATTCAAAAAATCACCAACACAGTTACAAGCACTTACGTCCTCTTTTTCAAAATTTGTTGCAATCGTGGCATTACCGATCGGTTTTGGTGGGGCCATCTTATCGAAGCCTTTGATCGGCCTGATATATGGTTCGGAATATCTTGGGGGCGTGACGGCTTTTCGATTTCTGATCTGGACCGTAGTGGTGATATTCTTCAGCATAATATTCAGTAATGGTTTGCAGGCGTGCAACCGGCAAAGATCATATCTGGCCATCGTTGGATTGGGTGCCATAATGAATATCGTGCTAAATCTGATATTGATACCGCGCTTCAGTCTGAATGGAGCCGCCGTCGCGACCTTGTTATCCGAACTATTAGTGTTTGTGGTCGCCTATCAACGTTTTAGAGCGATAGTAGTTGTGCCGTTTTGGCGCTATGTACCTAAACCGTTAATAGCCAGTCTGGGTATGAGTATTTTTCTAATCGCTGGTAAATCGTGGCCCGTTCCGTTGTTGATCATTGGCGGGGCCATCACATATGGTCTGTTTTTGTACCTTATCGGAGGTATTGGGCAGAATGAGTGGTCGATATTCAGACAGCTGATCAAACCGAAGGAATCTGACGAAACAATCACATGATGGAGTATCCCAGAGTATCATTTGTCATTCTGAATTGGAATGGGGTCAGGGACACAAGGGATTGTCTGGCTTCTCTGAAGAAAATCAGTTACCCAAACTACGAAGTAATTGTAGTAGACAACCACTCGAAAGGAGATGACATTGCCATTCTGCAGCGTGAATACGGTTCATATATACGCATTATACAAAATAGCGAAAATCTTGGTTTTGCCGGTGGAAATAATGTTGGTATTGGGTTGGTTTTGCGGGAATCGCGCAGTGAATATATCATGTTGCTGAATAATGATACGACGGTTAAATATGATTTTCTGGAGCATCTAGTAAAAAGGGCGCGGGTTGGTGGAGACTTGGGTGTCATTGGGCCGGAGATACGATCCTATCAGGATATGGGGTTGGTTCAATCAAGGGGTGGCATTCTGAGCTTATATACTGGATGGCGTCAGGTGGGCGGTTCATTGCATCCGAGTCGCTTCAAAGATCAAAATAAATTCACGCTAAAATATTATTCGGGCAGTGCACTAATGATACCAACAGCAGTACTGAAACAGGTGGGCGCGTTTGATGAACAATATTTTTATTATACCGAGGACGTTGATCTCGGATATCGGATATATCTTGCCGGGTATAAAATCGTTTGCGTCTCTGAGGCAATAATATATCACAAAGAGGCTATGTCAGTGGGTGGAAACGTTCGGAATCCTCTCACGGCTTATTACGAAACGCGTAATGGCATCATGTTTATTCGCAAACACGGCAATTGGTTTCAGCGGGGCGTATTTATCATTGGTTATTTAGCTTTGTTATTAATAAACTTCATTTTATATTATTCGCAGGAAAAAAAAGTATTTACCTCACGGTGCAGGGGTGTTGTCTGGCATTTCTCTCATCCTGTCAGCGGAACACCTAAACTTGATCACATGAAAGGATAACAAATGTATATCAGTATTTGTATATTGAATTATAATGGAAAGAAATTTATTGACGCTTGTTTGGGGTCAATTCGTAATTTACATTTTCCGGAAGGCCAATATGAGGTAGTATTCGCGGATAACGCATCGTCGGATGATAGCGTGGATTGGGTAAGAACTCACTACCCCGAAGCTCGGATAGTCGTACACCCAAAAAACTATGGCTTTGCCAAGGGTAACAATTTGGCTGTCAAAGAATGCCGTGGCGATTATGTATTTTTTCTGAACAATGATACGGCAGTGGATCCTAATTGCCTCAGCGCGTTAGCCCAGGCTGTGAAACAATATCCCGATGCCGATTTCTTTGGGAGCAAGCTGCTGATTCAAGCCCAACCAGACCATCTGAATTCAGCCGGAATAACTCACACAATCATCGGGGCTGGATACGATCGGGGATTTGGTCGGTTAGATACCGAAGAATATGAAAAAAATGCTTTGGTTGGTGGAGTCAGCGGCGCGGCCATGTTGGTGAAAAAGCAGCGTTTTGCAGATCTGGGGATGTTTGATGATGATTACTTCATGTATTTTGAGGATGTTGATCTGTGCTTGCGCAATCTTTTATTGGGAGGAAAAAGTGTCTTCGTGAGCCGGTCGATTGTTTACCACGCCGTTGGCGGTTCGGCGGGCGGACATCGGAATAACTTTCGCTTGTATTATGGAACGCGCAATCGTCTAACCACCCTGGTAAAAAATTTTCCAATTGGTGGCATAATTGTTGGATTCGTCGTATCGGTTCTATTCGACTTGACTGTGATGGTTGCGGCATTGTTACGAGGAAACTTCAAAGCACCATGGACAATCCTTAGGGCTTACGCCGGGTTTATGGTTTCGTTGCGAGCCGCGTTAAGCAAGCGGCGCATGGTTCAAATACGACGGAGTGTGTCCATGGCGGAATTAAAACGCCAGCACCTGGTGGTTGATTTGATCCAGTCGGTTAGAGAGTATTATAAACTACGACACGCATAGCCGAATCATGGAAAAAACGCTACATAATTTACACTCGCGTAGCAGGGGGCCGCTGGTAATCTTACTGGTGGTACTACCATTGATATTGGTGGCAAATGTTTATTCAATCGGTATAAGCTGGATAGGAATTGCGGTGTTGGCGGCATATTGGATAATCAGCAGTTTGGTATTAACTGAAATATCGTATAGTCTATTTAGGATCGAGTTTATATATCGGGTAATTTTTGGCCTGGTTGGGTTTTTATTTTTAGTTGGATCGGGCGCCGCCGCCGCAACCATGATTTACGCGTTGAACATATATCTGGTATCGATAATACTGGCGTTGAACTCGGGTTTATTAATTTGGGGGTATTATAAATACCGATCAGGTGATCTGGTGGAATCTAAACTAACCGAAGTGGCAACATCACTGGGCGGAAGACTGACGTATCGTTTATTGGGTTTGGCGACATTGGCGTTAACAATTATTGGTCTTGGTATCGCCTGGTCGCGTCGAACCGATAAGTTTATTATGTCTCCTTGGGAAGCGTTGTCCAACGTTTTTGGTTTGATTGCACTGATCAGCGTGTTTCTGCTGATCGTATTGTTCTTTTTCAAGAGATCACAGCGAATCGCGTTGATATTACTAGTTGGTTGTTCCATCCTCATCCATTCATATCTGATATTCGTATATCGGAATGGCTTCGGCGGTGATCACTGGCGGCACGTTTCGTATGAAGAACAGATTATTGATGAGCGCCCGATACCCCCGACATTGTATTCATCTCAGGGAATGGCGACCGTCAAGGTTGGTCCCGTCACGTTGCCGGCCGTGTTAACCGATTCCAGGGTGGGATATAGTTTTGCCTGGGGATCATTGGCGCTGATCGGCAAACTGACTTCAACCGACCCGCTGGTGCTGAACATATGGCTTTATCCCATGTTGTGGGCGATCGGGTTACCCCTGCTCTTCTATATCCTGGGCCGGTTGTTGGAAATGAGGCGCGCATACGCGCTCCTGTTTGCCGCGCTGCCACTGGTATTTGATCTGTACCAAGTAGGCGGATCCTTGAGCGTTCCACTCAGCATAAGTCTTTTTCAATTTGTTACCTGGGCGATATTGTTAATATTGTGGATGCGCGGCGCACTGATTAAGCCATGGTTGTTAATCATTATCACGCTTTTGTTCCCATTTCAGTACCCCGTGGTGACCATATATTGGTTTCTGTTGCTAGTACCGATCGCGCTAGGTAAACTTAACGGACGAGTCGGCACGCGATTGAATCGATCACTTTTGTGGTTTTTATACGGGTTGGCGGTCATATTTATTCTGCTGGCCGATACGTACGAATCTTTATCGGTAATTCTCTGGAGCCGTCTAGTGCATGCCGGTGAATTGGTGTCTGCCACATGGGGATGGGTGGTCAATTTAGTTGTGGGGTTAAGGTTGCCCTTTACCACGGTAACGGATATAAATTGGTTAAACTTAGTTCGATGGGCTTTAGTGATAACCGGAATCATTGCAGTTTACACCGGAACCGATCCGAAGCTGAAGCGTTTTCTAAAACCGATGGCTCAATTATTTGCCATCAGTATATTGCTAAGCTTTATCGGAAACGTGTTGATGGATGGGCTGCGGTTGATTATCGGGCGGATCGATATATTGCTCAACCTTTTTACGCTGCCATTTATCGTCTACGGTATCAAGTGGTGCATCGATCAATCGAGACGTAAATGGCCAGTCGTGATACTGACCAGCCTAGTGATCAGCTTGATGCTATTCCATAATTATACAAACGCCCCAACCTTAAAAACTGTCACCGGCGACGAACTGCGGATGTCGGAATATCTCTATGATAACGCCTTAGTTAATGATTCCCACCCTTGTGTAATCGGCGAAGAGTGGCAGTTACTGGCATTGCAAAAAGTTTCCCGAAATCGCCTGCAGGGTGGCGGCTTCCCGGTCGATCGCGACTTTATCCAAGGAGAAAAAGACGCGATATTCTATGGAATACTGCGTGATCCGATAGCCAACCACGCCGACTTATTAAACCGGGCGTTTGATGTTACTCGGGCTGACCGTTGCTTTTACCTTTTCGAAAACCGATTTTCGAGCAACCCCGATACGCTCGATTTATTAACCGACGTATTTGGCCGCAGTCAACAAATCGGTGATGTTTACTTATTCACGATTATTCGAGACGAACATCTTTCAGCGACGCAACGATAGTATGGCAGCTAGGGTTGCCTGGGCGCATTTGGACCAGGAGTAATTATTTTTTTGAACCAAACCGGCCGATTTCAGATCCTGCTGCCGTTTTGGATTAGAGATGACATTCCAAATGGCGGTAGCAATAGATTCGGAGCGGTAAGGATCGTTAATAATCTCAGCTGCCGATCCTGCAATTTCAGGCAATGGGGGAGCGCTGGAGACAATCACGGGCGCACCGCAAGCCATCGCCTCAATAACCGGCATCCCAAAGCCTTCATAGAGTGATGGTAGAATATACGCTTCACTGCCACTATAGAGCGAAGCCGCTGTGGCTGTCGGCATATAATCGGTAAAAACAACATATGGCTCCAAGTGTAGCTTTTGTACCGTTTCGAATATATCTTTATAAAGCCAACCACGCTTTCCAGCAATCACGAGCTGATGTTCGAGCTGCTTGTCCGCGCGTAGCTGGGCATAGGCCTCGATTAGGCGTACGATATTTTTACGCTTTTGAAGTGTACCAAGATATATTAAATACCTTCCGGTTATTCCAAACTGTTTCTTGGCCACAGTGATCTCGTCCGGCGAACGGGGGAAAAACTGTTCCTGGTCGTATCCATGATAGATAACCTCGAGTTTGTCTTCTGGAACATGGTAATGCCCCATAACGTCCCGCTTGGTCTGCTGTGATATGCAGATCATTTTTTGGGCGTGTTTGACGGTAAAATTGGTCGTCAGATTGGCCAAGACGAAACGGTTCCAAGCTGTGAAATAGTTGGGGAACTTTATAAACGCCAGGTCATGAATAACCGCTAAAGTCGGCTTGGGACAATACAGCGACATCGACTGGGTGGGGAAGTAAAATACATCGAACTCGCGTCCACGCGTCAATAGAAAATGCCAAGTCAGGCGGGTCTGGGGCCAGAAATGTTTTGGCGTCAATATGACAAGTCTGAAATTGCTCGGAAACTGGGATCGTAATTCTGCTGACACTGAACCATCCACGTACAGGACAAAATTGTGGTCTGGTGCGGATTTGGCCCACTGACGAAGAACGTTGGTAGCATATACATGCATACCCTCCTTTTTTTCAACCAACAAGCTTCTGGCGTCTACTCCGATGTTCATGTTCGTGGGGGTGCTAATGGTCCGGATACATGGGTGAAGTAATCTTGTAAACCTTTGATAATCATTTTATTCTGTTCGCGCCGACCCTTGAAGACATTCTTGATAAACAGCTGGCCATAATAGAGCATATACGCCAGAATAAAAATGATTTTCTGGAGCCAGTTGGCGTATTTCATCCCAAAACGTAAATAGTTTCTGGTCAGATAATAGGTTTTCATGGGGGACAGGGTTTGTCCTTCGGATACTTCTTTGTGCCAAATCACGGCGCTAGGTTCGTACCAGATCTGATAGCCGGATCGGGTTACTGCCACCGACCAGTCGGCATCTTCAAAGTATAGAAAATAATCTTCCGGTAGCAGACCGACTCGATCAATCGTCTCGCGTTTGATAAGCAGACAGCAGCCGGTCATAAAATCGATTGGTTTTGGTTGGCGATACATTTCGTTATCGGGCTGATTGACGCCGATGTGGGATAGGCGAATCCCGGTGTTCCACCGAATACGACCGCCGGCGAACCAGACGCGTTTCCGGTGCTGGTATTGGAGAATCTTTGGTCCGACCATTCCTGTGGTCGGGTTAGAGTAAAGACGCCGAACCAGGTGATCCAAAAAGTCGGGCGCAACCACCGTGTCATTGTTCAACAACAAGACGGCGTCGCACCCATCAGACAAGGCTCGTCTAATGCCGACATTATTGCCGCCCGCGTATCCCAAATTTTCTGAATTGGTAATCATTTCAATGTTATTACCAAATTCATTGGTCAGGATGGATCCAGCTTGATCGGGGGAGTGGTTATCAATTACGTAGATGCGGAAGCTTGGATACTGTACTCGCTGTAGCGACTGTAAACATTCCCGCGTATCATCCAACCCATTCCAATGAAGTACGACAATGCCAATTTTTGGGTTAGGCATCATGTTTGAATAATTTTTGATAGGTTAGCCAATAGGCCATATATAGGGGATGTAGGATTTTGAAACGCCAATCGTACAATTTAGGATGATTATGCCGGATCAGTGATAGATTAAGCTTCATATTTTTCGCCGTACTCATGACGCTGGAGTTGCGGCTATTGGGATGAATTGTATAACGGAATACCGGCTTGGGAACATAGACGCCGTAAAAACCGGATTCAACATAGGATAACCAGAGATCCCAATCTTCCTGACCGGAGCTCATATTGTCGCGAAAGCCGCCCACCTGATCAAATGCTCGCCGGCGGGTTAAGCAAGTTTTGCTGATATAGTTGCCGGCATGAACTAGCTTGATGGGTGAATACGGATAGCTCTGGTATAGATCTTGCCGCTCGCCGGTGTACTGTACTTGCCCATAAGTTAAGGCGGCCGTAGGGTGCTTCTGTAAGGCTCTCAGAAGGTCGCTAGTAAACGAAGGCAGTAATTCATCGTCGGCATCTAGAAACACCAGCAGGGGCGCACTGGCGGTTTTTAAACCAATTTTCGTGGCACCGATACACCCGAGATTACTCGGATTTCTGATGTATTGTATGGCGGGGTAGGCTTGTACCACTTGCTCGGTATTATCGGTCGAAGCATCGTCTACCACTATAATGTTATGCTCTCCCACTGATTGATGGAGCACGCTCTCAATCGCGCGAGCCAGCCACCGTCCGTAGTTGTGCGAGGTTATAATTACGTCAATGGGTGTATTTTCGGTAACTGGTTCGAAATTGATCATAGTATTAAAGCAATCGGCGGATGCAAAACCAATAGACCGTCAGTAATGGATTCACGATCCAGCGTAACAGGGGATTGTTGATTTCGCCGAAAACCACTCCGGTTGATAGCAGATGAACGAACTCTCGGTCGGTGACACGTCGGGTAGACTGGATTCCGCGCCGTTTTTTGAGAGTATGCGGTAGAGCAACCAAGGCGTCAAAGTAACTTTTCAACTTATAACCCAGCCAGCCGGTCACGGCGGCATAACCGAGCATGCCCAGCTCCATTATTATAAGTGGGAGCAGGATTAATAGCAGTGTTTTTATTGAATAATTTTTCGCCAGAACAATGAAGCGATTGCGCTCCATATAGTAAAACTTCTTTGGGTTACGGCTGAAATTGTATTTATGAAAAACACGCGACTTGGGGGCGTTGGTTACTTTAAATCCCGCCAGCCACAAGCGCCAGCCTAGGTCCAAGTCTTCGTGATACATAAATAAATCCTCGTCCAGCACGCCGACACGTTCAACTGCGGCCTTGGTTAGCAAGAAAGCGGCGCCACTGGGGTAGGCGATCTCTTTGGGTTGGTCAAACGCGGGCGAATCAACTTCCAAGTAGTTGCCCGAATAACCAAAACCCAAGTATTGGAGTTTGTTACCGACGGTGTTGATCTGCTCGGGGTGATCGTGTAGCAGTATTTTGGCTTGGACGGCGCCGATCTTCGGATCACTTTGGGACTGAATCGCCAACTCCATCAGCCAATCAGGTGCTACGGTCGTGTCATAGTTTAGCAATACCACCACCTCAAAGCCGTGTTCCAACGCCCAACGGATACCTTGGTTGTTAGCTGCTGAAAAACCCAAATTCGTAGAATTTTCGATTACGACCACATTGGGAAATTCACTTTTGGCAAAGAGGACCGAAGCATCGGTCGAATGGTTATCAATCATTACGATCTGCCAGCGATCGGCGGGATATTTGGTAACAGCTAGGCTACGCAGACAGTCGGGGAGATATGTTTGACCGTTCCAGTTGACCAGGATAACGGCGATTTTTGGTGTCGAGTTCATATCGGTATTTCCGTCTTACTTTAGATAAGTTCGTCCGTATTTGAGATCATCAATCCAGGCCTTGGTTTGCGGTGAATTAGATTCCAGGTTTATCGATACGCCCAGAATGCGTGATTGGGCGCATTGGGCGCACCAAAATATCGGAACATCGTTTTCATATAATGTTAACTCACCCGAATCCGTGTTAACCACGCGAAGGTTATTCCATTTCCCCAGTTGAAAACTGTGCTCAAATTCACCGCTAACCGTGGGCGACCAGCCCAGCCCGAGATAGGGCGTTTTCAAGTTAAGCGACATGCCGTCATTGTTGATCAGCTTCAGGCTTAGTGTCGTACCTTCGGGCCACGCGTCCATCTTGATCCAAGCGCTGGCTTCAGCGCTGGTCGTATAGCCGTCGAAGTAGTGTGTCATTATCGAGGTGCACGCTGGCGATTCTTTTGAAACAGCGCAGGCTGGCTTAATCTCAAATGATTGACGAGCAGTGTAGGAATCGTCGGTTGTTGCTTTACCGCTGGACTCGTCATAAACCACGGCGGGATTTTCATAGCTATCCACAACAGATTCGGTTTGGGCTGGATTTTGTGATTTAACATATTCTATGAAAGACGTATAATCAGTGGGTAGGGTGGCCCAATCACTCATCCTATATGATTCACCACTTTGTCCAAACTCAACAGAAAAAGTGAGAGTATTGATGCCCTCCGTGAGTCGCCCAATGGTTAAAACTATCTCATTGTCACCTGGGTACAAAATGTAGCGACCGACATACTCTTCACCTCTTGTGAAGTATACGGTTCGATTTTCGGGGGTCGGATTATTCAAGCGGCCAGTGAGTCTGATTATAGCATCGGATTGTGATTCGATTAACGATAGCTCGTCACCGTCCTTAATATTTACGTTGTATACATCACAGAAAGCGCCATTTAACATCAACTCGTGGGTTTCGACTGATTGTTGGGGTGGAGAAATTTGATAGAGTACTGACGCGTCGTCTTCGAATAATTTAGATGTGGACAGGGCGTTTTGGAAATAAAGTTTTGAGTAAGCAATTTGTCCTGAAGAAAATAGCTTCTTATCAAGCATGACATACCCAATATTTTGTTCCAGTAGGTTGTTGGTAGTGAGATAATACCAGTAAAGGTCGTTATACGTTTTTTTCTCATTATTGTATGCCCAGCCCCAGTAATAGGTATCATTTTGCATGTAACGGATGATGGGATGATTTCGTATTGATGAGCTGGCCGTATCGGTTGACCAGCCACTTTCATGGTAATCAGCGTCAGACATCTGAACGACTTTATGGTTTCCCAACTTTGCCTGGTCGCCTGTTTGTGGGACGGTGGTATACAGATTACGGTAGCCTACCTGCAATACCGAACGATTGTCGGGTTGTTGAAGTAATATATCGTAAGCTATGGGCAAGGTAACGTCCGACAACTGGGCATACTTTACTGATAGTAATTTAATTACCTGATTTAGGCTTTGGGTGTCACCATTGTCAGTTAAGGGCAAGGAGAAACTCAACGAACTGTCACCAGTCGGTACGTTTGGCAAATTAACAGTATACGTTATCGGATCCGGCCCGATGTCAATCGTATCGATGAGTTTATCTTGATACTTTAGTGATACCCGATAATTCTCATCCTCACTTTGAGCTTGAAAAGTGACGCCAACCAATTTATTCTCGCTTGAAGAGTTATGAGCTACCAATGATGAATCTTGGCCGCCCAGGGCGAATGGTTTCCACGTCACCGGATCCTTATCCGTTTGCCAATTGTTTCCCAGGCGGACATATGAAGCACCGGTCTCGGTCGAGCCGTCCTTCATCGCCAGGTATACGAGGGTGTCATTGTCTTCATAGTATTTCGAAAGCTTGAGAGTATCTTCGATGAAATGCTTAGTGAGTTCGAAATTTTCCGGCAGAATTCCATAGCCAATGTATGGATTATCAGTGATAAAGTTTTTATGCAGAATAATGTACTTCAGATTATTTTCTCGGAAGATAGTCTGAGCCAATGCGGGATAATCTTGTCTCACCACATCCAAGTCAGGAGTCTGGCCCTGGGGGAGGGAATAGAGTAGGTTGCCCAGTACGGGTGTTTTGCGAAGCCAGTCGAGGCGCTCGTTATCATATTGATCGCGGCTGAAATAACCCTTTTCAGCCAGTGGTTGCTTATCATGTTGGGAGTTATAATAAACTAGATACGAAGAGGGGTTGTAACTAGTAACGCTAGGGATTTGGAGTATAGAATAATTGCCACTTTCGGCAGCAATTTGAGTATAGAACTTGGGCACACTCGTATCATTAGTTTTTGGCACTGCTAAGAAATCCAACATTCCTAAGACAACAACCAGGAATGTGAAAATATATTTCTTTTTATACTTAAGTTTGACGTAAAGTACGCTAAACCCATAACCAGCCAAGATGGAAAAACCAAGCATACCCAACAAATAAAATCGACCAACTCCTCGTAAATTATCGATAAATGGTATATATTTCAACAGTAGTAAGTAGGGTAATGGAATTTTAGGTTCGATAATGCCGCCAAGTTTAAGGAAAGGGCCCAAGCTTAAAATACTAAAAGCAATAGTAATGCCTAACCAGTATTTTATCCAAACTAATTTCTTGCCGCTGTAAATTCCAACAATAACTAAGATAAAAGTAACAATTCCGATATAGTTGGTATTTTCCCCAATTGATCTGATAAATTTACTGGAATAGTTTTGCCAAAAGAAATCCCCCCATATCGGATGATACGCGTATGGGGTAACAAACCCGGCAGCATCGTTTGAGTAGGTGATTATTTCTTCGACTGAAGGCTTATTATAGCTATTGTCTGACGTGGCAACCTTAACTAAGTTTTTCGTGTGAAAGACTAACCATAAACCGCACAGCGCAGCAAAAATACCCATATAAACCAATAGTCTGCGATCTTTTAACATTTTAGGCCGACGAATTGTCTCGTAGACGACATAAATAATCGAAAATAATCCGATAAACACGGCGCCGTGTATATCGTATGATGAAATAAGAAGGATAAATGCCACCAACCCCAGTAAATATTTAACTGATGGCCGATTAAGTAGTTTAAAAAGGAGTAGTATTGCGAATGGATACAACTCAAGGTGTCCGATACCATGAAAACCGGCCGAGAGAGCGAAATGAATAGGGGCGAGCGAAAAAATTCCCCCAGCAATATATGCGGCTGAGCGTTTACGAAACATATAATACGTCAGCAGATACGTGCCAAAACCAGTTAAAGCAAAAGAGGCAATCCAAAAAATATTATACCCGAGAGGATCGCCAAATATTTTATGCAACAGCAAAAGTGGAAAAGTAACGGAAAATATGTTTTGTAATCCAGACATGGTTAGCAGGTCGGCAGGTGACCAAGTCTTACTCAAAGAATTAATAGTGCCAAGCAACTGAAAGGCGTCGGTTTCCCCAACAATTTTATCTGAGACATTTGCCAACACCGACCAACTGCTAATAATTGCCAGTATAATAAAAATCAGCCCGGCAAGAAGCGTACCGTGTCTTGAGCATAAACTTGCTCGGCTCTTAGCTATTTTGATCTTTTGGTTTGTGGGCTTCATTAATCGCGACGGTGCGTACAATTGTGGTAATGTCTTTTTCAATGCGCTCAATTTTACTGACCATCTTATAATTAACGTAAAACAATGCCATAATAGAAATCACTACCATCAGGTCGAGACCCCGCCCAACACCAACCTTTGCAGCCAGTAGATCAGTGGTTTGCGGAAGCATAATCGCAATACTCACCAGAACCCACAAACTGGACCAAAGTACCAGCTCTTTAGCAGAAAGTTCTTTTTTTCGATAACGTTTTATCACGCCAAACAAGACCAGAACAATAAAGACTAATAAGATCAATTTAATTAGCATTTATTTAAATATATTTTTTAATATTAGATCGCGTACAATCTTTATGCCACCAGAAAAAGTTTGACCAAAATTATGATACTCAATAACAACGGGAACCTCGGTATATCGTAAATGATGTTTTTTCACTTGAGAAAGAATTTCCGTAGCATGGGCCATGCGGTTTTGTTTGAGTTGTATCTTGATGGCAGCGTTATTATTTAAAGCACGAAAGCCGTTGTGGGCATCGCTCAACCAAAGTCCAGTAAAGGCCCAATTGACGAGTTTTCCAATGGGTAAAATTACTCGACGTTTAAAATTGGGGATATTGCTAGATTTATTAAGAAACCTAGACCCAAATACAACATCTGTCTCATTTTTAAGTAGAGGGTTTATAATATCTTTGATGTCTTGTAAGCGGTGTTGGCCATCCGAATCGAAATGTGTAATTATACTGGCACCTTGCTGCACGGCATACTCGGTGCCTGTTTGAAGAGCCGCACCCTGACCTAAGTTTGTTATATGTCGCAGTAGGTGGACCGGGTAACGCGAAACAATGATACAAGTATCATCTTTTGAACAGTCATCAACTACAATAATGTTGTGATATTCCGTCAGCAGGCTATCTAGTACTGTCCCTATATTGCGAGCCTCGTTGTATGCCGGAATTACAATGAAATGTGTTTTAAAAGCGTTGTTATTAATGCTTTGCGTCATCCAATTAATAAGTTATTTACAACTACTATTTTACTAAGAAACAATGAATATGTCAATGGTTTATATTCCTTATGATGCATGGCTGGTGAGTCTGCAGTGTGCTATACTGAATGCTGTCTAATTTAAATATGGTTGTGACACTGTTGATTAATAAGAAAACAAAAACATTTACTTATAAGTTAATTCTCTTAGTGGACCAACACGAGATCTTTTTGTTTTGGTTACTACTGTTTTTGCTGCTGCTAGTATTCTCTTGGGGTATTGGCATCCAGCATTATTCTAACCTTGGTGTGCGCCCGCTTCATACCGGAATCGCTGGCCTCATACTCGTCGTATTGATATTATTGCTCAAGCGGCCAAGAGGGATGGTATGCGCGTTTTACCGCTACAGTATTAAGGTGTCTGATACCGCATCATTGGACGACCAGGCGAGCAAATTATATAACCAGAAAAAAGAGCGTAAATTCTTTAGTAAACACCTACTTATTAGACGCTTACCTCTAGTTAGGCGGATTATTGGTTGGCTAGTCGCAGAAAGATGGAGATATGTTATTCCGCTATTTATTGTTTTTGTTGTTGGCGTGTCTCTGAGATTTTATAATTTGGGAAATCTATCACCAGCTGGCGATGAGTATCGCCACCTGATGGCCATGAAGCATTTTATTACGGAAGGTTATTATGAATATACAGATTCACACATTATTACCCATATATTAATTTATATCAGGAAGATAACCGGATCAGAGTCGCTTTGGTTGTTGCGTTTACCGTTTGCGTTTTTCGGTAGCGCTACAATTCTAATGTTTTATTTTATTGGTCGTAAAATAAATAAGTTAACGGGATTGATTGCGGCCTATCTGTTTGCGTTTCTTCCATTAGCTGTTGGAATGTCAAAGTACATTCGTGGTTATGAATTTGAAACATTTACCGCCGTGCTGGGGTTGTTGGTTGTTCTGAGTCGGTCTTGTAGAAGGAAGCCGATTATATGGTTAATCGCGCTTACGGTTGTATTATTCCTACTCGATCGATACAATCACAACCCACAATTCCAAGCCAACGCCGCACTTTTAATTCTATTCGCCGGTATTTATACCGTTATCGAAATAATAACTCGCTGGTTTAAGGACAAGAAATCAAGATTTATTGCAGTACCCTCTTTTCTGCTGCTAAGTTTGCTTGTGGGAGCGTTTGCAATCACCAAACTTACTCCGTATCATACAATGCTGAAAATTGAGTCAAGATACTTCTATATATTTAACTCAATTAATTCTGAGGTAACCTGGTTCCTTCCATTTATTCCTTATTGTGTAATTATATTTATTATATTGTGCGGTCTTTTATATCGACAATCTTTTTACTTAGTTATCTCAATACTTTTTACGACAGTGTTAATGCTGTACTTTTATTTATATTATTTTGATGCACCGCGACGCTTTCAAGTTCGGTATATTTATCTAATTTACCCATATCTGATAATACTCCTTAGTGCTGGATCGGCGTTCATATTTCGGTTAATTGCACATTATTTTAGTAACAGATCGAGATATGTCATTCCTGCGATTAGCATCATTTTGTTTCTAGGAATATTTAATCCTGGAAAAGCCATATACTTTACTCTTACTGCCGAAAGTGGTCAAATGGACAAGAACACACAGCTTGGACACTACGACGACGCGGCGTTAATCAAATATATCAATGAAAAACAGATTGATGTGTCAAAAGTATTAACCAGCGTACCCGGAACTTTGCATTACTATTATAACCAACCGTTTGCTAACTCGGGTGCTGATAAAAAGAAATATCTACTCTATCCAGACACTCAAGATTTTGAATTATGGGACAAGGAACAAATATATAGTATTAACGGCTATTGGAATGATTTAGAATTAAAGAAAATCAAAGAGCTCGTTGCCAATCAGGATATCGAGTACATTATTTTTGTCACTCAACCAAAATCAATTGATTTCCAAAACTATAAACAGATATTTGAGAAAAAGTTTCCCAACATTATTCATCTTGATACAATAGATGCCAATAAACTCTATGGCTATTATGTATACAGGGTTGTTTCAAGGAAGTAGCGGGATAATGCTGGCCACACGCAATACGCTATCGGGCGTAAGATATTGTCGGAAAGTTTGTATAAATCTATTTTACATTCAGGATCATAGAAATATAACCCCTTTTTATGTCCATAAGAACAAAATTTAAATATTTAATAAACATAACAGGTTTGGGTAGCGGATATTATTTAAAAAACGGTCTATGGGTGGCGATTCGGCAGCTGGTCGGCTTCATTACGGGCCTGGTATTCTCGGTAGCTTTTGCCCGTCTTGCTTCCAGTGAGGTATTTGGCAATTATCAACTCGTCATCTCGATAATTGCCACGCTAGCCATACTTTCAATTCCCGGATTGAACACATCGATTATCCAGTCAACTGCGCGGGGATTTGATGGAAGCTACATTAGGTCGGTACGCATCAGTTTTCTTTGGAGTCTGCTGGGCGTACCAGCCCTACTCGTGATCGGGGCTTATTATTATTATTTCCAGGGTCATGCAGTTGGTATGGCATTAATGGTGTCGTCAGTGTTTTTCCCTTTTCTTTATGCGCCAAACACCTGGGATGCTTTTTTCCAGGGAAAAGAATTATTTAGACTCTCGACAATCTACTCCTTAATCCAGGCAATTATAAACACAGCCGCGATGGTGGCGGTCTTGATTATCTGGAAAAATAATCTGATAGCAATTACTCTATTATATCTCTCAAGTCTCGGACTATTTAATATATTGTGGTATCAACGCAGTAAGCGTCGTGTTACGAACACAAACGTTGATAAATCAACATTGTCGTACGGCTGGTTTTTAACCAAGATAGGGATTTTGGAGACGTTAAGTTCTCAAATGGATCGTATTATTGTTGGAATATACTTTGGCCCCAAGGAACTGGCAGTGTATTCGATCGGTATGACAGTTGCAAGAAAAATATATGATCTAGTTAAGAGCTTCTTAGCGTTGGCCTCGCCGAGAATATCGCGCTCCAATACAGTTTCGAGTATAAAATATCTAAAGATATTTATAGCTACAGCGTTTCTCGCTGTGATATTAATTGTATTGTTTCCATTTATTATTCCCCTGCTTTATTCTGAAAAATATCACGAATCAGTTATTCTATCGCAATTGTCTATTGCGTTTTTACCCTTCTTTGTCCTTCACTCGCTCTATAGTACCCATGTATACTTATTTCTAAGAAATCGTCTTGTCATCGCCATCAATTCAGTTGTTACGCCATTTGTCTATACCGGATTGATGATAGTGTTTATACTAACATGGGGAATTACCGGATTGGCATTATTTTCGGGATTTTTCTATATAGTAAGATTGCTAATTTATTTATTACTTACACGTTGTGTAAAACAAAAAACACCCAAACCTAATACGCGTCCTGGGTTATAATAGCCAACATGTGTTAGTGGGGTGATATCCGACAGGAATTACTATGTTTCCGAAGTCGGGCCTTTAGTCGCTTCCATTTTTACTTCAATGCCGTAGCACCAGCAGATATTTGTCAAATGCCCTTCGTAAAATTCCTGCAACCTAACCGATGAATTGCATATTGCGCCAAATATGCGTTTCAGAAGAGATATAATCGGATAAATAGAAATAAAAATAAATTTGGTTGAAGTAATTTTAAAGTCGCAGCTATTATAAAATGTTGGCACTCTACGGAATAGTTTTTCTTGCCTTTTTGAATAATAGTAAAAGGTATAATAACCAAAATGTCTTACATGTGTTGGATCAGAGTAAAAGTAGGGGTTGCTGAAATGCGGTACGAACAGATTGATGATTCCGTTTGGTTTCAAAACGCGATAAATATCGATCATCAATTGATTGAAATTCGTGATATGTTCAAAGAAGCTGGTACTCTGAATCTCATCAACTGAACTATCAGGTAAAAAACTAAGCCCACTCTCCAGGTCGGCGACAATATCAATATTAGGAAGATCTAGTTTATCAATTGTAATGCTACCCGGGTACGCTTTCTTGCCTGCACCCAGCACTACGGTAACCTTACCATTGCCGGATAGCCTAGCCTGTAGGTTGATACGAATATTAGTATTCATGTTCTTGCTCGTTAACAATCTTTTGGCAGACAGCAAGCCACTCGTGTTTTTCTTCAAGGCATTTGTTTTTTAGTAACATTTTACCGATTACCGGAAGCCAATAAATACCACGAACAAACACACTCGTGTGTTGATTTAGGTATTTACCGGCACCTCCGGATGAACCTCTCGAAAAATGTGAGGCAAAGATGTGTTGATAATCTCTATCTAGATAGTATTCGGCACAAATAACATGGCGAAATGGACCAGACTGATATGTTCGGGTATTTTTCATTTCGATGTTTTCGCCTCGGTATCCCGCTTTGAGGTATTTATCTCGTAATTCCCATCCGGTATCTTGTGTTTCGTCTTTTCCACTGGGACGAAAGTCAATCTGAAGCTTGTTAAATGTTTCCATTTCGAAAAGAATAGCAAACATTAGGGGAAAGTCCTGTGGTTTTACGGACCCGGCCGGGGCGGCCGTACCAATGATTTTTACTTGGTCATTTAGGCGGTTGATCAGAATGTTGTCCCAGTCCTTGATCAGAAAAGTACAATCAGCGTCAAGAATAACGCCATAGGTAGTTTTGATATTTTGCACCATATCATTCAAGGCAGTGCCATGAGCAACCGCACCCGTCAGATTAAAGCCGTCTGCTCGATAGATGTGGACATTGTTAAATGACACTATTGCTGCAGCGAGAGTCGTGTAATCCGACAGCTGTGAATTGTTGTCGCGGATAATGACTTGGTATTCGTTTTTTGTTAATCTCGATAAGCAATATAGCGTATTAATTACAAACGCGCTTGAGTTGTAATTCGTAATGCAAATAGTTATTAAGGGTTTCTGGGTCATAACATAAACGCACGATAGTATACAATCATCTGTGAATATGAGTGGATTATGAGGTCATTTCTTTTCTGCAACAATGAAATATCCGCCGTGATATGAATTTAATAGATTATTATTTTTCACAACAGGCCAGGAATCAAATTTCGTTATTAAATCCAAAAACGGAAATAACAAGTAGCCAAGATGTCTCAATCCGAAAGGAAGACTCTTAATCAATGATCTGGTCATGTCCCCCCAAACTAAAAAGTATGTTCCCATGATTACACAGCGTTTGACAGAAAAAGATGAGTGGCGTAAAATCATTCGCCATTTTTCTTCGGTCCAACGCTGATAATCGAACGGATCGGCGTGGACCGGAAATAGGAATGGAGCCGATAGTATCAGATTGCCACCAGTTTTTAATACTCTGCTGCATTCCCGCAAACCCGCCTCAATATTGTTGACATGCTCAAACAGCTCAATAGCATTGACAACATCAATACTGCCCGTTTGGATCTGGGGCATGTCGGTGACATCAAGCAGTATGTCCGGCGCATACTTTATGTCGATATCAGCAAATATCCATTTTAGTACGTCGTTCTTTGGTTTGACAAAATTGCCACGATCGCGACCACCAATATCAAGTACAGTACCACGATACACCGTACGATATTGATTCTGGATTTGATCCAGTAATTTACGTCGGTAGGTGGCCCAGAAGTAATATTGCATAAAACTGAATATATTTGACACGTCGATATGGCTAGGAATTACAGCGTCGTCTGACTATTTAGTTTATCTAAATATTTCTCGTCTGAAAATGGATTATCATCCAAGATCTCTAGACCATCAACTGGGGCGGGGGAGTGATTGCGGCGGTACTCAGCAAAGAATGATTTGACGGCATTATCACGGATTTTCGCATACTCATTGGCATCGGTATTGCGCATCTTTTCACGATCGCAATTTTTGCAATATTTACATATTGGATTCAGAGGTTCTTTGTTTACGGTGCTGCGTAAATACTGAAACACGGGATGGTTCCATAATGTCATGAAATCAGCCCGCTTGGAAAGTTTTAATTTTCGGTAGTTAATTTTGCATAGAACAATCCGATTACATACGCTGACATAGAAAGAATCTTTTTCATCAAGAACTGGGTCAAAAAATAAATTTAACCACGGAAATGGGCAGGTAGAATTCTTTTTGTAGTTTTCGTTATTCCAATCTGGCTTCTCGTTCTTTTCGGCCCAGTGTGATGGGGTGGTTGGCTTCAAGTGGACCCCTAGTTTATCGGCATATTGATAGATTTTATCTAGCTCTTCGTTACCTTGCTTGGTGTCATAGTCATATGAAACCATCTTGTCTTGAAGTTTGTTCCGACCGCCGTAGTACTTATTAATAAGCACCGCACTTACATTGAGACGTTTAGCAGTATCAATAACTGCGGTTGCTTCAGTCGCGTTTTCCTTCTGTAGGGCGAAATTAAATTCAATAAATGGTTTTTTCTTGCCAGCTTCTAATTTTCGTTCGGCTAGATACTGCAAATTATTGTTTACATTATCTATGTCACCAGTAGTGGACAATTCGTGGTATTTATCTTTTGTACCAGCGTGGTATGAGACTAATATATAATCAAAACCATATTTCACAAATAAATCAGCATATTCCTTGGTTAATACTGAGGCATTGGTATTTACCATCATCCTTGTGCCGTATTTTGATTTTAAATATGCCAAGATCTTTTTTAGGTCAGGATTGAGAAGCGGTTCAGCGGATCCGCCGTACAACTCAAGATTTTTTGCCGTGGATAAAAATGATTCAAAATTATTAACATCATTCATGTCAATCGCATTGCAGGGGCGATTGGGATACATTACGTTATCCTTGTGTATTTCACAAAATAAACAGCGATAGTTGCAGATTGAAATAGGCGCTACCCTAATTAGTATTGGGTTATTTTCTGTCTTGGCTGAGGCCTGATTTAGGCTGTGTGCCGCTATTAAAAGGTTGCGGTATTTCTTGAGTTTGTTGGTGTTCGGTGTGAGTTTGGCAAACATATACCCAAGCGTAGCCAAAACACGATTATCTGCCACGGTGTTGAAGGGTCCCCTAGTCATCGTTTTTTCGAAATAAAAAATTAGTCCAGGCTGAAATTAACCCTTATATTGTACACAATATCGCCGATCTATACAAATATTGCTAATAGGTTAATCTAGTACGAATCAGGTAGGCGATAGACATGAGATCTAGTTTCATTCGATTGGTAAAGGATGGGCCAGTAGTCTGGCGTGTCCTAGTGGTGTGTACCATTTCTGCAAAGGCTTGATACTGATTAACGACAGATCTTATTGATGGGCTGACAATAGCCTTCTGATGCCGTTCGTATTGGCTGGACATAATATCTAGACATGTGGATGTTTCTTCGGGTTTATTGAATGTCAGTCCAGCATCACGGATTAGCTCCGGGTGACCACCACTCTTGAGAACAATAGCCGGTAATCCACATTGGAGCGCCTCGATCAATGAATTAGAACATGGATCATTCATTGATGCGCTCAAGTACACATCGGATTGGCGCAAGTATTCTGCGAGTTTGTAGCTGTCTACGGGTGGAATATGTTTTATACGCTTAAAAACAGTGGGGCTATTGCCGATAAATATCATTTCATATTTTTTGGTATCTAGGTGCTGATCGAGCCATTGGTATGCGGCAAAACCCTTATTCTGATTCGGTGACCAGCTAGTAGCGATAATTTTTAATTTCCGGTTCATGTCGAAAACTATTCGTCCGCGGGGGTGGAATATTTCAGGATCGGCAGCGTTATATATGACAGTTTCGAAAATCTTAGTTTTTAAACCTAGTTTCTTATTTTCATTTTGCGAAAATTCAGATTGAAATACGGTACCATCGGCAAGCACATTATTCAATTGGTAGATCGATTTATCAATATATATATGATGTCCGCGATAGCCAGAGATTGGTCCATCAATACGATGGATGATGGTTTTACCTTTTTGTTTTAATTTTATTATTAATTGCGTATCCGACCAGGGAGCATCGAATGGGAACGAATTAAACAACACTATGTCGGCTTTCCATGGGTCAGCTTCGTAAACGCCAATTTGTTCGAGGTGTCGTTTGAGCGCCTTTAGAAACTGATTACCGCCGCCATAAGGACCGTCTTTAAATTTATATTGTATGTGAATTTTCATATTAGAGTAGAATAGATTTCGGTGTAGTATCGTTGAGCAATGCGATCCCAAGAAAATTGGGCCACCTTGCGCAATCCGCTGGAGACTAGTTTGCGGCTGAGAGCGCTATCTTCGATAATCCGCAGACTATGTCGGACCAGGGCGTCAACATCTTCAACGTCGGCCAAGAGAGCATCTTCGCCATCATTGATTATATCGGGCACCATACCGACTTTTGTACTGACGACCGGAACCCCGGTAGCGAGTGCTTCCAAAATTTGTTTCGGGCCGCCCTCTATCCGAGAAGTGATTAGATAAAGATCCAGCAAGTTATAGAGTCGGGCTACCGCCGATAAATCGTTGAGATAGCCAAATGTCCGGTAGGGGATGTTGCGTTTGGTAAGCTCATTTATCACATAGCCCCGAGCTGGTCCGACCAAAACTATATATATTGGTTGAGTCTTTGAAAGTTGTTCAACCACCTTGATATATATATCCGGTCCCTTGATAAGTTTTGGCACGTCACCTCTGCCCCAACCGTCGCCATCTTTTTGAAATGAACCGATTATGCAGGCATTCTCGGGAATACCCAGTTTCTTTCTTTGGGTCTGTTTTGAGGTTGACTCGGCGGGTCGGAATATCGAGAGATCCACGCCAAGCGGAATAACGGTTAGGCTAGTCTCTTTAATGCCGGCCTGGATTAAATGTTGTTTGGTAGAGTGACAGGAAGTGTGAATACGATCAAAAGAACTTTGCGAATCAATGATAAGCTGGTTGGTCTTTAAGTCAGGAACGTAATGGAACCAAGTCAATACACGGTGTTTAGCTGTGGTTGGTTTGTTGTCTAGGATGCTCCGTAGGGCCGTATATTCGGAACCATAATGCGTAATAGCGCCTCGGTAGCCTCGGTCGGTTAAGGCGGCTCGAGCGGTAACTAGCTTAAGTTGATTCAGCGCTTGAGTGATATATTTGCCATCATACTGGATGGACCAATGAGCTGGCTCCACAACATATAAAAGCTGCGAAGTATGGTCAAGAGTGTTTCGCAAACTATCAAATAGTTGTTTTATCCGGGTATTCATGGGATTGTCATAAAAGTATAGCGCCCATATGCCTTGTTTTACATATCATAAAGACACAACCACGGACCAAATTTCCCCGAACTGAATCGTTGATTCGACAATTCTGAGGTGCGCTTGGTTTAATTCGTTTTGAAATGATTCGAAAGTATATTCAGTTCGATGATCTTTGTCAGAGTAGGGGAATAGTCCTAAGCTCTGCTGGTACAGCGGCAGCCAGTCCCGGTTGATCATGGGAACGCGAATCAATAGGGTCGGAGCCAGCTGACGAATGTCATTCAAGAAAGCTGCCCGATCCGTGATATGCTCCAGAACGTTAGAAAGTATCACGTAATCAAACTGCTCTTGAAACTTTTCCCGAGTCGCGTCTGCCAAGCGAAAATCGATATTCGGCGCTAAATAATGTTTTTTAGCAAAAGCAATGCTATCCGGATTGAGATCGACCGCCACGACTCGTTTGGCCTTTTTGGCTACATCGGCCGCAACGATTCCGATGCCACAGCCGATATCGAGCACGACCGAATCTGATTGAATGTGGTCAGTAAAGAATTTGTGATACTTCATCAAGCTGTGTTTGGGGTGAATGCCGTGATTGTCTGCGACCACAAAAGAATTAATCAGCATTAACGACAGATTGTGCAGTTTGATGCTGGTACGAATCAGCCAGCGGCGCGTAGGCTTGAATTTGCCAATGGAATTAATGATCATGATTTAGTAGTTGCTGATAAATTGCCAGCTCCTTTTGAGCGATGTTGGTCAAGGAAAAATATTCCATTATATACGCACGCGCTTTTTTGCCCAACTCAGCTTGTCGCGCTTTATCCTGTAATAATATTTCGATATTGCTTCGTAATGACGACACAGTGTTTTGGGAAAGGAGGCCGGTTTTACCGGATATGATCAAGTCATGTACACCGGTTACGTCAAAGCCAATCACTGGCAGGGCGCAACTCATGGCTTCCAGTAAAGATTTAGGATTGCCCTCGTGCAATGACGGGAACACGCACAAACGGGACGCGTTAAAATATTTCGGTAAATCCTGATTTGGAACCTGCGCGATAATGTCCAGCGATATGTGTTGCTGGGCGGCGAATTCTTTCAAGGAATGCTCTTGCGGTCCTCGGCCAATGAAACACACCGAAACAGTAAGCCCGGAAATAGCTTCAAGGATGGCTCGATGATTTTTATTGTCATTTAAATGAGCTACATATATGATATCATATTTTTTCTCAGTCGGCTGAGGCGAAAAGAGATCAGTATCGATGGCGTTGTTCATTTGAACTATTTTGTCTTTGGCAAAAGCATAGCGTGTACGCAAATGGTCGACATTGTTCTTCATTGGCATAAAAATACGATCGGCAAAACGACAGGACAGGTACTCAGACAAACCAATATACCAGCGATAGTGGAGCGGGCGGTGGAGCCGTTTTACTACGGATGAACCGACAAATCCGAAACGCGCCACGCATTTGTTGTGATACAGCCATTTGGTAATAATTGCCGCCAGCGAGCCGGAGCACTGATTGGTTTTTAGTATCCCGCATTGAGCTAGTATCCGGCGGTGGCGGAAGGGGATGGCAATCTCGTATAGATAATCATAGAGCCGAATAGCTTTTGGGATAATGACAATGTTTTTTTCAACGGCGTGTTGATATGACAAATCTTGTTTCGTGCCGTAGGTGAATATATAGATGCGCCTAAAACTGCTGGCCATTCGATTATAGATGGCTAGCTCGCGACTTAGGATGCCAACCTGATCCCAGCGTTCGAGGCTAGTTCCATTATCCAGAAATAAGGCGAGATTTGTGTCTGACAGTTGCGTCATACTAGCGGTTGTGTAATTTCTCCATCAGTCGAATAATGCGCTGCGGCAGGCAGGCGATCAGGTAGTAGATAGCCACTTTATTGAAAAAGCCATGCTGTGACAAATATTTGGCCGCGTATTTCTTCAACAAACCCCGGTTGTGTAGTTCATACAGTAGGTTGATATAGCGTTCATCCGCTAGGCGCTCGCTAAACTTGGGCGGTTTTAATTCGAGGATGGTTTTTGGATTAAAGTTATCGTAATCACTCCATCCGGTCGATTTACATTGAAAATAAAAATGCCGCATCTTCAGGGCAAATTTGTGAGCGTAAAAAGAATTAGAAAAAGAAATAGATTGTTTAATAAAACGATACTTGATTAACGGTTCCGATAAGTTGGCCAATTTCTTTCCAGCCAGCAGTAGGCGGAGATATAAGTCATAATCCTCACAGTGTAAAGCTTTGTCGCGGTATCGGATGAATGGTTCGGATAAAAACATTATTGACGGATGGGACAAGCAATTTGATTTCTCCAGCTTTGCGCAAATAGCATCCGGTTTGGTAGTTACACGAGTTGTGCCCAATACTTGACCGCGCTCATCAATAATGGTTGTAGCGGTGCCGACAAGAAATATATCACTGTGCGATCTTAGAAATTCTGTCTGGATGGCTAGTCGATGGGGCAGGGAAATATCGTCTGCGTCCATGCGTGCAATATATTTTCCTGTTGCAGTATCAAGCGCCTTGTTTAAAGATTTAATGAGTCCAAGATTAGTTTCATTCCAAATAACTGTAATACGGCTATCTTGTTTCTGGAATTTATTTAGTATGGTTTGGGTGTTGTCGGTTGATCCATCGTTAACGATAATGAATTCAAAATCAGTCAGTGACTGGTTCAAAATAGATAGGATCGCCTCCGAAATGTAACATTCGGTGTTGTAAACGGACATAATTACCGAAACCGTTGGGTTCGTATCAGGCATTTGTTACAAAGTAACCCTGTATCCGTTTGTAAGTTTGATAGACTGGCGAAAAAATAAACCAGCGCCGGAGCAGAAGATAGACGGCTTTACGGTAGTCGGTTTTCTTAAACACCTCATATTGAAATGTCTTGGCAAAGTGAATAATTTGCGACTGGGTCAGATCGGGTAGTTTTAGCACTGATTTATTTATGAAGTTGAAAGATTGTTTTTTTGTCACAAAACCTTCGCGATAGGATAGGTCGCCCAATGGCGTGCCTGGGAAGGGGTAATAGATCGATACCTGGACATCGGTCGGTTGGATGATGCGGTTTAGTTCGATGGTTTTGAGCACGCTAGCTTCTGTTTCATGAGGCATACCAACCATATTGAATGACGATGTTTCCAAGCCATGTTTTTTTGCCAAAGCAAAGGCGGTGATAATGTGCTCATTCAGCATGTATCGGTTGAGGTATTTTTTACGGTATTCTTCGTCGCCTGACTCAATACCGATGCTTATACTGCGACAGCCACTATCGCGCAATATAATGGCGGTCTCTTCGTCAAATAACTCGGGTCTAGTATTGCAGTAGTAGGGGAGTCCGACTCTTTGGCGATACTGCCGGCAAAAATCAGTCAGCCATTGTTTGTCCTTCGTGAAGCTGTCGTCGTCAAAACAAAGGTGTGTCGGATGATATTCTTTAACGAATCTCTCCGTTTCCTCAATCGCCGAGTCAGCGCCACGAATACGAATTACCGGTCCTTTACCCAGGAATATTTGTTTCAGTCGGCTGTTGCAGCAGTACGCGCAGGAATACGGACAGCCTCGAGAGAACATCAGATTGGGGTAGCTTAAGACAACATGGCGTGGGAAAGCGGATCGGTCTGGAAATGGCAGCGTATTCAGATCAACCACAAGATCATCAAGTTCGTTTCGGATAATTTTACCATCGCGCCAGAACCAGAAATTTTTTACATCTCGATAGTCTTCACCGCGTTCAAGTTTCTTAATGATATTCAGCAGTGAGTATTCACCCTCACCGACGCACAAGCCGTCAATGTCTTTGGTTTCAGTTAGACAGTTTGGGAATAGAATGGCGTGCTTGCCACCAACGAATATTGGCAAATTAAAATCTCGTTTTATCCTAGCCGCTGTTTCCTTGATGTAGCTCCAATAATTGGTGTAGCACGAAATTGCCAGTACATCCGGTTTATAATCTTCGATTTCTTTTTTTATCGCGTGATAGCTGGTATTGCGAATTACATAAACACGGACATCATGATGGTTTTGTTTCAGTACGGCGGCTATCGAACCGACGCCGGAATTAAACGCCGCCAGATTTTCAATTATTGGAAATAGGAATAGTACTTTCATATTGGTCGTTTGATTTTTAGGAATACGTCATCTGGCAGGGTCCGTTCGGTCTGGATTCTGCGCCGCTCTTTTATGAGTGATTTATAATTATTAAAAAAGTATCCAACGGAAAACATGAAACGGGACACAACATGCCAGTCTCTGTAGCGTAGCATATTTAGTGCCGTTTTCATAATGCAGATTAAGCAGAAATACGGGTAAGCAATCAACAAATTCACCAGTCGGTAGTTTTTGAACATTACCCGTGACAGTCCGGAAAAATGATAACCATATTTCCAGAGCCAGCCAGCTTTATTTGTTTTTCGAGCCGTGCCTAAGTGGCATAATATTTGCTTATTATATACATAGGTACGGTATCCGTAAATGGCCGCCCGTAAGCCCAGGTCGCCCACGTCTAAATAATATGGCTGGGAGACATCATATCCGCCGAGCGTGGTGAAGGTACTTTTCTTGAAAAATATCGCTCCACCGTCGGGTGAGCTGGCCGGATGGAACTCTTGTTTGGATAGAGCGTCAATCGACAGGGGCCGGTTGGCGTAGACCGAAAATAGGCTGATAAAACCGCCATACAGTTTCGTCTTCGTCTGATCGGTTTGTTCCTTCATTAACAAGCTGATGAAGCCTGGGTTAGACAGTCTTTGGTACAACTGAATGAGCTCTGATAATAATGTGGGCGTCTCGATTAGTATATCTTCATCAAGTAATAAAATATACTCTCCCTTGGCTTTAGCCACGCCCAGGTTCTTGCCCCGGCCGTAGCCGGTGTTTTCTTGGTATTCAACTAGACGTAAACGTGGATCACGACGCGATGCCGATCTTAGAAAGTTGATACTTTCATCGGTTGAGTGATTATCTACGACCAATATTTCGTATTGCGTATAATCAAGCTGCAGCAACGGGGGAATGGTTTGCTGAAGATACGCCAAACCATTGTAATTCAGCATCACAACACTGATTAAGAGCGATTGATCAGCCGGGCTAGTCATGGGTGTGGCGATGCGTTGTTAATGCGAGGATCTTATGGACCACCAAGCCCCAACTGAATCTCTCCAAATTTCGTTTTCCATACTCGATCAACTGTTGTCGGTAAGACTCATTAGAAATAATCTTGATAATACCATCACGAATATCATCGATAGAGTAGGGGTCTACGATGTACGCTCCACGGCCGGCAATTTCGGGACAGCTGGTGACATTTGAAGTTAGTACGGGACAGCCAGACGCCTGAGCTTCCAGTATTGGCAAGCCAAACCCTTCAAAAATTGATGGATACAAGTAGAGAGTCGCTCTTTGGTAAAGCGCTCTTAGCTCTTCTTCGGTAATGTAGCCTAGAAAAAACACTCGGTCCGCCAGATTGTCCTTGATAAATTGTCGTACGTCGGCGTCATACCAAGATTGGCTGGCGGTGACATAGAAGTTATGAGGGATTTGGTCTTTGACCTGGGCAAAGGCTTGAAACATCCGTAGCGCGTTTTTGCGCGGGCTTAGCACGCCGCAATAAAATAAGTAGGGTGCCTCAATGTTAAGTTTGCGGAATATTTCTTCGATTCGTTGTTGGGGGACCGGTTGTTTGAACCGCTCTTCTACCGCCTCAAATATCACTTTAAGCTTATCGGGCTTGAGGCCCATTTTACGAATCGCGTCCTGCTTCGTAGCTTCGGAGACCGCTAGAACGTAGTCAGCTTTATTACATGAAATTGGAGCAGCCAACTTTAGATATATAGTATCCATCAGTTTATATTCCAGAAACTTTTCTTTCATGAAAGCTAGATCGTGTATTACGACCAGTTTTTTGAATGAGAATACCAGGTGGGTTAGGGGAATGGTACACTTCGGATAGATCATATAGTGGCACTTTTCCCGGCGGATACTCGGAAAGATTTGGAAATACTCCCACAATATTTTGTTTATCTTTTTAACGTATGCTACCTTGACGCGAGTAAAGCTGTTTTGGTAGCTTGGTTCGTCGGTAAATAACACAAATTGATAATGGGGATTGTTTACGTTATCAAATTCGGACAGAACATTGTTGATGAATCGGGTCACGCCGCCGCTAGTTAAGCCACGAGCCAGCAAACCGATTTTTATCGGTTGGCTAAACCCTGCCATTGTCTGATCGGGTGGCGTGACGGGTTTTTTGGCTTTTACTATATACGCCCAAGGAATCTTGAGCCAAGAATTCATCGGGATTATTTCGATATTAGAAAAACCCGATTGTTCCATCCAACGTCGAATTTCAGCGTGTCGGTAGCAGTATTTCTTGACGTGTCGCACGTGGCGCGCCATCCAGATATATAGACCACCCCAGCCTTTTGGCGATATGGCCGTAAATATCAATTCGCCGTTTGGCTCAAGTACCGCGTGCGAGTTTTGGATGAATGCTTGCAGTTCATTGGGTCCTAGATAATCGGCCAACCAAGACGAAAATACTAAGTCGTATTTTCCAGGCACTTTGTCTTTGAAGTCATTTGCGCCACTCTCGATTACCGGGAACGATTGGCCGGTGGCGAGGTGAACGTTTTTATCGACCCCCAGTACACGATTGTCCTGTGCCGTGAAAAAGTTGGTATAACATCCCGTACCGCAGCCGACGTCGAGAATATTACGGTGGTGAATTGATTTTACCAACGGCATTAAGATGCGGTCAGATGGCATGCGCCAAAAAAAGTATGTTGGCAGGAAGCGCTTGTTATACTGTTTAGCGCTGATATTTTTATAACGAAGATAGTTGTTGAACCGCAGTCCTCGTTTCAGGGTGGACAGTTCGGGTATAATGTTATTTTCTCGATACAGCTGAGCCACCTGGTTAACGCTGACAAATTGACAACCCAGTTTCTTGAGATATTGAAGGATCTGAGTTAAACGATTAAGGTACATTTTCTGCTCGATTTTTGATCTGACAAACGGCGTTCCTTTGATTACCGTCTCCATCGAATGAAACATCATCGTGAAGACAATAATCGGCTGGTCTTGATATAGTTGGATGGTCTTTGAAATCAGACGTTTTTGTTCAATTACGGTCATGTGGGTCGGGCGCAGCCATTGATAATACAGCCAGCTATCCGGCAGCAGGCGTCCGAAGCGGCCTAGTCGTTTACCAAAAATAGTTAAGGGAATTTTAAGAATTGTATTTGGGTCATCGTTGGCCTCGTAGAAGTTTTCTGATGCAACATAGTAGGGCTGGATTGGTGCGTTTGAGTGGTCGGGCCCGCCTCTGGTTGTCCAGTCAATGAATGGGGTGACCGAGCTATCCGACCGGTACCCAAGCTTTTTAAGGGATTGGATGGTGTCGAGATCCGCCCCGAAACGACCAGCTCGATAAGAAATGGGTCGGCGACCGATGCGAGCCTCGATTAGTTCGGTAAAGTTCTTAATTTTTTCAAATTCAACTTCCTTCGAGTAAACGGAGCAGGTAAACTCATCGGCGACGGTGCCACTGGCGTCACTATATTTTTGTTGTGGCTCAATATATTCTGGGTGAAGGTGGGCGCCAATTTCAGCTCCCTGTTCCTGTTCGTTTTTAAGGATGCGAATGCAAGCATCATCCTTGATCACAGAAGGGGAGGTGAAGTAAGTCGGGTTGATATCGTACTTATTCCAAAGTGGTCGGTATAGTTCAGGAATAAAGCGCGTTACGGAAGAAAATGCGATCGGTTTTGTGATCCGCCAATTAATATCGCAATCAGGTTCGGTATCGAGCGTAATAGCGCAAAGTATTAAGGGTTTCTTTGGGGAGCTCGTCATAAAATATGATTAACGTTTTGGATCATTGGGTTTATTAGATTCTTTAAAATACCAACTATAGCTTCCACCGCGCAGCCGCTTCAAAATGTGGCGCAACCGATAGGTTATTTTGGTTTGAAACCATTCACTGAATAAAATATTCACAATCCACTTATGTTGCATCAGATGACCCTCGATAGTGATAAACAAATTCTTTTTTGAGGGCTGAAAATTACGGCGGACATCTTTGAGATTCCCAGTTCCAACTATTGAAATATTATTGAGATCGCATTTGGCCCAGTCATTGCATAAACTGATATGTTGTATTTTGACAGGATCAAAACCCATAATTTGGGCGACGGTCGCGTCATTGAGCAGGGGGTTATCGGCAAAAAGCATGACATCGAGATTTACTCGCCGACCATAGAGCGGGCCATTGCCCTCCATGGCGACAATGCCATCGGTGACAATAAACATTTTATCGTAAAACAACTGATTCAAATCGGCCAATGTCTGATGAATGTTCTTATGATAAATGATGCGGCGCGGGTCCGGGATAGTGCCAAACATATTTTTAAGGGCGCAGGTAATCGTGGCATATTTATGCGTCTTGATCTTTGGCAGGTTAATGATTAGATCTGACGCCATCAGGGTCTCTCCCATGATTAAATCGGTCACGAATTTGCCTCCTGGTATGGGCACTCGAATATGACGATCGTAAGTGAGATTGACGATAGTAAAGTTGTATTTATCTTTGAGTGCATTCACACCCATTATTTCCAAGGCACGATCAAGCTTCCGACCCTTAATGCGGGTGCCGGATTCGCTTTCGCCGAGATAGATTTTAAGATGGGTGTAGGCCGACAAATATTTCAAAATCGCCTCAATTATTCGAATGTCGGTATTAGCACCTTCATCAATGTACTGCTTGATATCTACCACCAGGTTTGGTTTCAGGAATACGGTCTTGATGCGGCGCAGTTTTTCTTCCATGCCAAACGCGACGAATCCATCCTGAATGATTCGGTCGAGATCTGGCCCTGAAAATTTGTATAGTCCGACTTTATTCATTGATAAATATCAGTTCGATTTAGTTGTCTGGTCCGGTGGCTTTAGCTCACTGACCACGTAGAGATATTTACCACTGGATAGCCGGGGGATGTCGTCAACGAAGTTCCAGTCAACTTTACAATCACTGCCCATCGCTCGCCTGATTGTATGTTCGACGTCCGGAGCAAGAGCGGTGACTGAAGCTTGGTTTTTTGTAACAACGTTAATGCAGATCTGGTCATAATCTTTTTGCACCACCTGAAACTTATTTATACTGCCCTGGTTGAATACTACGCCGATGTAATGAATAAAGAATTCAGCCGGGACAATCGTTTTATCCCTGGTTCGGAACACTGTCATTTCCCGGCCATGAACCTTGGCCAATAGGGGGGTGCCGCGTCCACAAGTACAGCCAGATAAGGCATACTCTGCTAAGTCGCCAATATCATACCTAAGCAATGGCATGGAATAATTATGTAGCGTGGTGACATAGACTCGGCCCATCTGGCCAGCAGCGATTGGGCGTAAGTCATCATTGAGTATTTCTACGAATGAATTCCATGCGCTCAGGTGCAGCCCCTGACCACCCGGACAGCTGCAGGCGATACCGCCGACTTCGCGGGATCCATATCGGTTAATCACCGGACAACCAAACACTTGTTCAATCTTTTCCTTCATGAAGGGGTAGAGGGTGCCGGCTGAAGTAAGTATGCCGACCGGAGTATGCATCGAGATATGATTAACCTCAAAAAAATTCGCGAATTCATACATAGCGTCAACGTATGATTCAATCCAGCGCGGGCGGAAACAGTTCCAGTCTGCAGCATATTTTACCATATCGGTCGGCGTCATGCGAAACGCGTTTATCTCGCGTCGATGGTACAGCCAGTTGCGCAGCCGGGTGGATATTTTTTCATGACCAATTTCCAAATCACGCTCCGAACCCCACAGACGCAATTCGCTTTGGCCGATCGCCTGTTTGGCGAAAGTTTTATAATAGATTGAGTTGGCGACATTCCATTCGTGATATGCTCGGTCTTGGGTGATTTTCAGTGGCGTTCCACTTGAACCACCCGATGAATTAGGGTAGGGATGGCGGTTGGCGCTGTCGCGACTTTGCAGGTTGGCAAACTCATTTTTGATAATATCTTTGGTTAAGACAGGCAAGTATGAATATCGCGACAGGTCGATTTTGTCGTTCGATAAAATCACACCGGCGTCTTTGAGAACATGTGAATAATAGGGAACATTGTGGTAAGCGTGGATAATAATTTGGCGCAGGCAATCAGTCTGGTATGAAGCAATCTCGGCGGGCGGGCGATATTCCATAGCCAACATTGTGCGCAGATGACTTAGGGTGTGATCGCGGGTGAGAGAGAGCAATCCGGTGATGATAGGTTTACGCCAATTCATACATTCGATGGTAGAGGTTAGCATATTGTTTGGCAGTATTGGCCCAGCTCAAAGTTTCCGCTTTAGCTCGGCTGGCTTGGCCCATAGACTGTAATACCGCGCGGGACTGATATATTAGTTTGATTGCCTCACTCACCGTGGCAGTATTGGCTTCGGACACGATCCAGCCATTTGATGCGTCGACCAGCTGGGCCGCTCCGCCGGTGCGTGTGGTTAATATTGGCGTACCGCAAGCCATTGCTTCCAAGAGCGTGTTGCTCATGCCCTCACCCGCTGAGAGTAGGGTAAACACAGAGCAGTTGCGATACTCATCTCGCAGCCGGTCTTTTGATAAGTGTCCGGTAAAATTGACCGCCTGTTCAAGGCCTAATTTCTGAACCTGTCGTTTCAATGCTAGCAGCTCCGGACCATCGCCAGTCAGAGTTAATTTGGCATTCGGTACGCCCGCCGAAACAAATTTTGCGAACGCTTCAATCAGGATAGGAATGTTCTTGACGGCGTGGAGGCGGCCAACGTATAAGATGCGAAAATCGGACGGACGCTCTAGGAATGGTGAATAAAAATCCAAATCAACTCCGTTGGGAATTATCTCGTACTGGCGTTGCTCGAAATTCAGGGCCTCGTTTTTCAGGTCGTCACTGTTGGCGGCAATAATATTGGCGTTTCGAAACACACGTTTGATAAATGGATGAAGAATCGAATAGGCCAAGCGAAACTTCGGATTGTGTCCGGGAACATCGGTTCCGCGGAGTGAGATAATTTGGGGTTTGTTTAAGCGTTCTGCCACAATGCCACATGGGACAGCAAAAAACGAATGGACAAAATCAAAGTTGTTGCCGTGGTGCAATGTGCGGATATATTTATTTGCACGCCAGCTATAGGTTAGCAGGTCACGATAAGACTGATGCTGGAGGTTATGATTATGCTTGTTTATGTTGAGTCCGTGAATTCGGACTTTATCCGAAAGTGATTTGACGTAAGACTGATCGGGTGAACTGGTTACCAGATCAATAAAGAAATCATTCTGCCGGCAGAACTCTTTTAATAAATACAAAGTCGCATTACCGGCACCACCACCCAGTGGCGGGTACTCATAATTAAGCATTAATATTCTCACGAGTTTGAGTTATCAGGAAATGGCATCTTCTAGGGCATGTGCACAATTACAGTGCGACTGTTCAGGTATGTGCTCGATAACGTCAAATAATACTTGTTTAACATTTACGAGACTAGCCTTAAAAACCTCAGCATATGATCTTGCCGTGACGGCGGTAATATCCTCTCGACCTGGTACACCAGCATCAAAATCAGTTATGAGCGAAATGTTGGTGTAGCAGATTTCTTTTTCTCGGGCTAACACAACTTCCGGATATTGAGTCATATTAATCACGTCGGCAATTTGGGCGTACATTCGCGATTCGGCCTTAGTTGAAAATCTTGGTCCCTCAACTATGACGACGGTGCCGGTCGTATGGCAGGGAAGTGAAAGATTAGCACAGCTCGAAATGACGACCCCCCTAAGTTCGGGACAGTAAGGTTCAGCCATCGAGATATGGGCGATCTTTGGACCATCAAAAAAAGTATCGACTCGGGACTTGGTTCGATCGATCAATTGATCGCAGACAACGAAATCGCCTGGCTTTAGATCGGGTTTTAATGATCCAACGGCGCAAGGCGCAAGGATATGTGTTACCCCCAACTCTTTCAGGGCGTAAATATTGGCGCGATAATTTATTTTATGTGGCGGGAGTTGATGAATTTTTCCGTGTCTCGGTAAAAAAACTATTTTTCTGTTTTTATAAGTTGATATCAACAGACGATCCGATGGCTGTCCATAGGGAGTTGTTACGGTCAACTCTTCTCCGGGTAGAAAGTCATACAAACCCGAGCCGCCAATTATTCCAATCACATTTTCCATACCAGCTAGAATTTAACTAAATATTTTACGTTAAAATTTGACAATTGATTGATACCCCGCAGGCTCTCAAGTACTATAAAGAACAATACGCCTTTAATATTACCTCCAAGCTTCTGGACCAGGTCGCTGGCTGCCCGCATCGTTCCTCCGGTCGCTAAGAGATCATCGCAAAGAAGAACATTTTCACCAGGCCTGATGGAGTCCGAGTGTATCTCAAGATTACCGCTGGCGTATTCGAGAGCGTACTCTTGGCTGATTGTTTTATAGGGCAGTTTACCCTTTTTTCTGACAATGACTAAACCTGTTCCTAGTTTGTAGGCTAGAGCCGAGGCCAAAATGAATCCGCGCGCATCGATGCCAACGACCTTGTCTATTGGGCTATCCGGAACCAGCTTGGCTAGTTCGTCGATCAATAGTCTAAATAAATCCTTATCCTCAAGAATTGGCGTTATATCGCGAAATATAATACCTTTTTTCGGCCAATTTGGAATAGTGCGAATTCCCAATTTCAGCTTGTCGACTGTCATGATAAAATATTGTAAATGAGTATTCGCATCATTTATTATTTTCAATAGTATTCTTAATTGAATAAAACATTTTCTTATCTCGAAAGTAGGTTTTAATCGCGATATCACCCAAGAGGCCAGAAATAAAAAGTTGAATGCCGGCCAGTATCAGGAAGAATGAAACCAGCGGCCAAACACTGTTGACGAGCGAAATAATTCTGAACGCTCTCAGTATAAATAACGTCAGTCCCATGATTACACCGCATCCACCCAATACAATTCCGAGACCGCCAAAAAGATGCAGGGGTCGAGTGGCATATTTTCTCCAAAACCAAACGCTAATCATATCAATTAAACCTTTTAGAACGCGCTTCCAGTTGTATTTAGTCTGACCGCTTATGCGGGGCCGATGATTAACTTCCAGTTCGCCGATATTGAATCCATGCCACGCTAGTACGGCTGGTATAAACCGATGTATCTCTCCGAATAGATCAAAATCTGCAAAACATTCGCGTCGATACACTTTTAGCGTGCAGCCGGAATCTTTGACATTATCAGCCACGAAAAACCGTCTTAAGATACTTGCCCCCTTCGAAATTAATCGTTTTGAGAAATCATCTCGACGGTTTTTACGCCAACCAGAAACCAAGTCATATCCTTCATCTAGTTTTTTTAGTAATTTCGGAAAATCATTCGGATCATTTTGTCCGTCACCATCGAGTGTGATGAATATTTCACCCTGAGCATATTTGAATCCGGCATCGAGTGCGGCTGTTTGGCCAAAGTTTTTTCGGAACCGAACAATTTTGATGGGGGAGAGGCTGTTCAGGCGTTCAAATGTCTGATCGCTGCTGCCATCATCAATAAATATTATTTCAAAAGACTGATTTAATCCCCGCATCACCTTAACAATTTCAGAGTGTAGCGCGGTAACCGCACCTTCTTCATTATAAACCGGCACGATTACAGAATATTTTAGTGGCGTTGTGCTAGACTCCGAAGTGACGTTTGTTACCGGTTTGGTAAAGTCTGAAGTAGCATTGCTGTGGTTTAATGAGTCTTCCATTGTTGCGGTTATTTCGTAATAAATTGTTCGGAATTATCTTTATACCATTTGATAGTCTGTTCTAATCCAGCATCGAAGCTGGTTTGTGGCTGCCAGCCGAGCAGTTCTTTGGCCTTGGTGGTGTCGGCCAGGGAATTACGCGGCTCGATACGAGCGGCGATATGTTGGATCGGACCGCCGACTACGCTGGCGATGTAATTCACGCTCCGGTTGTCACTATTGCCAACATTGATCACTTCGCCTTGGCCAACCTTTCGGCTTTCCATTGCTAGCATATTGGCTCGGACGACATCTCCGACGAATGTAAAATCACGGGTCTGTTCACCATCGCCAGTAGGTGTTAGGGGTTGATTGTTCAATTTCTGTCGGTTGAATATGGCGATCACGGTTACATAAGCACCTTCCGATGCCATATTCGGGCCAAACACATTAAAGTATCTTAGAGAGACTGTTTCTAGTCCCCAGAACATGGCTGCTAATTTCATGTATTCCTCGCCGACATATTTTTGCAGGGCGTAAGGACTGATCGGCTCCGGTTTCATAGTTTCTTTGAGCGGCATCACGGGCGAATCACCATAAGCAGACGATGAGGCAGAGTAGACGATACGTTTTACCCCAGCCTCCTTGGCTGCCCAAATAACATTGAGCGTGCCATCAATATTTGATCCGTTGCAGCCGATCGGATTTTCAATCGACGCTTGAACTCGGGGCAATGCAGCCACATGAAACACACCTTCGATTTCTTTGAAAGCTGGTTTGATCTGCTCAAGATTGGTGATGTCTGCTTCAATAAATTCAGCCTCAGGGTGTAAATTTGAGCGTTTACCAGTGGAA
Organism: Patescibacteria group bacterium; assembly: GCA_041661625.1. NCBI lineage: Bacteria > Patescibacteria group bacterium. The sequence continues at coordinate 369,968 of JBAZUB010000001.1, read as the reverse complement.
AGGTTGTCTAGAATGCGCACTGTATCGCCACGTTCAACCAGAGCTTTAACTAAATGAGAGCCGATAAATCCAGCCCCACCCGTAACAAGTGCTTTCATTGGATTATTTCAAATAATATAATCAACAGTCACTCATTATTAAAACAGAAAAGTCAATATATTGCAATAATCCAAAAAAAAAAAAGAAAACCTGCAACCTGGTGTGGCTAACGATGTATCCTATAAATTTATTCAGTGATTTAATAGTGTTACTTTGAGGCATCCACCAACGACTGACCAATATTGAATTATATCGCAAATAATTGTATAATGACCAGCAGTTATGGCCATATTAATACAATATCTGAAGAGGTTATCCATACATCGTGACGTTATCGTGCTGTTATTGGCCGCGGCATTTTTTGTTATATTAACTTCATACGCTTCAACGGGGTTGTCGGCGCGTTTTGTGTCACCCGATGAAACGGCGAATTATTATTTCACGAAAACGTTTGCTCAGCAGGGGGCGCTTCGAGTGGCTGAACCGCTGAACGCAGTAATGCCAGCCATAGTGGCGCCACGGAGCATGGGTATCGCCGACGGTTTCTTGGTTCCGGTGAGTTTTATTGGTCTGCCTTTGATGTATGGATTAGTGGCAAAAGTCGTCGGGCTTTGGATTATCAGATATATCACCCCCATCATCGCCATGATTGGTGGTTTGGTTTTTTATTGGTTAATAAGACGTATGTTCGGTCGATCCATTGGATTGGCTGCGGCACTTTTATTATTCCTACACCCGGCTTTCTGGTACTTCACGGCCCGCAGTATGATGCACAACGCATCTTTTGTTAGTTTAACCATTATCGCGGCCTATTATTTCGTCCGAATGATTTCGAACGGACGTTTCTGGTCCTATGGATTATTTGGTTTAAGTTTGGGGGCGGCTCTATTGTTTCGCACGGTTGAGGGTATCTGGCTGATCCCATTGTTTGGTCTACTGATAGTATTTGCCCAAAAGAAACTTCGATGGCGCTTGATCTTGGTAACGCTAGCGGGCGGAGCGCTGATGATAATACCCATGTTGATTATCAATCGACAACTATACGGCAGTGTATTTGCTTTTGGGTATTCGCCATCGGCTGTGGCATCTGATTCGGTTACGGCTTTGGTGCAGGGGATAGGCGGTAAGATTGGGCAAGCGTTGTTTCCATTCGGTCTGCGTATGGGTGATGCCTGGCACAATTGGACGGCCTATTATTTGCGATTATTTCCTTGGTACGGAATTCCGGCTTTAATTGGCTGGCTGTGGTTCTTGATCAATTGGTTTCAAGAATGGCGGAAAAAAGTCGCGGCCGCACCAAATCGGAAATGCCAGCGTATCTATTTCGTGGCCATGACGTTAGTTAGTGTTTGGTTAATATTCTACTACGGCAGCTGGCGCATCCAAGAATTCGAAAATCCAAACCAATTAATTCTGGGACATTCATACATTCGGTATTGGTTGCCGGTTTACATATTTGGTTTGCCATTTGTGATCTTGGGTGTAAGAGAAATCATCAATCGTTTGCCGGTGCGGTTGCGACGGGCGAGCGCGGCTCTGATTGTATTGGTATTTGTCATCGCTTCGATGAAACTGGTCGTGCTTGACCCTTTATACGGGTTAGCCAAGGTTCGAGCGGATATTAGCGAATACAGCTTAATCAACAAGCAGGTACAGCTAGCAACACCGTTTGACGCTGTGGTTTTAGCGGGAAAGGCCGACAAGGTTGTGTTTCCCGAACGGAGCGCGATTGCCCAGGATCCGTTTACAGACGAAGTTGTGGCTCAACGAGTGCGTGAGATAATGCGTCAACGGCCGGTATATTATTATTGTTCCTTCACGGAGGGATGGTGTCAGGCTGGGCGTACTACTGGAATATTAAATCGAGGGCATTTTCGGCTTGATAAACCGACCGATTTATTTCATGGTAACTTGATATATCGCTTGTCATCCGATTAGATAATACGGCATATTTGTGATATTCTATATAAGTATTTTGACGGTTTTACTTTCATGAATCATAGAACGAGTCAAAAAATTCTAATGCAGGTTAATCGGGTCATTATCGTTCTGCCTTTTGTGTTGGTGGCTTGGCTGGTTTATCGTAATATTGTTCCGACGGGTAAGCTACACATTCATTTTAATGCCAATCAGACAGAATCAGCGGCCATAAAAAACTTTGCCGCCAGCGAGCCGGATGTGGTTCTGGGTCGTGACACCAAGACGGGTGAATCATATCGGCTAATTACCCAGGATCTGGTCAGTTTTGATGTCAAAGTACCAAAACCATTTAAGCAGGCGACCGTCCGAGTCACTTACCAAAATCCTCAAGGTCAGACTGATTTAGCGGTTGGTGCGGTTCAGAAAGCCGGTGGATATTATTTTCGTGAAGCCGCGCAGTATAATGAATCGCTTGAAAAATTACCTTCATATTGGCAAAAGACGCGATCGGGTGATTTAGTGCTATATCAGCGCGATGGGTTGCTGGCTGATTTGAGAAGCCAGCTGGATGAATTACACCAGACTACCGATCAAAACACGATCGATCACACTAACGAGATCGAAGCATTAGAGGATCAAATCGCCAATCATTCTTTTACACCGATCTACGCTGACATTGCTCAATTCACACATCAGTTACCAGACCCAAAAAAAATTGTAGCATATAATTATGATCTAACCGGGAGCGTGCTTTTGCCAGATTATCAGCCAGCAAACCAGGAGACTACTACTGCGCACACGCTAAGAGGATCACATGAATTTTATACGTACATCAAAAACGAATCATTGGTAATGAACTTCGCGCTGCAAGAGTTAAATCGTAAAGCCGGTGTCGATAATGCCAAGATTGAAGTATTTCACGGGGACGATAAGGTATTTTCTGAGGCCATAGCCGACGATGGCAACACCGACGCTGACGGTAGCGCCAGTTTGGTAACAACGACTAGGATCAATCTACCAAATCTGACCGAGGGCGTTTATCGTGTCGCCTACACCACCAAAGATGACGAGACGTTAATACGCTCTATCACTACCCGTCAAAAATACCTCGTCTTCATTGGGCACGTCTATCTGGCAGATAATGCTGAATATTCTTTTGCTGGTGTGAATGAGCAACCGACTACGGTTTACACCGACAGTAAAGAAATATCCTTGAGCACCGCGCATGTTAACGGATTACAAGAAGTAAGGTTTGGTAGCCAATCAGGAAAAATCGATAAGATAAAACAAAACTTACGTCTTGAAAAAACAACCCAGAATGCTCTCGAAACTATTATATTGCCCAGAAACGACGTCACGATCAGCGGGCGATATTTCTCCTTTACGCCGGAACAGTATTTCGACCCTCGGATGGGATCAAAAGATTTCGCGGAAGTATCGGCCGGTCAGCTCGATAATTATGATTATATTATCGGAAACTATCCCATCGCCCAGATCGAAGGCGAATGGCTAGTAGCCAGTCAGACAGTTACCGTGCCGCAGCTGTACACCGAAAAAGGGACAATCCGCATGGCTCTGAACGCCCCCGAACTGAAAAATAATCGACGCGTTTTGAAATTAAAATCCATTGATATTGATTTAGAGAGAGATCCGATAACATTAACCAAAGTAATCGATAAATTGCGTTCCAAGCTACATTTCTAAAAATATGCCGACACCCGAACTTCCTATCAACAATAAGAAGCTAATCTATCAATTGCTTAGTGGTGTTATTGATCGATTCTTTATAGTGGCGGTGATAACCTACTTCTTTCTGTTTCTGGTTGATACAATTTGGTTAGGCTTTGTTTCGGCGAATCTTAACCTCACCCTATTTTTATTTGTTGTAATAATTAGTGGTGTTATCAGTAGTCTACTACCATTCCGAGACAACACTTTAGATAGCGCCGGCGACGCGAGAGGACGCAACTCTGTTTCTAAAAATGGGATATGGTGGGTAGTTGTATTGGGATTATTAGTGAGTGTGGTGTTATTTTGGATAACGAAACAGATCGGTCAAAATGCCATTATTGTCGCGTTGGCCGGTGGATTTATCGCCGCCATATTGGCAAAATTATTTATACTGTGGGAAGATTAACCTAATATTTCATCAAGTAATCACAATAAATCCATGAAAGGCATAATTCTCGCCGGCGGCAAGGCTACGCGATTGCGGCCGCTCACATTAGTAACCAGCAAGCAACTTCTGCCAGTCTACAATCAGCCGATGATCTACTATCCCTTGCAGACGCTGCTCAAGGCGGGGATAAAAGACATATTGATCATCGTCGCGCCCGATTATGCCGGCCATTTCCTGCATCTGCTGGGATCGGGTAAAGAATTTGGCGCCAGGTTTACCTACGAAATCCAGGAGGAACCGCGGGGATTGGCCGATGCTTTTATTCTTGGCGAAGATTTCATCGACAATGATGATGTCACTATGATTCTGGGCGACAATATTTTCGATGATGACGTATCGAAAGATATTCAGTCATTCACCAGCGGCGGGAGAATATTCGCCAAGAAAATGCCCGATCCGGAACGCTATGGCCAGGTGAAATTTGACGCCAATAATAAGGCCATCGAAATCAAGGAAAAACCCAAAGAGAAAATCAGCGATTATATCATTCCCGGTTTGTATGTTTTTGATAACCGAGTGACTCAATTTGCCAAGGAAGTGAAGCCATCAGCGCGAGGTGAAATCGAAATTACAGATTTGCACAATCGTTACTTAGAGCTGGGCGAACTGGACGTACGCTTTGTTGAGGGCGAGTGGTTCGATGCCGGAACTTTTGATTCACTTTTAGCCGCCTCAAATTTCATTGCCAATAAAAACCATGCTTGACATTATAACTCAATCAGCGATTATCCCCGGTATATTTTTCATCGAACGGCCAACTTTTGGTGATGACCGAGGATTCTTCCGGGAGTATTTTAGATTGAACGAATTAGAAGCTGCCGCTGGTCGGCCGGTGAATTTGGTTCAAGCCAATCATTCGCGCTCGGTTCAACGCGTACTGCGTGGCGTTCATGTGGCCACCTACGACAAGCTGATATATATCGTCAGCGGCAACGTTCAGATGGCGTTGATAGATCTGCGACCGGACAGCCCGACATTTAGGAAGCTGGAATATTTCGAAGCGGGTGAGAATAGCCGCCGAACCGTATTTATTCCAGCCGGCATCGGTAATTCTTTTTACACTGTGTCGTCGCAAGTCGACTATATCTACTTTGTGGGGGAGTACTATGACCCGGCTAAAGAACAAACCATTCGCTGGAACGATCCGGACTTAAACATTCCTTGGACGGATTCGGAACCGATCGTCTCGGCGCGGGATCGTGACGGCGCCAAGGCGTTCAAAGATATATTTACCGATAAAATATAAACAGATGAAAAACGTTTTGATCAACAAGCGTGGTTTTGTACCACTGCTGGGTCTGGTCATTCTATTGGCTGTAGCCATCATCGCGGCTGGGGCGATCTATTACGTTGCCAAGTCGGAGTCGACGAATACTAATTCCTCGGTATCTGTTAACACGAACAACTCCAATCAGAACGCTGACCAAAATTTAGGCGGCGATCGGGATGAACATGGCTGTATTGGCTCGGCCGGTTATTCCTGGTGCGAAATCAAGTCCAAGTGCCTGCGCACCTGGGAAGAGGCTTGTGCGGTGGTGAATACCAATTCCAATACAAACGATAACACTAATGCCAATACCAATGCGTATGATACGACACCAACGGATTGGAAGACGTATACAAATACAAAGATAGGATACACAATAGGCCTTCCAGAAAAATGGAACCCAGTTGCTGGGTATGATGGTCGTATTCTTCCACTTCAAGGCGATGATGACGCGCCTACTTTTCAAGACACCTCAGAGACAACACGGGGAGTATCACTAACTATACAGGCCTGTTCGCTTATTCAGCCGTATTTGTGCGCCATCCACTCAATAACAGCATGGAAGAGCCAAGTACATTTCGTACAAATCACCGACCCAGAACTATTGGTTCCGGGTTTCGAGGTTGGTCGCGATAGGGACGGAACACTAACTTATCTTCGCGAGAACAGTAAATATTTTGTATACGCGTATGCGAGTAAGGTAGCAGAGAATGATGTCCAAACGATTCTCTCCACCTTCCAATTCACTGAATAAATATAGCTCAACGGGTGCCACCACAGAGAAATAAGGTGGCGTTTTGGTTTGGATTCGTGTACAATATATGAGGTATTTTTAATGTATTTACACTATGAAATTCTTAATAACTGGCGGTGCTGGGTTCATGGGCTCAAACTTTATCCGTTTTCTGTTGGAAAAATATCCGGATTATGAAGTATTGAATTTCGACAAACTGACCTATGCTGGGAACCTCGAGAATTTGAAAGATGTCAAAGATAATCCGCGTTATCATTTTATTAAGGGCGATATTGCCGATGAAACGGCGGTGGAGCAGGTTTTTCAAAAGGGGATCGAGTGTGTGGTTAACTTTGCCGCCGAGACGCACGTAGACCGGTCAATTTTGGGGCCAAAAGGCTTTATCATGACAGATGTATTGGGTACCTACACGTTATTAGAGGCGGCTAAGAAGTATGGTACCAAGCGGTATGTTCAAATCTCCACGGACGAAGTATTCGGTTCCACAGCAGATGGTGAGTTTAGTGAAACGACACCGTTTGAGCCCAATAGCCCATATTCCGCTTCCAAGGCTGGCGGTGATCATCTGGCGCGGGCGTATTGGAAGACGTTTGGCGTACCGACAATCGTTACCCACAGCTGTAATTTCATCGGGCCCTATCAATATCCCGAGAAGCTGGTTCCATTATTCGTGACCAATCTGATCGAGGGAAAAAAGATCCCGGTCTATGGCGATGGTTTGAATATTCGTGAATGGATCTACGTATCGGATTATTGCCACGCTATTGATACTATTATTCATCGGGGTATTATTGGCGAGGTTTACAATATCGGCTCGGGTGAACGGAAGACGAACATGGAAGTGACCAAGTTAGTGTTGGAATTAATGAATAAAGACGATAGTTCGATCGAATACGTCAAAGACCGGCCGGGCCACGATCGTCGGTATGCGGTAAATTCAGAAAAGCTTCGGGCACTAGGCTGGAAGTCAGAATACGATTTTGAACGATCCCTGAGAGAAACCATTGCGTGGTATAAAAAGAACGAAAGCTGGTGGAAACCGCTTAAGAGTGGAGAGTACCTCGAATACTACAAAACCCAGTACAATAACTTACCGAAATGAAAATACTCATCACCGGTTCGAACGGCATGTTGGCGGGTGCACTCAGAGAAACTCTCAAAGATAACGATCTGATACTCTGGGATCGAGCGGAGTGCGACATTACTAGTCAAGACACGATTGGAAAAGTGGTCGAGGCGCAACCAGACTGGATCATAAACACCGCAGCCCATACCGCCGTGGATGCCTGTGAAACCGACTCAGACCAGGCCATGTCGGTAAATGGCACCGGTGTGCAGTATCTGGCTCAAGCCGCCCAGCAGCTAGATATTCCAATCATTCACTATAGCTCGGATTATGTGTTTGATGGACAAAAAAAAGAGGGCTACCTGGAAGACGACATGCCGAATCCAATTAGCGTCTACGGTCGTTCGAAGCTTTTAGGCGAACAATTATTACAGCGGTACGCCAACAAATGGTATCTGATCCGCACTGAATATCTTTATGGTCCAGGCGGGAATAATATTGTAGACACCTTTCTCAAGCTAGGACGTGGAAAACCGGAATTATGCGTAGTAGCCGATCAGTACAGCAAAACGACCTACACCGCTGATTTGGCTCGGGCTACGGCCGAAATGATCCGTCAGAACCAGCCTTGGGGGCGATATCATTTGGCCAATGAGGGGGTGTGCAATTGGTCGGAATTCGTTTCCAAGCTGTTTGAACTGGCTGGTATTCGTATACCCTTGAAATCGGTGGGTATGTCGGAATTCGTCCGGCCGGCTCCACGACCGCAATATTCTGCTTTGATCAATACCAAGTTACCCCCGTTGCGCCATTGGACGGAAGCTCTAACTGAATACCTGGAATTTCTGGTTACTCGTGCAGACGTCGAAGCCAGAGGGTAGATCGGGATTGATTAGCCGTTAGATATGCCACCCAATGGCCATCCGGATCGACCGCCAACCATTCGGTCGCGTTTTCGGCAAGGGTAATCGAAGACGAGGGGCTAGTCTGGCTGTCGAGCAGTGTTAATCTGCCGTCGTTACTCATGACAATATGCGGATAGTTGCCACACCAACTGGCGGAAGCGATGGGCTGGCTGACCCGGGTCAGCAACTTGCGTTCGTTTTCTTCGGGCAGCCAAGAGTAAGCCTCGTAATCGTTATAATAGAGCAATTGAGAATGATCATCATTCCAAACCGCGTCTTTGGCCGCTTTGGGCAGTCGGACTAGGCTGGTTTCGGTCTCATTTAGGTCTGTGGTGTAGAGGTCTTGAGTAGCGCCGTCTATGAGCACCAGTATCTTGGGATTATCGGCCACCAGCCGATAACGCTCCGATCGGGGCAGGCGAGTGATCAGTTCGGCATGGCTGATGTCACGGTTCTTTACCCAGTACAAATATGTTGTCTGTTCGTCGCTGTTAAGATAATAAAGCGATTTATTGGCGTACCAGAATGATTGGCCAGACAGGGTCTGGCAAGCGACTGTTTTCTCGGACAACAGGACGGTGCATGGGCCTTCGTTTGACCAACTTATCAACTCATTGCTCGAAACCCACTGCCATTGACGCAGGTCGGTGGTAATGAAGTCGAGCGGCAGGGCAGTTTTGGATGAATCGGCGTCAACTAAGAATATCCTCTGACGAGCACCAGACGGGCTGGAGATCAAAACACGATCATTAAATGGCTCTGTCAGTAATGTGGTGCCAGTAGCGTATATCCCCAGGTTTTTCACTGTAGCGGCCGGCAGAGCAACTCTTTCCAACGCTAGACCACTGTCGGATTGTGACAGCACAAAAGCCGCAGTGCGATCCGGTGAAATTTTTACCTGGGCGACATTACTGGCCGCTAATACTTGTGGCGCTTGATCGAGGATCAGGTCAATCGTGCCCAAGACCGCGGCATGCTGACTTTGGACGGCGACGCTCTCTTGCCACGGCAGATAACCGTCCATGGTGGCCCGGATCGTATAGGTGCCGGGCAGTAGATTTGATAAAAACACCGGTGTTTTTTTAGGTTGAGCGACGCCGTTCAGAATTACAGTTGCGCCCTTGGGTTCGGTGCCCAGCGAGATTAAACCCGTCCGGAACAGCCGCCGCTGTGACCAATCAAACCGGTAGCCAGACGTATGCAGCACCAAGATCGGCGCGATAATCACAAACACCAGGAAAAACCCAATAAACATCAGTCGGCGTACGCGCTTGTCCATTTTGACCTTTTCCTCTTTAACGAGTAAAATGTAGTGGTAGCTAGGATGTATTGTATACCAGATTTGTTAAATTGATCAATTACCATATGGAACGACTAGTCATCGATGGCGGCAGCCAGCTGCGGGGTGAAATCGACGTGCGCGGCGCCAAGAATCACGCGCTCAAGGTTATCGCCGCAACAATATTGACCTCAGATCCATGCCGGATTACCAATTTGCCCCGCATTGCTGATATTGAGGCATTGCTGACCATTATCAGTGACATGGGCGGGACGACCAAATGGATCGATCAGCACACGATTGAGATTGATAACGCGAATATCGACACGGCACGATTTAATTCGGATCTGGTTAGAAAATTGCGAGCCTCGGTAGTATTGCTCGGTCCGTTGTTGGCTCGATTTGGCGAAGTGAAGTTTCCTCATCCCGGTGGTTGCGTCATTGGCCAGCGGCCGATCGACATTTTTATCGATGGTTTTCGTGAATTAGGCGTTGAGGCCACAGAGTTCGAAGATCACTATCATTTGAAAGCTTCGAAACTGCACGGCGCGACTTATGTATTTCCTCGAATCAGTGTGACCGCCACGGAAACATTTATGATGGCGGCCACATTGACCAACGGCACAACAGTGTTAAAGAATGCCGCTTGTGAACCAGAAATTGAAGCATTGGCGGAATACTTGAACAGCGTTGGAGCCGATATAAAGGGCGCCGGCACGCACACCATCGTCATCAGGGGTGTCAAAAAAATCAGCGGTGGCACAGCCGAGATTATCCCGGATCGGATCGAAACCGGCACGTTCGCCATTTTATCGGCCGCGACTGGCGGGGGACTGACTATCCGCCGTTGTCAGCCGGCGCATCTGGAAGTGCCCTGGAAGCTTCTCCAACAAGCCGGGGTACGGTTTGAATTCGGTGCCGACTGGGTCAAAGTATTGCCCGATCCAAAATTAGTCGCTACCAACCTGGTAACGCACGAGTACCCAGGCTACATCACCGACCTCCAGGCGCCTTATACCGTATTGATGACCCAAGCCGAAGGCCTAAGCCTGATTCATGAAACTATTTACGAGGGTCGCTTGTTTTACACCGATAAGCTCAATAAAATGGGCGCCAAAATAATCATGTGTGATCCGCACCGTGTCGTGGTAGCTGGGCCGGCAAAATTGCATGGCAGCAAACTTGAGAGTCCCGATATTCGAGCCGGCATTGCCCTGGTGATCGCGGCATTGGTTGCCGCTGGACGCAGTACCATTGAGAATATCTACCAGATCGACCGCGGATATGAAGATATTGATAACCGGTTACGGGCTCTGGGCGCCCAAATCACCCGAGAGGAAATATGCTAGAGCCAACGACCACGTTTCCGCCCGTACCACCTCCGATAGAACGCAAGAAACGCTGGTTTTTGAAATATACGCTGTGGTATGCGATTATTTTTGCGTTGGTCGCCAGTTTTGGCATCGGATATCTGATCGGCGGACGCGGAGCAACTGACCAGACGGGTAATCGCTATTGGAAGGCAGTATCGGACGGCATGCCATCGGCGCTTCGGCAAAAGACGCTGGATCCATCGATGTATTGGCAGGTTTGGTCGGAGATAAACGATAAATCAATCTATCAACCGGTTGACCCGGTGGCTTCGGTATACGGCTCGCTCAAAGGCATGGTGGCCGCGCTCAAAGATCCCTACTCGGTCTACTTTGATCCGACCGAGACAAAGCAATTCAACGCTGAGGTCAGCGGCCAATTTGAGGGTATTGGGGCGGAACTCGGCACCAAAGAAGGAACGATAGTTATTATTTCACCACTTCCCGGATCGCCAGCCGAAGCGGCCGGTATCAAGGCCGGCGATCAAATATTGCAGATTGATACTACCGTGACCACCGGCATGTCAGTTGATCAGGCGGTCGGTTTAATCCGCGGTGCTAAGGGCACGTCTGTTAAACTATTGATAATGCGCGCGGGATTGACCGAGCCGGCCACATACACCATCACACGCGATACAATCAGCCCTAGCAGCGTGACATGGAAAATACTGCCATCAAAAGTGGCGGTGATATCGATTAGTACGTTTTCCACCGATACCGGCAGCCAATTTGATAAAGCAGTCACAGAATTATTGGTGCAAAATCCCAAAGGCTGGGTAATCGATTTACGAGGCAATCCGGGCGGGTACGTCGATACGGCGATTGACTTAGTGGGCGAATGCGTTGGTCCGGAAATCGCGGTCATCGAAGAATCAACCGGCGGTAAAAGCGTTACCTACAAAGCCAAGGGTTCGGGCCGCCTGAAGGGCTTGTCACTGGCGGTGCTGGTAAATGGCGGTTCCGCTTCAGCTTCGGAAATATTGGCCGGCTCTCTGCAGGACTATGGTGCGGCCAAGATCATTGGTACGAAAACGTTCGGCAAGGGCGTGGTCCAGACTTATCAGGAGTTTTCTGATGGTTCCAGCCTGAAGCTGACCACGGCGCGTTGGCTGACTCCCAAGGGCCGCTCGATCAATGAACAGGGCATCACCCCCGACCTGGTAGTCGAATATACCGCTGAAGATGCCAAAGCCGGCCGGGATCCGCAATTGGACGCCGCGGTGGCGCAATTCCAGTCTCAACCATAAATTGACACAACCAAATGAAGGTTATTTTAAAGAAAGACATACCCAATGTTGGACAAGCCGGACAGGTCAAAGAGGTATCCGAGGGTTATGCCCGAAATTATTTATTTCCGCGTCAATTAGCCGCGGTGGCCACACCCGAAGCGATCAAGCGCGCCGAACGTCAACAATCTCAACGTATGGTTACGGACCAGAAGCGCCACCAGCAAGATAAAGAGGCGATTGGCCAGCTGAATAACGCCGTGCTGGAATTTCACGAACCAGCCACTAACGAAGGCCACTTATTTGCCAGCGTTAAAGCATCGACGATTATTGAAAGTATCCATCGTCGGTTTGGTTTAAGGCTGGACGAAACGGCGGTAAAGCTGGAACAGCCCATTAAACGTACCGGCCGGCACACGGTAACCATTAAACATGGTGGGCAGACGGCTCAATGTATTATTGATATCCAAACAAAATCATGATCAAACGCAAGTATATTTTTGTTATGGGCGGTGTTCTCTCCGGGCTGGGAAAGGGGATCGCCGTTTCTTCGATTGGGCTTTTGTTAAAATCTCGCGGTTATAAGGTCACGGCCGTGAAAATCGATCCGTATGTTAATGTCGATGCGGGAACAATGAACCCGACTGAACACGGCGAAGTATTTGTGACCAAAGATGGCCTGGAAACCGATCAGGATATTGGCAACTATGAGCGCTATCTTGATGCCGAGCTTAGCCGGGATAATTACATGACTACTGGAGCGGTCTATCTGTCAGTGATCCAGAAAGAACGCAATCTGGAATACCAGGGTCGGTGCGTCGAAGTAGTGCCGCATATTCCCGAAGAAGTGATTCGTCGGATAAAAAGAGCCGGTGACAAAAATAAGGCCGATTTTGTACTTGTTGAGATCGGCGGTACGGTGGGCGAGTATCAGAATCTATTATTTTTGGAAGCGGCTCGGATGATGCGTCTGCAAAAACCCAAAGACGTCGCATTTATCATGGTGAGCTATTTGCCTATCCCCTCGAAAATCGGTGAAATGAAAACCAAGCCAACTCAATACGCCGTGCGCACTCTCAATTCTGCCGGTATCCAGCCTGATTTCTTGCTCTGTCGGGCTGAAAAACTATTAGACAAGCCGCGGCGGGAAAAGCTGGCTGTGTTTTGCAATATGCAGCCCAAAAGCGTCATGGCAGCAGTGGACGTGGACAACATTTATCAGGTGCCAATTAATTTGGAAAAAGAGAAACTAGCCGAAAAGATTCTGGAACTATTCCAGTTAAAGTCGCGAATCAATCGATTCGGGCGCTGGCGGACCATGGTACGCAAAATGGGCCGTTCCCAGCGCGTGGTCCGCATCGGCATTATCGGAAAATACTTTACCACCGGTAATTTTACCTTAGCCGATTCCTACATATCCGTGATTGAAGCCATCAAGCACGCTGCCTGGTCAGGCCACCTGCGACCAGAGTTGCATTGGATCAATGCGGAGGGTTTCGAGAATAACACCAACACGACCCCCAGCCTCAAGGGGCTGGACGGCATTATCGTGCCGCAAGGATGGGGGAGTCGGGGTTCGGAAGGAAAGATTGCTGCCATCCGTTTTGCTAGGGAGCATGGCGTACCATATTTGGGATTATGCTATGGCATGCAAATGGCCGTGATTGAGTTTGCTCGCCACGTCGCCGGTTTGAAGAAAGCCAACTCACTCGAGGTGGATCAAGCCACGCCCCATCCGGTGATTCATATTATGCCGGATCAAGCCGAATATTTAACCAAAAAACAGTACGGCGGTACTATCCGTCTGGGCAATTGGCCCTGCCAGATCACACCCAAGACTATCATGGCCCGAGTTTATGGCTCGCGTCAAAAAAAGATCTATGAGCGCCACCGGCATCGCTACGAATTCAATGCCGCTTACCGGCAGAAATTAGTCAATAAGGGCCTGATCATATCGGGCACGTCGCCGGATGGTAAACTGGTGGAAGCGGTTGAGTTGCCCTCAAGTCAGCACCCGTTTTTTGTCGGTACCCAATTCCACCCCGAATATAAATCACATCCCGAGACGCCGCATCCACTATTCCTAGCTTTTATCAAAGCGGCTGAGCATAAGCGATACGGAAGGAAATAACCAAAAAAAGCGGGCTAACAGCCCGCTTTTGTTTTGAGATTGTAGATGTGGCTAGCTTTTTGAGACGACTTCCACGAAAGTAGCTTGCTTGAGAGCGCCATCGAAACGCTGACGCTTCTTCTTGGTGAACTTCACAACGCCGCTAGTCAGTGCAAACAGGGTATCGTCGTTGCCACGTTTAACGTTTTTACCGGGGTGGTATTTTGTGCCGCGCTGCCGGACAATGATCGCGCCGGGTTTGGCTATCTCGCCCCCGAAAAGTTTTACACCGAGCCGTTTGCTTTGGGAATCGCGACCAAGGGCGGTCGAGCCGCCGGATTTAGTATGGGCCATGTGAGTAAAGAGTGCTCAATAGTTACAGAACGTAGTATAGCTTCCGCTGGGGTGACTGTCAAGGCTATTCGGAACGGCTGATGAATGGATTAGTCAATGGTTCGTCGACTTTGCCCTGTTCCTTCTTTTCTGACCAAGCCGCCATGACTTTATCATAAGCAGCGTTGTTGAGTTTGTGCTGTCGCATATTAATATTACTAAAAGTAGTGTCAGGCGGATTAAGTATGGCTCGGTTGATACTTTGATAAGCTAACCAAAGCGACCAGATCACCACCGCCAAGCCCAGCGCCCAGACGGCCAGCGAATATGTTTTGTTCAGATGTTTAATTTCTAATCTCATAATTAAGACAATTAATGCCAGTAGGCAAACCCAGCTAGAGTCAATTGGATAGCATCGGCATCGCTAGCCACGAGCTCGTTACTGGTTGGATTGGTCGAAACAATACTCGCGGGCTTTACAGCCGTGCTGCTGTGAGTAATTGAAAACTGCTTGAAGTTGACATAATAATCCAGACCTTCTAGTGAACGGAGAAACTTGATAACGTCGTCATATTGTCCGGTTACGGTTAAGCTGATGGGGTGTTTCAAAATTGTTGCTGTGCTTGCGGGAAACTCATCGAATGATAGCGTCTCGGTAACGCCAGCCGTACGTGCGTGCTCCTCGATGGTCGAGAGGAATTCCAAAATACTCTGCTTAGGAATCAGTAGGCGATTAAGTTCGGTTTGTTTTTGATCAAGTTCCGTCTCGCCCTGCTGCTTGCCGATATTCTGCACCTGCTCCTGTAAATCAATCAACTCATTGCGCTTGTCGATGGCGGTATTCGTGCGGTTCTTCAGCTGACTGCTGAGTGGGAAATACGCAAACAGCACAAAACATATCGCTATAACCACCGCACCAATCAGCCAGCTAAATGAAGATGTTAACTTTAATTTCATTGAGCGGTTGGTGAATAGGTAAACTTGCCTTTGAATTCAAAATTGATATTTTCGCGTTGGATCAGGTCAGATAGTGGCGATTCAATATTTGAAACAAACGAGATGGCAGCCAGTTTTTCTTTATAGGCCACCAGATTCTGGCGAGTAAGAGCGGTACCGGTCAACGTGACAGTCTGTAGCGCGGCATCGAAGGAGATTGTATTTAAGGTGATTCCAGAGACGGTCGTATTCGACAGCTGGCCAATGATTGAAGGCCAGATAATGTGCTCCTTTTGAATGCCTTGCAGCTGGGCTATTTGTTCATTCATGGCTTCGATCTGGGCGTTGGAATCTCCGCCATGGCTGCTTAGCATCTGCCGAACACTGGAAATTTGTTCTTCGGTTGATTTTAGTTCATATCCAATATACCAATTGGTTGCCAGTAAGATGGCAAGGCACAGCACCAGACTGGTCATGAAGATGGCCACCAGTTTCTTCTGTAACCGGCGGGTGTGTTCGATTGCAATGCTGTGCTTCTTCTCGAATGGAAGAAGATTCAAGATTATCATACTTCGGATATTTTAGAACTCTGGGCGATAAGCCCCAGGCCAATTACGGCTGGTAATGCTTGGATGAGTTTATAACTGGCCAGGCCGTTTAATTTGATATTTCCGGCTTTAGCCCACGGATTGCCTATCACTACTTTTTGCTCCAACATCTCACTCAGATGATTTGTCAGTAGCCGCATGTCAGCACCGGTACCGGTTAGGACAATTTCGGCGATCGGTGTATTGGTTGGCGAGTGAGATCCATAATATTCCAAGATACGCTTGATATCACACGACAGCTGTTCAATAAAGGGCTGCAATATGGTGGGCAATGCGGCTCGTCCGCGGGTTGGATCAAGCCCGCAAAGTCGTTTGGCTTCTTCGGCTTCGGTGGATGTTATCTGTAGACTGGTGACAATCATATTAGTCACCGAATTCCCGGAAATGTCATGGTTGGTAGTACTAAACGTCACGGCGTCATGATCGACCACTATATAAGTGGTGCGGAGCTCATTCAGGTCGATGATCAGGCGAGCAGTGGCTGCCAAATCGGCGTGATTGGTCATGGCGTATGCGATAGCGGAAGGTTCAGCGATAAAAGCTATGGGCTTGAGGTCGGCATCTTCTAGGGCGGTGCCATAGGTATCGGCGATGGCTTTTGGAACGGCATTTATTAATACGCGTATCTTATCGAGTCCTCGAAATACCCCAAAAGGTTTCCAATCCAGATATAGCTCCTCGATCGAATAGGGGAGGTACTGGCTCACCTCGTCCTGAATTGCAGCTTGAGTCTGGGTGCCGTCGGTATTGGGCACCTCAATGATTTTTGAAAATGTCCGGCTGTCCGGGAGACTCACTACCACGCGGCGCGATGTAAAACGACCAAATCGGGGCTTGACTAAAAGTGATTTAATCGCCTCAGCCAAGCTTTTCGGTTCCTGTGGTTCACCCTTAACAATAATACCGGTTGGCAGTGATTGTTCGGCAAAAGCAGTGACAGCTAAGCCGCGGCGCTGACTGGAAAATTGTACCGCGCGCACGACACCGTCGCTCAAGTCGAGACCGAATGCTTCAGTATGTGATCGGAGTAAAGCCATGTGTAGATATTATATCGCGTTTACCGAGTTGAAGAAAGAAGTTGAATTACTGGCCGGGCATTAACTCTTCCCAAGATATCGAGCTGAATTCACCAATCGTGGGAAAGTAAGGAGGCGGCAGATATATTAACGCCGGTTCATAATGTGATTCGGTCGTTTGATAGCCGGATATTACCGTACCGCTGCCATTGACCCATGACCAAGTCCAAACATTATTACTGACGATTGACCCGCGTACCATGATTTTATTCTTGGGATTGTCGGGATTGTAGTACAAACGTTGGACAGCACCTTTTTGAGCCACCATGACAGCCTGTATTTCTAAAACATTAGGGGAGTCATAGGGAACCAGGACGTTCTGTTGGGCGATCAAGCCCAGCATGGTGTCGGTTGGGTCAGCGCGGGAGATGTTGCCGTTGATAATAATTGATGCGTTGGTGGCGGCACTTTCAGGAAACTGCGCGGCCGCCACGGTGGCCTTTTCTTTCAACACTCCATCCACCCAAACTTTTTTATCTTCCACAAAAATGAGATTTTGTTTATTGCATTCATCCACTGCCAGGGGATAATTGGCAATAAAATCCTCACCATTGCCCGGTTTGATATCATTAGAATCCCAGCTGCAGTTCCACTGGGTATCGCAGCCATAAACATTGGCCTTTAGTTTTACAACCTTGTATAAATCAAATGACCCGTCGTTTTTAAATTTGATGTGGTAGCCATACGCACCCGAAGGGCCGAAATAATACCCGCCGTTTTGAGCGGTCGCCTTCAAATCTGCTAAATCGGTTGTAATTGAGTTAAAGTCGATATAAGGCACCGGAAACGACCAAAGACCGTCAGCGTTGCCATTGCCGGTGCCCCAAATACCTGGTTTCGTCTGAGCCGGATTGCAGCCATGCATTGGCTGGCAGGTGTAGGTGGTTTTGGTTGAAGTCGAAATAGCGTTTTGGGTCCCATCCATTCGAATGCCGCCGTTGGAATGAAGCGGCCCCACGACGGACTCAGTATCGCCAATCCAGACATCAGAATTTGTCAGGAACGCATATTGAGCCAGCGACGGGCGTCCATAGCTCACCCGGATTATTCTTTTCATGTTCGGGTATTCATCAGTCCAGCCAGTGGATTTAATGGTGACAGTGGTAGTGCATTGTCTGGGTTCGGCAACTTCGAGAGTATAATGGCCAATTACCCCGCCACTGGGGTCGGAGTAGTCGTAGGTACCCGAAAAATCAAAATCATTCGAAGCGTGTGCCAGATGCCAGCGGGAATAATTTGCACCCGCTTCCGCAATCAGCAAAGCTCGGCTCCAGGAAACATTACGGATATTCGTTTTCTGCTGGGTCAAGACATAACTAATCAATGCGCCAAACATGGTAAAGATGACGGAAATAAATACTACAGCCATTACCAAAACCGAGCCCGATGATTGATGAATATTTGAACGCTGGTGGGTCATATTACAGATTGGTTTTTAGATTCCTGATCTGAACATTTGAAATAACTTCCAAACTGTCGGGAGCGCGGTTGACATCAACATTGACCAGCAGACGCAGCTGAACCATCTTGGTGTCGGTTAGCCGACTGGGGGTAGGTAGGGGATTATTAATCACGTCGCCGGGATATCCGCCATTATAGTATACGAATATCGGATCACTGCCATTGCGGACGTATGGAGACAGCTCGGTAATGGACTCAACGCCGCCGACATAGGTGGGCGGGTCGCCAATCGGGTTGGTCACGCCCTTTTTCAAGGTAGTGCCATCGAGAAAATATCTGACTTTTTCGGTAGTATTGTCAGTGTCGACGTCGCTGAAAAAAATTATTTCCTGGTCTTGAGCGTCAACTAATATGTACGTACCATCATCACCATACCGGGCTTCTCGCAACTCTCGTACCATTGTTTCGGTACCCTGGCGGAGACTGTTGACTGCCTGTGCTTGTTCGGTGGTGTAACGTTGCGAGCCCATGCCCTGAAGGTAAAAATTATACAGAATTGCCAACGCCAGTGAGAATATAGCCATGGCTACCATGGTTTCCATGAGCGTAAAACCAGATAATCGAGTAGTGGTTTGTTTATGGCGTGAGTGATATCTCAACATGGGATTGCCCGTTTACTGTTACTGGAGTAATAACATCAACGTAGCCGTCAGCGTGGGTTGTTAATGTATAATCACCGGAAGTCAGCGCGGAAAAGAATATTTGCCCGTTAGCGTTGGTGGTCTGAGTCACATCGTACGGTGGAGCCGCTAGAGTCAGCTGGGCGGTTGCGCCAGCCATTAAACCCCCGATCTGATCCCGGACCGTGACCAACAAAGTATGATCAGTGTGCGGCACTAAGGTAAGCTCGTATGATAGGCTAGCGCCGGGCGCGAGATTGATTGTTCCGGGCGGATTTGTGCCGGCAATGTCATAGCCAGTAGCTACCGAATCTATGGTCAAGACATATGTGTCCCATTCCATATCATTCAATACCGATTCTCCGCTGGCATTGGTGGAAACGTTCTGTAAATACTTGTATATTGGATTACCAGCAGCGTCAGTGCCAATCGTCTTTGAGCCCCGTAGCTGGTAGGCGACTGATCCGATCGGCGCCCCGGCTGGGTCAAGGGAATGAATCGTCAACGCTCCCAATTGATCGATTGTGAAGCTAAGCTGAGTGACGGTGCCGGCAAAGATCGATGCGGCGGGGGGAGTGGGATTTGGATTGCCCGCGCTAACTGGGTAGGTTGTAGAGGTGCTATAACCAGCTTTAGTGACCGAAATATCGTAGGTTTCCTGAGCTACCGGCATGCCTGGTAATACATACCGTCCATTAGCGTCCATCGTGGTATTGATGTTGATTGCCGGCACGACATCGTCGTTGAAGATATGAACGGCGGGTGATGGTACTGGATTGCCATTGGCATCAAATGCGGTCAAGATAAGCGTACCCCCGACATCATTATTTTCCACGCCTTTCGGGGTGGCGTCGGTAACCAATATGACCGGTATATGGTTAAGCATATTTGGCCAGCTGACTTCGATCCGGACCCGCTTGTAGTCAGTATTGAAGGGATCGTTTAGGGGGCCGCCCAATGTGCCGTCAAATGGGTCGTCAACATACCGGACATCAATCGTGATGGTGTAGTGAATATTGTTTACCGTCACCGCCTCGCTCTGCAGCAGGGTGCCGCTTGGTATGCCAGCGCTCGTACCAATGTTGTCGTATGAGAGATTACGAATCATCTCCACGCGCTCATTGGCTAGGGCGGTGGCGTCAAGTCTGGCTCGGCTATCCGTTGATACGCGCGAGCTTATTACGATCAATGAGTATAACCCCGCTAACGCGACGACGAATATACACAAAGCGACCACAACCTCGATAAGCGTCATCCCCTTTTTAGTATTGGCGCGCATTAGATTACTTGAGTCAAATTGTACATCGGCATGATTATCGCGATCGCAATTAAGCCTACGCCGACACCCAGGATCAACATTAGAATCGGTTCAATAATGGTGGATAATCCAGCCATCGTTTGTTCAACATCCTCTTCGTAAAAAACCGCAATCTCTTCGGCGATGGTATCAAGTGTGCCGGACTGTTCCCCGACATTAATAATCTGGGTAACAACCGGTGGGAACAGGGTGGGGTAATTCTCAATCACCGAAGTAACTGTGATACCCTGTTTTACCTTTTCTGATACCTGCATCATGGCATCGCAATAGTAGGTGTTGCCCAAGGTTTTAGAAATAATCTGGAAGGTCTGAACTATTGGGATGTCGGTCTTGAGTAATGAGCTAAGCGTTCGGGTGAAACGAGCCAGGTTAATTTTTTTGACTATTTTATTGGCAATCGGCAACTTCAAGCTCAGCCAGTCGATGGTTCGTTTGCCTTTGACCGTGCGAATCAGGCGGATTATCAATGCCACCAGGCCGATTATTCCGCCGATGACAAACACCGCGTTCTTTGATGCAAAATCGCTTACGCCAATCAAAATTCGAGTAGCCATCGGTAGCGCTACCTCGGTTTCCGCATATAGGCTAGTAATTTTTGGAATCACAAAAATAAACATGCCAATGGCGATGCCCACCATGGCTACCAGTATAACTACGGGATATGTTAAGGCGCTTTTTACTTTGGCAATCAGATTATGATCTTTCTTCATTTGCAGGGTCAGACGATCGAGCACATTTTCCAGCTGGCCGGATAATTCTCCGGCTTCCACCATGTTGATGAATATGGGGGGAAATACCTTGGGGTATGACCGGAGCGCCGTAGCGAGGGTGCGGCCCTGTTCGACGTCATTCTTGATCTGCTCAATGATGTAAGCGAACCTTTTCGTACGTGCCTGGAGTGACAGCGT